>WRBL01000203.1 GCA_009784565.1 Streptosporangiales bacterium | reverse complement strand
TCCGGTCCTGCCAGAGCTCTTCGGCCAGCCTTCGGCGGCTGGACCCCGAGCAGGTCCTGTTCAATACCGGAGTCCTGGCCAGCACGGGAGGTCCACCGACGGTAGCCGGCCTCCTGGCCCTGGGCATCTATCCCCAGCGGTTCCTGCCCAACGCCGTGATCCAGGCCAGTATCCCTCCGCTGCCCGGCGATCCGGCGGCCGTCCGGGCCAGGGACTCCAAGCGGTTCGACGGCCCGATCCCCGTGATGCTGGAAGAGGCGATGTCCTGGGTCGCACTCAAGACCAGCAACCGGATCCGGTTCGGCGTCGACGGGCACGGCCGCAACGAGCCGGAGTACCCGGTCGACGTCGTACGCGAACTGGTCGCCAACGCGCTTGTCCACCGCGACCTCGGGCCGTACGCGCTCCCGCAGTCGATCACCCTCAAGATCGAGCCCAACCAGCTGATCATCTCGAACCCGGGCGGCCTCTGGGGGGTCACCGTCGACCGGCTCGGCACCATCGGGGTCACGTCCGCGCGCAACGGATACCTCACCCGGATCTGCCAGAATGTCGGCCTGCCCGGCGACCGGCGGGTCATCGAGGCACTCGCGTCGGGAATCCCCACCGTGCTGCGTGCCCTGCACGAGGCGAACATGACACCGCCGAGATTCCACGACCAGGGCATCCGGTTCACCGTGCGGGTTCCGAACCACGTCCTTCTGTCCGAAGACGACCTTTCCTGGCTCGGCACGCTTCCGGGCAATCCGCTGATGACGGACGTGCAACGGCACGCGCTGGTCGCGATGCGGCACGGGACATGCTGGACGAACAAGTCGCTGCGCGCCGCGTTCCCCATGGATTCCAGGGTCGCGACGGCTACTCTGACCGGGCTCGTCAAACTGGGACTCGCCCAGCCCGTCGGAGACGGAGGGGCCAGGACATACGAATACCGGGCGCCTTCGGCCCAGGCGCCCGATCCCGGGCCCGCCAGCGGAACGGAGAGCCGCCTCGCCCGTCCCCCCGCCGACCGCCAGGCCAACGCCCAGGCCGTCTACGAATATCTCGCCGCTCACGGCCCGGCGACCGTGGACACGCTCTCCCCTGCGACCGGCCTGACTCCGCACCAGGTGCGCTACGTGCTCACCCTCTTGCGCAAAGAAGGGAAGGTCCACGCCCAGAAGGAGCATGGCAAGCCGACCTTGTACTCTCCCGCGCAGGGTCAGTAGCGCATGGACATGGCGTCACGGACCTCGGTCAGAGTGGCGGTCGCGACGGACCGGGCCGCCTCGCATCCGTCCCGGAGGACCTGCCGGACGTAGCCGGGTTCACGGGCCAGCTCGGCCCGGCGGGCGCGCAGCGGCGCGAACTTCTCGTTGACCGCCTCGGTCACGACCCGCTTGAGCGCCGCGGCTCCACCGGAGCCGATGCCCGCGGCGACCGATACGGGGTCAGCGTCGAGGCAGAGGGCGGCCAGCAGCACCAGCGACGACACCTCCGGGCGATTCGCCGGATCGTAGGTGATCTCCCGGACCGTATCCGTCCTGGCCCGCTTGATCAGCCCCGCGGTTTCGTCGGCGGTGGCCCGCAGCTCGATCGCGTTGCCACGGCTCTTGCTCATCTTCCCTCCGTCGGTGCCCAGCAGCAGCGGGGCCGAGGACAGCAGGGTGTCCGGTTCGGGGAACGTGGCCCCGTACCGTTCGTTGAACCGCCGGGCGGCCAGCCGGGTGATCTCCACGTGCGGCAGCTGGTCCTGCCCGGCCGGCACCAGGTTCGCCTTGACCGCGAGGATGTCGGCCGCCTGGTGCACCGGGTAGCAGAACATCAGCCCGCTGACCGAGGACTGCCGCGAACGGGCGGTCTCGGCTTTCACCGTCGGGTTGCGCTGCAGCTCGCCCACCGACACCAGGGACAGGAACGGCAGCAGCAGCTGGTTGAGCTCCGGAACCGCGCTGTGCGCGAAGATCACCGACTTCGCCGGGTCGACGCCGGCCGCCAGGTAGTCGCAGACCATGCTGGTCACGTACTCGCCCAGGTGCCCGACGCTGTCGCGGTCGGTCAGCACCTGGTAGTCGGCGACCAAGACGAACAGCTCGGCGCCGGCGTCCTGCAGCCGCACCCGGTTGGCCAGGGTGCCGAAGTAGTGCCCCACGTGCAGGTGCCCGGTGGGCCGGTCCCCGGTCAGGATCCGGAAGGCATCGGCATCGCCGAGCGCGATCTCCCGCTCGATCTGCCGCGACCGGCGCTGTGCGGCCGCGAGGGAATCGGAGACGGTTTCGCTGATGGTCATTTGGTCGCTCCTCGAACGATCACGGGCGACCTGGACCTGGTCAGCAGAAACGGCCGCCCATCTGGATGGACGGCCGCGGATTCGACGCGCGCGGGTTAGGTGACCGTCCCTATTCGGGACGCCACCATCCGGCACGCACGGCGCTTCGCACGGGCTCAGCATACATCTGGCAGGCCGGTAGACGACGGTCCTCGGATCGCGTCAGCGACACCCCAGGTCCGGAGAACGGAGAGCAAACCGGGGGCAGTGGCCAGTGCGGCGTGCTGCCCCCGGTGCCGCCGTCAATGGCGGGCGGGTCTCCGTAGCCGGCGGTGCGGGGCCGAGTTGTCGGCCGGGGCGCGCTTCAGGATCAGGTGCGGCTGGTCTCGCTGGACGGCGCGGGTCCCCGGTCCCCTGACCCGGGCTTCCGGGAGCGGCCAGAGCAGAAAATCGACAATTTTTCCGGGGTGAAGGAATCCGAGACCGTGCGGCAGGTCAAGAGCGGGTTAACCTTGCTCGATGGTCAGCGGCACCCCCCTGCGGCTCCGCCCGCTCCGGGCGGAAGACGAGGCAGAGTTCCGGCGCGCCCACGAGATCATGGCGAAGGAAGGGTTTCCCTTCGGCCTCCTGTTCGCCCCCGAGGCCCCGTGGGATTCCTACCTCGCCATGCTTGAGGATCACCGGCACGGAGTCGGCCTGCCCGACGGCTGGGTTCCCGGCACCATCCTGGTCGCCGACGTCGGCGGGACCATTGTCGGGCGCGTATCCATCCGGCACCAGCTCAACGATTTTCTGGAACGCGAAGCAGGCCACATCGGCTACGGAGTCCTCCCGGACTTCCGGCGGCGCGGCTATGCCACGGAGATCCTGCGCCAGGGCCTCGTGATCGCCCGGTCCCTGGGAATCGGCCGGGTCCTGGTCTGCTGCGACGACGACAACGCCGCCTCGGCCGCCGTGATCGAGCGCTGCGGCGGGACACTGGACTCCGTCATCATCGACTCCGCCGGAATCCCGACCCGGCGGTACTGGATCAGCGGCACGAGACCCAGGTGAAGGTGCCGGCGGTGGTGCGGAGGCAGCGTTCGCGGGTGGCGGGGCCTTCCAGGGCGCCGAAGGCGGCGACTCCCGGATACGTGGCCATGATGCCCTCGACGGCTTCGCGGGCGCGGGCCTCGCTGTCGCTGACGCCGAGGCCGACGGCCGAGCGATCGACGGCCTTCGGGACGACCGACCAGATCCAGGGCCTGACGCGGCGCGGGCCCAGCAGGCGGGCGATCTCGGTGTAGGCGTCCATCCTCACGCCCCGTCCCCACGCGGCGGGAGGCTCCGCCGGACTTCCTCGGCCAGGATGTGGGCCTCGGTCTCCAGCACATCGCTGATCGCGTCCGGATGCCGAAGCAGGTCGCTCACGCTCTCCAGCAGGATCTCCTGCTGGCCGGTGGTGAGCGTCCGCAGGTTCGCGGTCCAGGTCTCGCTGGTCGTCATCATGTCCCCTCGCTGAATGATCTTCGTCGACCAAGCCCGACACGCCGGGCTACCGGAAATCAGGATTTCAGGGACACAGACGGTTAATCTACTGTCACAAGCCTCCCGTGACGCCCGCCTCGCGACTGTGGCAGGGCCGTGAACTCCGTGTTGGGACGTGAAGCCGTGAGCGCCAGCCGTGAGGACCCGGACCGGATACTCCTGGGCAACCTGCTCCGGAAGATGCGCGAACAGCACGGCCTGTCCCGCGACGACCTCGGGGCCGCGATCGGGCACACCGGCTCCACGATCGCCAACATCGAGACCGGCTACCGCGCCCCCACTCCCGACCAGGCCCGGGCGCTGGACCGCGTCTTCAAGCAGCCCGGCACGTTCGAGGACCTGGAGAAGCGCCTGCACGGCCTGCCGTTCTCCTCGGGCTTCCGGCCGTTCCCTCCCTACGAGGCGGAGGCGACCGTCATGCGGATGTTCGAGAATCTGCTCATTCCCGGACTCTTCCAAGAAGCCGATTACGCTCGGGCTATTCTCGCCACCCACCCCGACGCCACTCCCGAACTCATCGAAGAGCGCCTGCAGGGACGGCTGGATCGTCAGCGCGTCCTGGTCAAGGAGAACCCGCCCCGGCTCTGGGTGCTCCTCGACGCAGGCGTGCTGTACCGGGAGATCGGCTCGCGGAAGGTCATGGCCTCCCAGCTACGACGTCTGGTGCACCTGGCGCAGCAGCCGAACATCACCATCCAGATCCTCACGGCGAAGGCTCACTCTGGCCTGAACGGCGCGTTCGTCACCGCGGAGATCCCCGGACGGCATGTGGGCTACATGGAGACGATCGTGGACGGCATGACCGTCGAAGAGCCCGGACTCATCGGCACCTTGGAGGTCCGCTTCGATACGCTCCGGACAGAAGCACTCAAGGGAACCGAGTCCCTGGCACTGATGGAGAGGGTCGCCGACGAATATGAGCAAGGAGACGAACTGGCGTAAGGCCAGCTATAGCGGCTCCGGCGGAGGCAACTGCGTCGAAGCAGGCGACGGCGACGGGCGGGTTCTCGTGCGGGACACGAAGCAGCGCGCCAGCGAGAACCGGGCCGTGCTCGCGGTGGATGCCAGCGCCTGGCGGCGGTTCACAGGCAGCCTGAAGCACGGGTAACCCGCCCGGGGCCGGGCAGTCGGCGAAGACTCGTTCGGCGTAAAAGGGTTAGCTGACGGCCTGGTGGCCGGGGATAATCGGCCGGTGAAGCTCCTCACCGACGTCACGCCGCTGCGCGAGAACCCCAACTTCCGGCGGCTGTGGACCGGCTCGATGCTGTCGGCGACCGGCGGCGCGATGACGAACTTCGCCCTGCCGCTGCAGGCGTGGAACGACACGCACTCGACCACGGCGACCGGCGGGCTCGGGGTCGCGGTGTTCGTCCCGCTGCTGCTCATCGCGATGCCCGGCGGGTCCCTGGCCGACCGGGTGGACCGGCGCAGGCTGCTGCTGGCGGTGACCGTCGCCCAGATCCTGGCGTCGGGGCTCCTGTTCGCGCAGGCGATGGCCGGGCTCCGGTCGATCTGGCTGCTCTACGCGCTGCAGGCGGCCTGCAGCGCGCTGATCGCGGTCAACGCGCCCGCCCGCCAGACGCTCATCCCCCGCCTGGTCCCGAAGGAGCAGCTGACCGCGGCGATGGCGCTGAACCGGATCATCTTCCAGGTCGCGATGATCGCCGGACCCGGCCTGGCCGGCCTGCTCACGGCCGCGGCCGGGCTGAAGGGCTGCTACCTGATCGACGCGCTCAGCTTCGCCGGGTCCCTCTACGCGGTCATCCGCCTGCCCGCCATGTCCCCGAAGACCAATCCCGGACCCGGTCATTCCAAACGGAGCGGGCTTGCTCTCTCGCTTGAGGGCCTGCACTACATCTGGCGGAACAAGATCCTGGCCGGAACGTTCCTGGCCGACGCGAACGCCACCTTCTTCGCGCTGCCGCTATCGCTGTTCCCCGCGCTCAACGCCGAACGGTTCGGCGGCGACCCGCGAATCCTCGGCCTGTTCACCACCGCGATCGGCGTCGGCGGCATGGTGACGGCCGTGCTCTCCGGGCCGCTGAAGCACTTCTCCCGGCACGGGCTGCTCATGCTGCTCACCGTGTCGCTCTGGGGTGCCGCGTTCGCCGTGTTCGCGGTGTCGACGTGGCTGTGGCTGACGCTGCTGGCCCTGGGCGTGGCGGGCGCGGCGGACACGTTCACCGTGGTGATCCGGGGAGTCATCGTGTAGGTGGTGACGCCGGATGACCTTCGGGGCCGGGTCAACGCGGCCGACTACGTGGTCGGCGCGGGCGTCCCGCAGCTCGGCTCGCTGGAATCAGGCCTGCTCGCCTCGATGACGTCCCCGGTGACCAGCGCCCTGGCCGGCGGCCTGCTCACGATCGCCGGGGCGGTAGCCCTCGGCGCGGTGCTGCCCGCGTTCCGCCGGTACCGGGACACCGTCACCTCCCGGCCGGCCTGACGACGCGGTGGACAGCACGCCTCGCTGCCGGACCACCGCGACAGGCAGGGCAACGCTGCGCGCGTCCCTCTTCGGCAGCCCACTAGACGACGGAATGTCAGTGGCCGCCGGTATAGTTCCGGTATGCCATACCAGACAGATAACGGGGGCAGTCGTCTGTCTTCAGGTGAGGACGCCTCTAGTCGGCTGCATTCAGGCAGTCAGCTCACCCCGCATGATTCGCTGTTCAAGATGATCCTCGGCAAGCCCGAGCACGCGGCCTCCCAGCTACGCGCGGTGCTGCCGCAGAACCTGACGGGTCGGCTGGACCTGGAACAGCTGGTTCAAGTACCGGGCACGTTCGTAGCGCCACTCCGATCTGCTGCTCAGCGCCCCCTTGGACGGACGGGACGCGTTCGTGTTTGTGCTGATGGAGCATCAGAGCACGAGCGATCCGCTCATGGCCTACCGCATGCTGAGATATATAACCAGAATCTGGGATCGGTACCTGGATCAGAGCCCCCGAGCCCGGAGGCTGCCACCGGTGATCCCGCTGGTTGTCTACAACGGCAAGAGCCAGTGGTCAGCTCCGCGTCGGCTGGAGGAGCTGATTGACCCCGCTCTCGGCGTAACCGGAGATGAGGGAAATGCGGAGTACCTTCCCCGGTTCTCCTTCCTTCTCGATGACTTGGCCATCATCGACTTTGACCAGCTGAGAGGCCGAGACACGACACCGACGGTCCGGGTCACCCTGGTGTCGATGAAGGATGCCCCCGACAATCCGCTGGCGCACGAGGTGCTGTGGAAACTGTTCGATGAACTCCGGGCGATGCTGCGCCGGCCCGGCGGGCTTGAGGAGTTCAAGGCGCTCCTGGCGTACATTAGGGATGTCGGCGAGGCGCCCGACAGCGAGATCGGCCGCGTGGCGGACGCACTCGGCCCGGAAGCAAAGGAGGCGTACGTGACCACGGCAGAGATGCTCGAAGCCCAGGGCGAGGCTCGCGGAGAAACCCGCGGAGAAGCCCGCATGCTCATCCGGGTACTGACCGCCAAGTTCGGTTCGCTCCCCGAAAGCGCCTCCAGAAGAGTAACCGAAGCCTCCAGAGACCAGCTGGACACGTGGGGAACCCGCGCCGTGACCGCTAAGACGCTGGACGAAGTCTTCAGCTAACTGGCGGGACAGCGGCCGCGATCCGGGTCGCAGCCAGATTCCCGCCACCGAAGTTCACCCCTTCCAGCCCGGGCCGGAGGCCAGTTTGCCGCGATCCAGCCGTGGAAGCTCTTGCGACTCAGGGACGTCTCGATGTCAGCGGCGACGCGTGGCGCAATCGTGCAGATGGTAACCCCGGGCGAGTTTCGCGGCCGGGTCAGCACGGCCGAAGCCGAGCGCCGACCGGACGTGATCCAGGTCCTCGACTGCCTGCGCGATGGTGAACGGCCCGCCGCGGCCGGTCGATCGCCCGCAGCCGCGCTGGTCGAACCTGGCCACCGTGAACTCCCCGTCGAGCAGCGCCGCCAACGGAGCGAGGTAGTCCCACAGGCCCGGGCCGCCGTGCAGAAGCCCGACGGGCGGCCCTGTCCCGCTGACCGCCGTCCACAGTTCAGCGCCGTCCCGGAGCCGGATCATCGCCGTGCCGCTCATCCCGCCAGTCTTCTTAGTACGGCGGCCAGGGGATGGCGGGCCAGTCGTCCGGCGGGAACGGGTGAATGCGGTTGTCGATCAGCTGGTTGATCCGGTCCCAGGTGGCGCTGACCTCGGGGCCGGTGAGGTGGCGGGGCAGTTCGCTGGCCAGCGCCCCGTCGACCAGGCCCTCCTGCAGGCGGCACAGCGCCTCGACCGAGGATTCCGGCAGCTGATCGCCGCGCCACTGCCATAGGACGGTGCGGAGCTTGTAGTCCTCGGAGAAGCAGACACCGTGGTCGCAGCCGTACAGGTGGCCGCCGGGCACCGGGAGCAGGTGACCGATCTTGCGGTCGGCGTTGTTGATCACCGCGTCGAGCACCGTCATCTCCCGCAGCCCCGGGTGCGTGGTGCTGCGGGACAGGGCGATCAGGTCCGTTTCCGGGTCGGCGTCCACCCACAGCTGCACCATGCCGGGGCCGAACGGCCCGTCGCGCATCACCGTGGGCGGCACGATGTTCCAGCCCGCCGCCTTGCTGATCGCGTAGGCCGCGACCTCCCGGCCGGCCAGGGTCCCGTCCGGAAAGTCCCACAGCGGGCGCTCCCCCGCGACCGGCTTGTATACGCACTGGGCCTCGGCGCCGCCGGAGGAGATCCCGCAGAACAGCGTCGCGTTGGACGCGTCGACCAGACGCCCTTCGACCTCGAGGGCACCGTGGGTCAGGAGGTCCAGCGCGGCCTGTTCCCCGTCGCTGGCCTCCGGGCGCGCGGCCGTGTCAGTCATGGGGGCTCTTACTCATCGGCGACGGCGGCCCGGTGGCCGTTCTGCCGGGGACAGATGTGCCCGCCCGCGTCCAGCGGCAGCCCGCACAGCGGGCACGGCGGCCGGCCGGCCGCCACCAGGCTCAGGGCGCGCTCGGCGAACGCCCGCGCCGCCGCGGGCGAGATCCGCACCCGCAGCACGCCCGGACCGTCGACCGGCACGTCGTCGGCCAGGGGCTCGACCGGTTCCTCGCTCTCCTCCTGCGCCTCGATGACGACCCGGTCGCCCTCGCTGTCCCAGGCCAGGGCGATGGCGCCTACCCGGAAGTCCTCGGTGAGCGGCAGGTCCAGCGGCTCGTCGTCCTTCAGGGCGGCCGGCGCGGCCGCGGGGATCGTCACGTCGCCGCCGGTGCGGCGCAGCACCTCGTCCAGCAGTTCGTCAATGCGCTCTGCCAGCAGGCTGACCTGGAATTTCTCCAGGACGACGCTGGTCACGCGGCCGGTGGAGATCGCCTGCAGGTAAAACGTGCGGTCGCCAGGCTGCCCGACCGAGCCGGCCACGAACCTGTCCGGCGGGTCATAGTAAAAGACCGGCATAGCTCTATCCTCCCGCGCTGCCCGCGCCGCCGCCAATGACGGCGTCGCTGCTGTTGCCGTCGCCGGCCTCGTCTGTCTTGTTTTCCGGCTTCGGCAGCAGATCGTCGGTGCCGCCCCCGGTGTCGTTCATCCGGGCCACGAACGGCCGCAGCTGCGTGTAGCGGATCACGGTCAGCGAGCAGGGGTCGGCGAGGATTCGCTGATATTGATCCAGGTGCAGTCCGAGGGCGTCGGCGACGATCGCCTTGATAACGTCGCCGTGGGAGCAGACGACATAGGTAGCGTCTTTCCCGAGCTTGTCGTTCCATTCCCGGACCGCGCTGACCGCGCGGTGCTGCATGTCGGTCATGGCCTCGCCCTCGGGCCCGGGGAAGCGCACGGCGCTCGGGTGCGCCTGGACGACCGGCCACAGCTCGTCCTTGGCCAGCTCCTTCAGGGGCTTCCCGGTCCAGTCGCCGTACCGGCACTCCCCCACCCGCTCGTCGGTGGTCAGCTCTCGCGGCTGGCCTTCCTGTCCGGCCCGCGCGTCGAGGATCGCCTGAGCGGTCTCGCGGCAGCGGTCGAGGGGACTGGTCACCACGGCGTCCAGCGGTACGGGGGCCAGCCGGGCCCCGAGCGCCTTCGCCTGCGCCTGGCCCCGCTCGTCGAGGCTGACGCCGGGTGTCCAGCCGGAGAGCACGTGCCCGGTCGCCGCGGTAAGCCCGTGCCGGACGAGGAGAACGGTTGTCACGGCATCTGACTCTAGAGCATGTCCCGCCCGCCCCCGCAATCGCAGGCTGACACGGGGGTCTCCGTTAATCTCCCGAGGGAGTCAGGGTGTGCTCGCTCTCGCCGAACCGGACGATGTCCCCGGCCCGGACCGGGGCCGTGCCGCGGACCCGCCAGCCGTTGACCCGGGTGCCGTTGGTGGAATCCAGGTCGGTAAGCGTCCAGCTGTCCGCCTCGTCCGCGCTGGCCCGCTGCAGGATCGCGTGCTCCCGGGACACGGTCGGGTCCTCCAGGGTCAGGTCGCACTCCCGGTCGCGGCCGATGGTGAACGACGTCCCGGATCCGCGCGGGAACGGCAGCGGCGCCGGCGGCCGCGCCGCGGACACGGCCCCGGCCGGCGGCGGGGGCAGGGCCGGGTAACCGCCGCTGCCCAGGCCCAGTCCGTCCAGAACCGAGCGCATCACCGCGCCCGCCTCGTCCCGGACCTTCAGCCAGCGGGCGGCCAGCGGGGAGCGGGTCCGCTCCCGGGGCGGGAGATCGGCCAGCAGCGGAGGCAGCTGAGACCGGCGGCGGGCGCTCATCGCCGCGCTCATCCGGTGCTCGAACGTGTGGGGCGACAGCCGGCCCGCGGCGTAATGCTCGCCGAGCTCGCCGGCCGCCTCGTCGCGCTCGGAATCCGAGGCGCGCAGTCCCCGGCCGTCAGAGTCGGGGGACGCCGGGGGATTCGACGCGGGTGCCGCCATGGATGAAGTATCGGAAGTTATCGCGCCTTACGCAACTGCGGCGGCGGACCGGGACTTCTTACGCCGGCGCCTCGGCGGCGGCGGGCTCCGACGGGGCAGGAGCCGGAGTTTGAAGGGGGAAGTGGCATGCGGCTACGTGGCCAGGGCCGAAGGAACGGAGCTGCGGCTCTTCCGTCGCGCAGATCTCCTGGGCGAACGGGCACCGGGTGCGGAACCGGCAGCCCGACGGGGGGTTCACCGGGCTCGGCAGCTCACCCTTGATCGCGGCGCTGTCCCGGTTCTTGGCGACCGACGGATCCGGCACCGGAATCGTGTCGATAAGGCCCGCCGTGTAGGGGTGGGCGGCGCGCTCGTAGATGTCGGCACTGGAACCGAGCTCGACCAGCTTGCCCAGGTACATGACGCCGATGCGCTCAGCCAGGTACTTCACGACCGCCAGGTCGTGGGAGATGACCATGTAGGACGTCCCGTGGGCGGCCTGCAGGCGCCGCATCAGGTTCAGGACCTGGGCCCGGATCGACACGTCGAGAGCCGAGACCGGCTCGTCGGCGACGATCACCTTCGGGTTGAGGGCGAGCGCGCGGGCCAGGCCGATGCGCTGCCGCTGGCCGCCGGAGAACTCATGCGGGTACCGCTCCACCGCGTTGCGCGGCAGGCCAACCTCGCCCAGCAGCTCGAAGACCCGGTTGTGACGTTCCTTCGCCGAGCCGGTGCCCTGGATCTCAAGCGGCTCGCGGATGATCGAGCCGACGCGCATCCGGGGATCGAGCGAGGAGTACGGGTCCTGGAACATGAGCTGCAGGTCCCGGCGCGTCTTGCGCAGGTCGCCGCCCTTGAGCGCGGACACGTCGGTGCCGTCGAGAAGAACGGAGCCAGAGTTCGGCTTCTCAAGGGCGACGATCATCTTGCCCAGGGTGGTCTTGCCGCAGCCGGACTCGCCAACCAGGCCGAGGGTTTCCCCGGCGGGCAGGTCGATGGAGACGTCGGAGACCGCCTTAACACTCCCCACCTTGCGCTGCAGGATCGCGCCCGAGGTGACCGGGAACTCCTTGACCAGGTTCTTCACCTGAAGCAGCGGGGCCCGCGTTTCCGCGGAAACGTCCTTGGCCGGGGCGGGCTCGGTGACCTGGGCCACGGGCTGCTTGTCGGCTGCGGGCTCGTCGACGGCGGATTCGGCGGGAGCGTCGGTGTCAGCCTGCGTTTCCGCGGAAACGTCTTCACCGGGCTCGCCGTCAAGCGTCTCCTTGATGGTGAGACCGGAGTCCTCGGCGGACGGGCCTGCCTCGCCGACCAGGGCAAGCTGCAGCGGCCCGTCCACCGGGTGCCAGCAGGAGAAGCGATGGGCCGGCTCCGGCCCCTCCAGCGGCGGCTCGCTCTCCCGGCACTTGTCGGTGGCGTG
>WRBL01000202.1 GCA_009784565.1 Streptosporangiales bacterium | reverse complement strand
CTCCACCAGGTGCAGCCGCGACGCGTAGTCCCCGCCGTACGCGTCCCGGAACGCCGAATAGTCCAGCTTCACGCTGAGCCTGGAGCGGCCAGTCCCGGCCGCGTTCCCCACCGAGAACACCACGCCGTGAATGCCCAGCGCCGACGCGATCTTCTGCGACGCCACCGACACCTTCACCTGGCCCGGCGACGAAGACGAAGACGATGATGACGCGGACGGAGAAGCCGACGGCGAAGAAGAGAACACCGACTGCACAGAGGCAGACTTCTCCCCCGGCTTCGCAGACGCAGACCCAGACGGGCTCGCAGAGGAAGGCGCCTGCGGCAAGACCGAACCGGCCTGAGAGGACGACGACGAGGGCCTGGCCGAAGACGACCGCGACGGGCTAGCCGACCCGGAGGGCGATGGCTTCGCAGACGCGGAAGCAGCCGACGGCGAGGCCGAAGCAGAGGAGGAACGCTTCGCGGCAGGCGCCTTCCCCTGCTTCGCAGACGACCCCCCGGCCACGCTCACCGAGATCGGGGTCGACCCGGCCCGGGTCGCCGACGAACCCGGCGTCACCACGGCGGAAGCCGCCGACGGCCACGTCGTCTTCACCACACGCGGCGGCTGCAGCTTCGGCAGCGACACGTGCCTCCCCTGCACCACATGCACCGGAACCGGCTTCTGGTGCTTCACCGGCGGCGGAACCGCCTTGGCCGCGGCCGGAGGGGCCGTGGCCAGCATTCCGGCGAACAGGGAGAACACCGCCAGCATCAGCGGGATCAGGAACCTGCGCATCGCGTGTCCGTTTCCTTTGCGGAGGAAGAAGGAAGACCGTCTGCTCATGGCAATCACCGGGTCAGTACTGGGGCGGCGCGGCGGCCGACAGCGGGGTTGTCCCGGGGGTGACCGGGATGGTTCGGGTCTCGGCGGCGTAGCCGGCGTTGGAGAGGTTCACGTGGTCTCCGGCGTCGGCCGCGGCGGTGAGTTCGTCCGGGAAGCCGGTCGCGTCGTACTGGCCGACCTGGGTGGCGAAGTCCGCGGTGTACTGGCAGGGCGGGAGCGCGTTGGAGACGCAGTCCTCCCCCGGCCGCATGCCCTGAGCTAGGAGGTCGGTGTTGACCGTCTGGCGGGCGTTGTCCACCGCCGAGGAGCACTTGAAGTACCCGGTGCAGGGCGCCTGGGTGGTCCAGATCGTGGTAATGCCCCACGCGCTCAGTTCCCGCGACAGTTCCATCAGGCCGTTGGTGTACAGGTCCTGTTCCGTGCTGCCGTTGATCAGGTCCTGTTCGCCTACCTCGATGACCACGGTGCCGATGCCCGGCTCGGCCAGGACGTCCCGGGCCAGTCGCGACAGGGCCCCCGGGCCGCCGTAATAGCCGACGCCGTTGTCGGAGTCGCCGATAGCATGTCCGGCCTCGATCCCTGCGTTGACGACTCCGTAGGCCGGGCCGCCGGGCTGCTGGGCCAGGGACGACGCCAGGTCGTCGGATACCCGGTTCGCCCCGTGTACCGGGGCGGACCCGTTGACGTTGCCGTCGATAACCCCGTTGCCGAGGACCGCGACGGTCGGCTTGGACAGCGGCTGCGTGGCGGTGGAATTGGGATCGACGTCCAGCGCGTCGACCCCGGTCAGGATCGAGGAGAAGTCGCCGGTCGCCGTGCCGGTGCCGGAGAACGGCGTGCCGTCCGTGTTCGCGGTCTGGTCGCCGGACCCGGCCGCGGACACGTACTCGGTGCAGGCCGAGCAGTACGTCGCCGTCGGCAGTGACGGGTAGGAGCCGGTCAGGTCGATCGAGACCGTGAGGTTCGTTCCGGAGTTCAGTACTCCCTGCGGGAGGAGCACCGGGTCGGAGTACACGTCCGTGCCCGCGGGGATGGTCACCGATTTGCTGCCGTTGAACGTCGCTTGCGCTGGCGTCGTATTAGGCAGCGGCGATGTATTCACCGCTGCGCCCGAGGACTGCGGGGCGACCGTCACCGATCCGATGGACAGCGGTCCCGTGCCGGTGTCGGCCAGGGCGTCGGACAGGCGCAGGCGCACCGCCACGTCCTTGCTGCCGGAGGTGCCCGTGACCGTGGTCCCGGCCGAGCCCATCTGGGTGACGATGCGGATCGTCTGGTTGTTGTAGGACGACCCGGTCTTCGGCGCCTGGGGGGACTCAGGCGGAGAGGCCCAGGACCCGGTCCACGGCCCGGCCGCGTTGGCTGTCGTGGCGGGCAGGTTGCCCGGGGTGGCGGTGGTGGTGTTGGAGATCGCGACGCCGAGAATGTGCATCGCGGGCCAGCCGACGTTGGTCGCGGCCTTCACCACCGCGCCCACGTCCGGGAGCGTCACGCCGACCACCGTCTGGGTGGGATCGAGGGGAACGCTGACCGCGTACAGCGCCGGGGACCCGGAGACCAGCCCGGTGCTATCGGAGTGCTGGGGCAGCGTCACCGTCGCGATCGACGGCGTCATCTGCTGCCAGGACGGCGCCTCCAGGTCGTAGTTCTCGGTGCCCGCCGGGTTCGTCAGGTCGGTTCCGTAGGTGATGGTGCCGGACGGGGCCGGCTGGCAGTTGCTGCCGGACTGGCCCGTCTGGTAGCGGTCGCAGTCCTGCCCCGTCACGGTGGTGCCGGCGGGCGGCACCGGGCTCATCGGGGTCGGAGTCTGCGATGCCGCCGGCGCGGTCGTGTCGCCGTCCGTGCCCGCGACCAGGAAGACCATCGAGCTGCCCTGCCCGGTCAGGCCGATCTGCTGCCCGGCGGCCAGGAGGTTGTCGTTGCCGTCGTCGGAGGACCCGAACTTCGGCAGGGTGAAGGTGGCCCCGTCCACCGTGACGGTGCCGCCGGAGTTCCAGCCCGCCGCCTGCAGCTGGCTGGCCGGGAAGGATCTCCCGAACCCGTCCGCGTCCGCGGTCCCGCTGGTGTCGCCGGAGCCGTTGGAGATCATCTGGTTGGCGTGGGTCGTTGTCGCGATCGGGCCGGTCAGCGAGCCGGTCGTGCACAGCGTGTTGCTCAGGGCGTCGGCGAAGCTGGGGCAGTCCACCTGCGAGTCGTTGTCGGCGGTGAACTGGCTGGTCGCGGTGCCGGAGACCGATCCGTCGGAGTACTGGACGTAGGCGTAGAAGGCGTGCGGGCCCGGGGACGGCACGATGGCCTGGACCTGCGCCGAGGTGTCTCCCGAGGCGATGGATACCGTCTGGGACGCGGGCGGGTCCGAGACGGGTGGCGGGTCGTCCAGGCCCCACACCACCGCGGTGGGCGTCACCCCGGACTGGGTGGCGGCCGCCGCCGTGACCGTGTAGGTCTCCTGCGTCCCCGGGGCCGGGTCGCTGGCCGGGCCGCCGGAGATCGTCGGAGCGCCCTGCTCGGCCGCGGCGTCCACCGCCATGGCGCACGCCGCCGAGGAGGCCGACAACGAGGAACCGGCCGGGGCCGCGGTCCAGTCGACGACGGAGTTCCTGGCCAGGCCCTTGGTGAAGCCCGCCGGGATGACCGCCCTCGCCGTCTGGCCGCTGTCGGCCACGGCGGAGGTGACCGTCGTCTTCTTGGCGGTGCCCTTCACCCAGTAGGTGAAACGGGCCGCCTGCGGCGCGCCGTCGGCGTCATACACCCCGGCCTGCATGGTCGCCGGTGTTCCGGGTGAGACCGCCGGGGCTGACGTGCCGCCGCACGCCGCGTCTTTCAGGGTTCCCGACGAGACCGCCAGCCCGGTCGGCGTCGCGGCGGGCTTCGTGTAGGTGACCGCCAGGGACGGCTGGGAGGCCTTGGCCCCGGACAGGCGGAACGTGAACGTCCGCCAGTCGTTCCCGGCCGCCTGCTTCGCCGCGCCCGTCACCGGAAGCGAGACGGCGGACGAACCGCAGGACACGCTCCGGGAGGATTTCCAGGCGCTGCCGCCGCCCAGGGACTGGCCGCCCGCGCCGATCACCGACAGGGTCAGCTTCGCGGGGCCAGAGCACGCCACCTCGGCGGTCACCGCCGCCGACTTCACGGTCGCGCCGTCCAGCGCAGAAGGGATCTTCACCTGGTAGCCGCCGTTCACGGCCCTGGCCGGGGCAGCGGCCAGGGCCGCCGTGAAGGTCCCGTCCGGATTGACCGAGGACGAGGATCCTACGGACACGGGCTTGCCGGAGGACTTCGCCTGCTTCAGCGCCGCCGCGACCAGCTCCGCCTGCTTCCCGGTCCCCGGGCGCGCCGGGGCCGAGGGGGCGCGGTGCGCGGCCGGGGCGGACCGGTGGGTGGCGCCGTCCGCGGACACCGACGCCCGCGCGAGCGGCGCGGACACCGCCAGCGAGGGGATCAGCAACGTGGCGGACGCCGCCGCGAGCACGGGTAGCCGCGACCAGGTGCGCATCAGCGTTCCCTTCAACTCCGAACAGGACTGAGGGACATCTTGCTGATCGCGTCTAATACCGATCTAACTCCGACCTAACAGATACCAATTGACGTGCTGTAACGATCGGGAAATTAGGTTCCTGTTAGGTCCCTATTAGTTTCGCGCGAGATGATCAGCCGGTTGAGGCGGGTGAGACGCCATAGATCCGTTAGGAGTGATTCGGGGTGCAGTTCTTCAGGAGATCGCGATTCCGCGCGGTCACAGTGCCGCTCGCGGCATTGATGCTGGTCCTGGCCGCGGCCGTGACCGCGGCCGCCAGCACGGCGGCGCCCGCGACCGCGAGCACCACGGCGGCGCGGCCGACCGCCGGAAAGGCTCCGCTGAAGGACCTGATCGGGCAGCCGGTCAAGCACGTGACGGCTCCGGCGGCCGCCAAGGCGAAGGCGCAGGCCGCGGCCATCAGCCGACCCGCCCCGGCCAGCGCCGCCCGCGCATCGGCCGACCGGGCCGCGACCGCGCATGCCAAGCCCGGGAACTCGGCCGCCGCCGCGGCAGCGGCCGCCGCCGGGTACTCCCCCGCCCAGCTCCAGCAGGCCTACAACTTGACCTCGTCGTCCACGTCCCCGACTGGGGGCATGTCCGGCGGCGCACCGGAGACTGTCGCGGTCATCAGCGCCTACGACGACCCGACCGCCGCCGCCGACCTCGCCGCCTACCGGGCAGGGGAAGGACTGACCGACACCTCCGCCGCCTGCGCCGCCGACGGCAACATCGGCTCCGGGTGCGTGAAAACGGTCAACGAGAACAACCAGGCCTCCCCGCTCCCGGCCACCGCGCCGACGACCGGCACGGACTGGACCTGGGAGGACTCGCTCAGCATCGACGCGGTCACCGCGATCTGCCCCAACTGCCAGATCCTGCTCGTCGAGGGCGACAGCGCCTCACTCGGCGACCTCGGCCAGGCCGCAATCACCGCCGAGAACGACGCCGACTTCATCACCGGCGACTGGGTGACCGCCGAGTTCCCCGGCGAGACCGCCGACGACCAGGCATACTTCAACGCCCCCGGCAAGGCGGTCGTTTTCCCGGCCGGCGCAGCCGCCCTGGGCAGCCGCTGGCCCGCCTCCTCGCAGTACGTCACCGCCGTCGGCGGCACCACGCTGACCGCTGACAGCAGCACCTCCCGGGGATACACCGAGACCGCCTGGAGCTCCACTGGCTCGGGCTGCTCCGCCTTCGAGCCCAAGCCCTCCTGGCAGACCGACACCGGGTGTCCCAACCGCACCGGCAACGATGTCTCCGCCGACGCCGACCCGACCACCGGTACGGCCGTCTACGACTCCACCGCCCACGGCACCTCCCGCACCGCCGGGTGGGGAGTGGGCGGCGGCGACGCCCTCGCCGCCGCCATCATCACCGGCGCCTACGCCCTCAACGGGCTCCCGCAGGCCGGGACCTACCCCGCTTCCTACCCCTACCAGTCCGGGGCATCCGGCGGCTTCAACGACGTCACCAGCGGCTCCAACGGCACCTGCGAGTCCAACCGCCAGTACCTGTGCAGCGGCGTCTCCGGATACGACGGCCCGACCGGCGAAGGCACCCCCAACGGGATCTCCGGGCTCGCCTACAGCAGCAGCGGCGACACCGTCACCGTCGACAATCCGGGAAACCAGGCCATGGGCTGGAGCCAGGTCAGCCCCCGCATCCCCATGCAGGCCACCGACTCCGACGCCAGCCAGGCCATCACCTGGACCGCCACCGGGCTCCCCGAGCAGCTCACCATCAACTCCGCCACCGGCGTCATCTCCGGCGACCTCGACCCGACCGACGGCGACAGAAAGATCACCGCCACCGCCACCGACGCCTCCGGCGCCAGCGGATCGGTCACGTTCGACCTCAGCGTCATCTCGCCCCTGCGCAGCAGCTGGACCAACCAGCCCGGTCCCGTCACCTCCTCCGTCAGCGGCATGTGCATCGACGACCCGTCCGGCACCACCACCGCCGGCACCGCCATCCACGTCTTCGCCTGCAACGGCAACGTCAGCCAGAACTGGAGCTACTACCCACCCGACACCCCCGGCAGCACCGGCAACGGCGGCGAAATCATCCTCAACGCCGACGTCAGCCGGTGCCTCGCTATCCCCGGCACCAACAGCGGCTCCAAGGCCACCATCCAGGCCTGCGATCGCACCGACCCGAAACAGGAGTGGAACCTTCAGTCCAGCGGGGAATTCTACAACCCGCTATCCGGCCGCTGCCTGTCCGACCCCGGGAACAGCAGCACCAACAACACCCAGCTCGACATCGAGAACTGCACCGGCGCCACGGGCCAGCAGTGGAGTCCCCCCGCCGCAGAAATCCTCTCCGGCATCAAGGGCGACTGCATGGACGACTACCAGCAGGCCACCGCCAACAACACCAAGGTCGACCTCTACACCTGCAACGACGGCCCCGGCCAGAAATGGGCCGTCAACCCCGACGGCACCATCAAGATCCAGGGCACCTGCCTCGACATGCAGAGCAACAGCACCCTCAACGGAGGCGACGCCGAGCTGTTCACCTGTAACGGCGGCAAGAACCAGCAATGGTCCGTCCTCCCCGACGGGGAGCTCATGAACGCCAACTCCGGCAAGTGCCTCGACGACAACGGGAACTCCACCACCCTCGGCACCCAGCTCGTCCAGGAAGACTGCGCCCGCCAGGCCGGCCAGGTCTGGGAACCCGCCTGACCAGGCTCGCAACCCGGCGGAGCCCTGGATCCTCATCTGAGGATCCAGGGCTCCGCGTCTCCGTTGGCTTTCCGGCGAGATCAGGCCCGCATCACAAAGCGTCACTTAAATCTCATGTTGATATTTATCGATTCAAACCTGAAATATCAACACCACTTGACGTAATTCATAAAATACGGCAATCTTACTTCTGTGAACATTCTTTGAAATAAGTGAAACTACTCATCGTTTCGTCATATTTCAGACATAAGGAATAATCGGGGGAATGCGGTGCGTGTAAGATACTGGCTTCGCACTGGTCGCTTTTCGAAGCGATTTATCACGATATTCAGCGCTATAGCACTTGCGCTCACCGGCGGCGTGACGTACGCCCTCGCGGCGGGCGTAAGCGGCAACGGCAGCGGGGGCTGGACCACCTGCACGACCGACGCGCACGCCGACGTGTCCAATCAGATGATCGTGCGGAACAACGGCAGCCAGCAGATGTGCCTGAGCTCCCCCGACTACGGGGACCACTTCACGGTCACCCAGTCTTCGGTGGACTCGTCCTGGGCCGGTTTCCCGAACATCTACACCGGCTGCGAGTACGACGGCGCCGACTCCAACCAGCTGTGCAGCAGCGGGCACGGCACTCCGCTCCGGCTCTCCTCGGTCAGCAAGGACCAGTCGAGCATCAGCTACCACATGCCGTCCTCGGGCTTCACCGGGAACAGCACCTACGACCTCTGGTTTAACCGGTCCGGAGGCACGCCGCACGGCCGGGACAACGGGGCCGAGATCATGATCTGGCTCGGCAGCGACGGGCTCGGCGCCCCTTACGGCAGCCGGAAAGTGAAGATCGACGGGATCTGGTTCGCCTACGACTTCTGGAGCACCACCCACAGCGGCGGAAGCTGGAACTACATCCGCTACTGGCGCCTGTCCGGCTACAACGACGCGGACACCTCGGTCAACCTGAACCTCCTCCCCTTCTTCCGGGACGCGGAGAGCGCGGGCTCGCTCTCGTCCTCGTGGTACCTCACCGGCAGCGAGTACGGGTTCGAGGTCTGCGACGGCGGCGCGGGCCTGAAGGTCAACAACTTCACCGACACCATCGAGGGGCCCCGTCGTTACCTCGGCGGTCTCCAGCACAAGGGCAAGTGAGGAGAGAACCAGTGCGTGCCACGAAGAAGCTGATCGTCTCCGCTCTCGCCAGCGCCGGAGCCCTGGGGCTCACCGTGTTCCCGGGAACCCGGGCCCTGGCCGACGGCACCAGCATCCCGGCGTCGGCGCTCGGGCTCGCGAGCTTCCACCAGCTCGCGGTGGCCGGGAACGATGTTTTCCTGACCGGTGCCCCGGACAGCGGCAGCGGGATTGTCGTCACCGACCTGTCCGGCCGTCGGCTCACGACCCTGGACAAGGGCGCTGACGTGGCCGGGATCGCCCGCCAGGGATCCACCCTGTACGCCAAGCTGACCAGCGGGAGCAACGCGGGCTCGGTGGCCGCGATCCCCCTGCCGACCAGCGGGGCCGCCGTAGCCTCGTTCGCCGAGCACTACATTTCTCTGCTCGGCGGCCTGCTGCCGTCCAGCCTCCAGGGACTGTCCTCCGCGCTGAACGGTACCGGGCAAACGACCCCGGCCGCGGGGCAGAACATCAGCGAGGCCGGGAACAAGGCGACCGGGTCCGGCTCGGTCATCAGCGTCTACAACCCGGACGGCTCGGTGGCCAACGTCATCAACCTGGGCGACCGCGCCCTGGCGCCGGGCGGCCTGGCCTGGGCCGGATCCACGCTGGTGGCGGTCACGAAGGACGCCGACGGCCTGTACCGAGTCGAGTCCTTCCTCAACGCGGCCGTGCGCAAGGCCGTCCCGAAGGTGACCCTGCCGACACTGGCCCCGAGCAAGGCGCCCAGTTCCACCCCGTCGCCCGCCAAATCCGCGCCGGGCGCGAAGGCCAAAAAGTCCGCCCCCAAGCTCCCCACCGAGCTGACCATCAGCGCGCCCTCACGGGCTGCCTACAAGCCGAAGATCGCGGTGCAGGTCCACCTCGGCTCCACGTCCGGCAACCGCACGGTGGCCGTCTACGCCCAGCGGCCGGGCTCGGCCCGGAAGCTCATCAAGAAGGGCACGGTGGACTGGCAGGGAAACCTGAGCGTCGACTACACCACCCCGTTCACCACCACGTTCACCGCGGTGTACTCGGGCGACGCGGTACACCAGTCGAAGACCGTCTCCCACACCACCACGGTCACGCCGAGGATGTCCATGGCCGTCAACGGCTGGTACGGCACGACCCAGGCGGGCGGGGAAACTTACCGCGAGTTCCACAAGGCCAGCGACATCGACGTCGACCTGACGGTCGCCCCGGACAAGGCTCACCAGTGCGTCTGGTTCCAGGTCCAGGAACTCTACAACGGCACCTGGCACGCGAACATGAAGACCTCGTGCGTGCCGCTGAACTCGGCCAGCAAGCTGTCCGGGTACCTCGGCCTCACCAACGCCGATCCGGGCTATCACTACCGGGTCCAGGCCCACTACCTGCCGGTCAAGGGAGACGGCTGGAACGGCGGAACCGCCACCGCCTGGCAGTACCTCCTGCCCGAGAACTGACATCGCCTGTTCGATGACACGCGCCCCGGCGAGTTTCTCCTCGTCGGGGCGCGTGTGTCATAAGCGGCCTCAGCCGACTGCGGCCCCCTGGGACCTAATGACTCGACATTCCGTTGCAGCGCTCGTACGCACCGGTTAATATCTTTGGAAGTTGCTGAGTATTTCCTATCAATTACGTCCAATAATGTTCTGTCATAGTTTGGGGCCTCGACAGACATTTACGTAGTTCAACGGTGTGACGACGGGGTGACGGGGTGACGGGGACTGCCGAGGTACGGATCGGGCTGCTCGGGCCGCTCCTGGTGGACGGCAGGCCGTGGGTGGTCCGGTCGCCGGCGTGGCGCAAGATTCTCGCCGCGCTGGCGCTGAACGTCGGGGTTGTCGTCTCCTACGAGACGCTGATCGAGGCGGCGGGGCTCGCCCAGACGTCGAAGGACCCGAAGAAGGCGCTGCAGGCCTGCGTGGCGCGACTGGAGGCCCGGTTCGGCCTGCGCATCGGAAACCAGCCCGGAGTCGGCTACTGGCTGGACATCGACTCCGACCAGGTGGACGTCCTGTGCTTCGTCCGGCTGTGTACCCAGAGTCGGCGGTCCGCCGAGGCGGGCCAGTGGCGCCAGGTATCCGAGACCGCGGGCCAGGCCCTTCGGATGTACCGTCGGCGTCCTTTCGCGGACATCGACTCTCCGTTCCTCGAGACCGAGTGGGCTTCCTACCTTGAGGGCCTGCGACTGCAAGCGCTCAGAGACCGGATCCGGGCCGACCTGCACCTGGGCCGTCACGAGTCGGTCATCCCCGAGTTGGAGGACCTGACCCGGCGGCACCCGGAGGAGGAGATCTTCTGGGCCCTGCTGATGCTGGCCCAGTACCGGGCGGGCAGCCGTCCCGCCGCCAAGCGCACGTACGAAGCCGCCCGCGGCGCCATCCAGCGGGAACTCGACCTCGACCCCGGCGAAGTCGTCGAGGACGTCCGCACCCAGATCCGCAGCCGGATCCCCGCCCCGGACATCTCCGTCCCCTAGCCCGTCACCGGCGATCGAGCAGGAGGACCACCATGTCGCCGACCTGCCACTCGCGGGCGATCGTGTAACGCTGGCGGAGGATCTTCTCCTCGGCGGCCGGATAGATCGAGAGGGGATCCGGCCACGGCGTCCGCGAAGCGGCGAGCCACACCCGCGCCGGGTTTCCGAGGCAGCGGACCTCACCGCAGGGATCGTAGTACAGCCGGTTTGCCCGTACGGCCGACCGGCTGGCGAACACCAGCCGGGGCTCGTGTACTCCGGGCCTGAGGTAGGAACCGATGTAGTAGTCGATGCCCACGTTCGGCTGCGCGAACCGGTACTTGATGCTGCTCGGGTAGGCGATCCCGTCACCCGGCCGGGCGTTCTCGCCGACGATCCGGGCCAGCCGCGGGTAGGCGAAGGCACCGTAGACCACTTGGTTCGGGTATCCGGGCCAGTTGTGGGCGACGGGCTCGCGGATCATCGCCTGATCGTGGGCGCCGGCCAGGGCGACCGCCGCGACGACGACCGCCGCGAGGACGCCGCCCGCGGCGGGCCTGCGGCTCATGACGCCAAGACGGCTGATTCCGGTGATCGTGACTCCGGCACCGATCGCCAGGGGAACCAGCGCGAACAGCACGTACCGGGGGTAGAAGTAGGAGACGCTTCCCTCGGACAGAACGGCGACCGCCGCCAGCGGCACCAGCGCGACGGCCGTGACGTACCCGGCCAGGATCCGCGGCCGGAACGCCCAGGCCAGCGCGGCCAGCACCAGGACAGCCGCCGCCACAGTGCCGGAGTAGAACAGGTTGGCGGCGAACTTCCACAGCACTACCGGGTCGAGACTGGGCTTCGGCACCCAGGACAGCTGGAACGCCGCCTGCCCGGAACCCAGCATGATCATGGGTGTGCAGACGGCCACGCTCGCGAGCACGGCGAGCGCGAACCGCGCCGCCAGCCGCCGGTCCCGGTCTTCCCGCCAGCGGAGCACGGCCCAGACCGCGTGGCCGGCCAGAATGGCCATCGCCGCCAGGTTGAGGTAGCCCAGCGCGGCCATGGCGGCCGCGTACCCGGCCCAGCGGCTCCACGAGGACGGGCGGTCCAGCGCCCGGGCCAGCAGCCAGGTCGCCAGCGCGGTCGCCATCAGGGCCGGAGCGTAGAACCGGACCTCCTGCGCGAACCGCGAAACGCTGGGCACCACCGCGAACACCAGCCCGGACGCCAGCGCCGCCCGCGCCCCCGCCAGTTCCCGGGCCGCCAGTGTCACGAACACCGCCGCTGCCGCCATGGTCAGCACCGACAGCAGCCGCAGCGACAGGACCGAGGATCCGAAGACGGCCATCCAGTAGTGCAGGGCGATGTAATAGGGAAGCTGGGCGCCGTTGGTTTCCCGGCACGTCGCCACGATGTGCGG
>WRBL01000201.1 GCA_009784565.1 Streptosporangiales bacterium | reverse complement strand
ATGGAGTCGACGTGGAACTGACCGTCGTCATGCCCTGTCTCAACGAGGCCGAAACTGTGGCCACGTGCGTCGAGAAAGCCGTGCGCAGCATGGCCGACGCGGGGATTGATGGTGAAGTGGTCATCGCTGACAACGGGAGCACTGACGGCAGCCAGCAGCTCGCGACCGACGCTGGCGCCCGGGTCGTCCCGGTGAGTGAGAAAGGTTACGGCAACGCCCTGATGGGCGGGATCAAGGCCGCCAGGGGCGAGTTCGTGATCATGGGCGACGCCGACGACAGCTACGACTTCACGAACCTGCTGCCGTTCGTGGAGGAGCTGCGCAAGGGCGCGGACCTGGTGATGGGCAACCGGTTCCGGGGCGGGATCGAGCCGGGCGCGATGCCGCCGCTGCACAAGTACCTGGGCAACCCGGTGCTGAGCTTCGTCGGGCGGCTGTTCTTCCCGAGCGAGATCAAGGACTTCCACTGCGGGCTGCGGGGGTTCCGCAAGGACAGCGCGCTGGCGCTGAACCTGCAGGCGACGGGGATGGAGTTCGCCTCGGAGATGGTGGTGAAGGCCACCTTGTGGAAGCAGAACGTCAAGGAGGTCCCGACGACGCTGAAGCCGGACGGCCGCTCGCGGGCGCCGCACCTGCGCAGCTGGCGGGACGGGTGGCGGCACCTGCGGTTCCTGCTGCTGTTCAGCCCGCGCTGGCTGTTCTTCATCCCGGGCATCGTCCTGCTGGTGCTCGGCCTGGTCGTGGGGATCGCCACCACGGCGGGCCCGATCCCGATCGGCTCGGTCAAGTTCGACGTGGACACCCTGGTCGCGGCCGGGGGCGCGGTGGTGATCGGCTTCCAGCTCATCTTCTTCTGGCTGTTCACGCAGGTCTACGCCGGCTCGGAGGGCTTCCTCCCGCACGAGCCGTCGGTGCAGCGGATCCTCGGCAAGCTCTCCCTGGAACGCGGCCTCATCCTCGGGGTGATCATCGGTCTCGCGGGCCTGGCCGGACTGATCTTCTCGCTGATGGACTGGCAGGCCGACAAGTTCGGGGCCCTGAACTACGAGCACGTGCTGCGCCTGATGGTCCCGTCGGTAACGGGACTGATGATCAGCTGTCAGATTATCTTCGGCGCGTTCTTCCTCTCGATCCTGGGCATCAAGCAGACCCCGCACACCCCGATCGGAGCCCAGCCCTCGGTGAAGAGCGGCGACCGCGTCACGGTCCGTGCGCTTTAACCGCGCCATCCGGTAACTCCGGCCGGGTCAGGCCGAGTGCTCGGGGCAGAGGCCGAAGAGTTCGACCGTGTGGTCGACCGCGGTGAAACCCGCCTCGGCGGCCACCTTCTCGGCCCACTGCTCGACGACCCGGCCCTCGACCTCCACGCTGCGGCCGCACGCCCGGCAGGTCAGGTGATGATGGTGCGTCGTGGTCGCGCACTGCCGGTACAGCGTCTCGCCGGATTCGTCCCGGATGGTATCGACGGCGCCCCGCTCGGACAGCACCTGCAGGTGGCGGTAGACCGTGGTGAGGCCGACCCGCTCGCCCTGGCGGCGCAGTTCGGCGTGGATCTCCTGGGCGCTGCAGAAGCCGGGGAGGCCTCCCAGCGCCGTCACGAGCGCCTCGGCCTGCTTCGTACCCCGGACTCTCGTCCCGCGCGGCGGCTGCTCGGCTGTCACACATCGCAAGTTACCATGCCCGGTTTTGCTTACTGATAATAGAAACGATTATCATTAGCATCAGGATGGGGACATGGAGGAACCGCCAGTGGGGATAACCGCGCGACTGCGACCGTCAGCGATCATGCTGGCGGCGATCATGGCTGCCCTCGCGGTCACCGTGGCGCTCGCCTTCGGCGGCACCCCGTCCGCGACCGCGGCCACCCCCGGCAAGAAGATCGACGTGGTCGCGGCGGAGAACCAGTACGGCGACGTCGCCGCGCAGGTCGGCGGCGCCTACGTGCGGGTGACCTCCCTGATGAGCAACCCCGGCACGGACCCGCACACCTTCGAGGCCTCCGTGGCCGTCGCCCGCGAGGTGGGCCAGGCCGGCCTGGTCGTGCAGAACGGTCTCGGCTACGACTCCTTCATCAACAGCATTGAGTCCGCCGCGCCCAGCACCTCCCGGAAAATCGTCAACGCTCAGGAGCTGCTGAGACTTCCGGACAGCACGCCCAACCCCCACCTGTGGTACGACCCGGCCACCATGCAGAAGGTCGCCAGCGCCATCGCCGCCGACCTGTCCGCGATCCAGCCCGCCCACACCGCCTACTTCTCGGCTCGCGCCCGGACCTTCACCCGGTCTCTCTCCGCCTGGAGGCGGGCGCTGGCGAGCGTGCCGGAGAACACCAGGGTCGCCAGCACCGAACCGGTCGCCGACTATCTTCTGGACGCGGCGGGCGCGCGGAACCTGACCCCGTGGTCGTTCCAGGCCGCCGTCATGAACGGGACCGACCCCTCGCCCCAGGACGTCGCCGACGAGAAGACCCTCATCAGCCAGCGCCGGGTCGGCGCGCTCATCTACAACGAGCAGGTGACCGATCCGCTGACCGAGTCGCTCATCGGCCTGGCCCACTCCCGCCACGTCCCGGTCGTCGGGGTGTACGAGACCATGCCCCAGCCCGGCTACGACTACCAGTCCTGGATGCTGGCGGAGACATCCGCCCTCCGGAAAGCCGTCATGAACCACACATCAGCGGAGCACCTGTAGACCATGACCGAGTTGCTCAAACTTGACGGCGTCGGCGTCCGCCTGGGCGGGCGCCAGATCCTGGATGACGTCCGCTTCGAGGTGCGGCCGGGCGAGTTCTCCGGCATCATCGGGCCGAACGGCGCGGGCAAGACCACCCTGCTCCGCGTCATCCTCGGCCTCATCCCGTCCGCCGCCGGGAAG
Organism: Streptosporangiales bacterium; assembly: GCA_009784565.1. Lineage (GTDB taxonomy): Bacteria > Actinomycetota > Actinomycetes > Streptosporangiales > Streptosporangiaceae > Trebonia. The sequence goes on along the minus strand of WRBL01000201.1, from coordinate 9,233 downwards.
ATCACCCGTCCGCCGACGATCGGCTACGTCCCGCAGAAGCTCAACATCGACCCCGACGTCCCCCTCCGCGCCCGCGACGTGGTGTCGCTGGGCCTGGACGGCCACCGCATCGGTTTCTCGTTCCCGAGCCGGAAACGCCGGGACCTGGTCGAGAAGGCCCTTGCCGACGTCGGCGCCGGGGACTACGCCAGCGCCCGGGTCGGCGAACTGTCCGGCGGGCAGCAGCAGCGCGTGATGGTCGCGCACGCGCTGATCAGCCGCCCGAGCCTGCTGCTGCTGGACGAACCGCTGGCCAACCTCGACCTGGCGATCGAGCAGGAGATCGTGACGGTGCTGGCCAAGCTGGCCCGGGAGCACGAGATCGCGGTGATGCTGTCGGCCCACGATATGAACCCCCTGATCAACGTCATGGACCGGATCATCTACGTGGCGAACGGCAAGGTGGCCACCGGCGCGACCGACGACGTCGTCACCACCGAGGGGCTCAGCGAACTGTACGGGCACCACGTGGACGTCCTGCACGTCCACGGCCGCGTCGTCGTGGTCGCCGGCTGATGCACTACCTCGTCGAACCCGGCTTCCTCGGCAGCCCGTCCGTCCGGACCGCCCTCATCGTCGGCACCGTCGTCGCGGTCACCTCCGGCGTGATCGGGGTGTTCACCGTCATCCGCGGCCAGTCGTTCGCCGGGCACTCGCTGTCTGACGTCGCCACCACCGGCGGCGCCGGGGCGTTCCTGGCCGGCATCGACCAGTTCTGGGGGTTCCTGGTCATGGGCGCGGCGGCCGCGCTGCTCATGGAGGGCATCGGCGTGCAGCGCCGCCGCGGCCGGGACGTCGCCACCGGGGTGGTGCTCGGCGGCGCGCTCGGCCTCGCCGCCCTGTTCCTGTACCTCGGGACGCTGAAGACCGCGTCGACCGGGGCGTCGTTCACGATCCTGTTCGGCTCGATCTTCGTGGTCAGCCCGGACACGGTCCCGGCGGTGGTGGCGGCGGGCCTGATCGCGCTGGCCGTCATCGCGCTGCTGGCCCGGCCGCTGCTGCTGACCGCGCTGTCCCCGGACATCGCCCGGACCCGCGGCGTGCCGGTGAGAGCCGTCGGCATCGCCTACCTGATGGCGCTGGCGGTGGACGTGTCGCTGTCGGCCGTCGCGATCGGCGCGGTCCTGTCGACCGCGCTGCTGATCGGCCCGGCCGCGACGGCGCTGCGCCTGGTCAAGAGCCCGGTTAAGGCCATGGCTGTCGCGGCCGCCGCCGGCCTGGCGGCGACCTGGATCGGAGTCCTGCTGGCCTACGACTCCTACTACTGGCCGCCGCACGGCCACGGCTGGCCGGTCAGCTTCTTCGTGGTGGCGCTCGTGCTCGCCGGGTACCTCGCCACCTACGCCCGCCGGCCCCGGCGGCTTCTGCCGAGGTCCCCGCACGAGGAGGCAGCGGAATGTTCACCGGCCTGATGGCGAATACCTGGATCGCCGCGTCCGTCGTCGCGGTGATCGCGGGCATGACCGGCTATTTCGCGGTGCTGCGGGGACAGACCTTCGCCGCCCACGCCATCCCTAACGGCGCGTTCGCCGGCGCCGCGGGCGCCAGCCTGATCGGCGTCAACGTGATCGTCGGGCTCGCGGTGGTGGCGGTCGCGGGCGCGCTGGGCATCGGCGCGCTCGGGAGCAAGGCCCGCCACGACGTGATCACCGCCCTGACCCTGGTGCTGATGCTCGGCCTGGGCGCCGTGTTCGTCAGCATGAGCACCCAGTACGCGCAGGAAACGTACTCGCTGCTGTTCGGCCAGGTGACGGGGGTCAGCCAGGGCGAGGTGGCGCCCATCGCCGGGCTCGGCCTGGCCGCCGCCCTCGCGATCGGGGTCGCGTTCCGCCCGCTCATGCTCACCTCCGCGCTGCCCGAGGTGGCCGAGGCCCGCGGCGTCTCCACCCGCAAGGTCGACCTGTACTTCCTGCTGGTCATGGCAGTCGCCACGTCGATGACCGTCCCCGTGGTCGGCGCCCTGCTGATGTTCAGCCTGATGATCGGCCCGGCCGCCGCCGCCCGCAGCGTCACCGCCCGCCCCGGCGTCGCCCTCGCCCTGTCGGTCGCGATCGCCCTCGCCATCACCTGGCTCTCGATCGCCCTGTTCTACCGCACCAACTGGCCCCTCGGCTTCTTCGTCGGCACCGGCGGCGCCCTCTTCTACCTCGTCGGCCTCGGGGCCCGCCGCCTCGCGGTTCCCCGGAGCCTGACCCGAAGCTGACCCGAAATGGAAGTCTCCGCATGAGCGACCAGCACGACACCCGCCCCGGCCCGGCCACCGTCTCCTACCACCGAGCCGGCGCCGGCGAGCCGATTCTGCTTGTCCACGGACTCGGCAGCCACCGGCACGCCTTCGACCCGATCATCGACGACCTCGCCGAGACCCGCGACGTCATCGCCGTCGACCTGCCCGGCTTCGGCGAGACCCCGCTGCCCGCCGGGTTCGCCCCGAGCGTGGCCGCCTACACGGACTGGGTCGCCGGCTGGCTGAAGACCCTGGACATCGAACGCCCGCACGTCGCCGGCAACTCGATGGGCGGCGCCATCGCCCTGGAACTGGGCCGCGCCGGCGCCGCCTCGAAGGTCACGGCCTTCTCGCCCGCCGGCTTCTGGGCGACACCGGGCCGGATCTGGGCCCAGAACCTGGTCACCGCAATCCGCGAGGGCGGCCGGGCCGGCGGCGATTCGCTGAGCCGCGCGCTCGGGTTCGCCCCGGTCCGGGCCGTGGCCGCCGCGCCGTTCTTCGGGCACCCGGCCCGGCTTTCCCCCGGGGCCGTGCGGGCGGACCTCGCCGCCATGGTCGCGGCGCCCGCCTTCGAGGCGGCCCGGGACAGCTTCACCGGCTACGCCATCGCCGAAGCCGGCGCGCTGGCGGACATCCCCGTCACCGTCGCGTGGGGAACCCGTGACGTGCTGCTCACCCACACCACCCAGAGCCGCCGCGCCCGCCAGGTCCTGCCGACCGCCACCCACATCGACCTTCTGGGCTGCGGGCACGTCCCCTTCGCCGACGACCCCGCCTGCTGCCTCGACGCGATCCGCAAGACCCGATAAGGGCGCCGTCGGCCCCGGGGGAGTAACGCAGATCCGTTGGGTAAGAGAATGGGGTTATGGCGAACCGGTTGAAGACGGCGACCAGTCCTTACCTCCTGCAGCACGCGGACAACCCGGTCGACTGGTGGCCGTGGTGCTCCGAGGCGTTCGACGAGGCGAGACGGCGGAACGTGCCGGTCATGCTGTCGGTCGGGTACGCGGCCTGCCACTGGTGTCACGTCATGGCCCATGAGTCGTTCGAGGACCCGGCGACCGCCGCCGTGGTCAACGAGAACGTGGTCGCGATCAAGGTGGACCGGGAGGAGCGCCCGGACATCGACGCCGTCTACATGACCGCCACCCAGGCCATGAACAACGGCCAGGGCGGCTGGCCGATGACCGTCTTCATGACCGCGGAAGGCGACCCGTTCCACTGCGGCACCTATTACCCCAGGCCCCAGTTCACCGCCCTGCTGGAGGCGGTCGGCCGGACCTGGACCTCGGACCGGGACCGGGTCGTCGAGCAGTCCGGGCAGATCTCCGCCGCCCTGGCCGAGAACGCCACCGCCGTCGCGGGCCTGCGGGCCCCGTCCGGGGACGAGCCGTGGAAGCAGCTGACCGCCGCCGCGGTGACCGCCCTGGAGGACAGCTTCGACTCCTCCGCCGGCGGGTTCGGCGGGGCCCCGAAGTTCCCGCCTTCGATGGTGCTGGAGTTCCTCCTGCGCGAAGGATCTCCCGAGGCCGTGGCGATGGTGGAGACGACCGGCGAGGCGATGGCCCGCGGCGGAATGTACGACCAGGCCGGCGGCGGTTTCGCCCGCTACAGCGTCGACGGGACCTGGACCATCCCGCACTTCGAGAAGATGCTGTACGACAACGCCCTGCTCGCCCGGGCCTACCTGCACTGGTGGCGGGTGTCGCGGTCGCCGCTAGCCCGGCGGGTGGCCGAGGAGACCTGTGAGTTCATGCTCCGCGAGCTCCGCACGGACCAGGGCGGGTTCGCCGCGTCGCTGGACGCGGACAGCGACGGGCACACCGACATCACCGGCGGCGAAGGCGCCTACTACGTGTGGACGCCGTCCGGACTGCGGGAGGTGCTCGGCGACGCCGACGGAGCCTGGGCCGCCGACGTCTTCGGCGTCACCCAGGCCGGGACGTTCTCCCGCGGTTCGTCGGTCCTGCAGCGCCGGGCCGACCCCGCCGACACCGAACGGCTGGACCGGATCCGGGCCGCGCTGCTCGCCGCCCGCGACGGTCGTCCCCGGCCCGGCCGGGACGACAAGGTGGTAGCCGCCTGGAACGGGATGGCCATCGCCGCGCTGGCCGAAGCCGGCCTTCTCCTCGACCGGCCCGACTTCACCGAAGCCGCCGAGTCGGCCGCCGCGCTCCTGGCTTCCCTGCACGCCGCCGACGGCCGCCTGCTGCGCACGTCCCGGGACGGGGCGGCGGGCGAGTCCGCGGGGCTGCTGGAGGACTACGCCTGCGTGGCGTCGGGGCTGCTGGTGCTGGCGGGCGTCACCGGTGAGGCCCGGTGGTTCTCCGTGGCGGGGAATCTGCTGGAGACGGTGCTGACGGAATTCGGGGACGGATCCGGCGGGCTGTATGACACCCCCGCGGACGGAGAGCGGCTGATCTACCGGCCCGCCGACCCCGCCGACAACGCGTCCCCGTCCGGAGCCTTCGCGGCCGCCGACGCGCTGCTGTCTTACGCGGCCCTGGCCGGATCGTCCCGGCACCGGGACGCCGCGGTGACCGCGCTGAAGGCGCTGCCGCGGATCGGGTCCCGTGCCCCGCGAGCGGCGGGCACGGGCCTGTCGGTGGCCGAGGCGCTGGCGTCGGGGCCGGCCGAGGTCGCGATCGTCGGGCCCCCGGACGACCCGCGGACCCGGGACCTGCTGCGGACCGCACTGCACGCCGCCTCGCCCGGCGCGGTGTTCGCGCTGGGATCCGGATCGGACCCGGAGATCCCGCTGCTGGAAGGGCGCGGGCTGGTCCAGGGGGCCCCGGCCGCCTACGTCTGCCGGGGATTCACCTGCCAGGCCCCGGTCACCGAATCCGCCGCGCTGCGCGACACCCTTCTCACGTAACTGTCGTGAACCCGACACGCCGGGTTTACCTGCACGGCTAGACGGATGACCGATTTGTACGGCATCGTTAGACCGTGCACCGAACCGAACGGGGTCGTCGCGCGACCCGGGTCATCGCGCGTGTTCAGCAGGCCCGGCGCCCGCACCGGATCCTGCCCGCCGGTGTCGCCGTGTTCGCGGTCGCGGGGACCCTGGCCGGCACCCTGGCCGCCATGAGCGGCCATCCGGATCACGCTCTGAGCGCCGCCCCGGCTCACGCGGCCGCCGGGACCCGGCCCCTGTTCGACCTGCCCAGCGCCCAGCCGTCCGCCGGGAACCTGCCGGTCCTCTCCGGTGCCCTGCTGACAGCCGACTCCCGGTCCGACGCGTCGCACCCCGCGGTCGCCCCGCTGCGCCATACGCGGCAGGCCGCCGTGCTGGTCGTCGCCCCGTCGACCCTGCCGAAGTCGTTCGTCTCCGCCGTTTCCCGGATGTCGGGAGTCACCTCCGCGGAGCAGATCGAAGCGGTCCGGATGAAGGTCAACGGGGCTTACACCCCGGTCCTCGGCGTGGACCCCTCGGCCTTCCGCTCGTACGCGGCGCACCCCACCGCCGCGTCCGACGCCCTGTGGCAGGGCGTGGCCAACGGCGGGGTCGCCGTCTCCTACACCATGGGCAAGATGGACAAGCTGCCGCTCGGCGGCACGGTCAGCCTGGGCGGGCAGAAGACGGAGAAGCTGCGGGTATCGGCGTTCGGCACCCTCGGCGTCGGCGGCGTGAACGCGGTGGTCTCGGACACCACGGCCCGGTCACTGGGCGCGCCGTCCGGGAACGCCCTCGTGATCAGCGCGGGGAAGGGCGACGTCAACTCGGTGCTGTCGGCCGTCAAGAAGGCGGCGCCCCGCAGGGCGAGCGTGGAACCGCTGGTCACTGAGACGGAGTCCGGCTCCGCGACATCCGGCGCGGCGGGATCCGGCGTGGCCGCGGGACCGGCCTCCTCGGCCGCGATCAACGTGATGCTCAAGTCGGCGATGAGCCGGCTCGGCATGCCGTACGTGTGGGGAGCCGAGGGCCCGACCCAGTTCGACTGCTCGGGCCTGGTCCAGTGGTCGTTCGCCCGGGCCGGGATCACCATGCCGCGCGTGGCCGCCGACCAGGCCCGGACCGGCCCAGCCGTCCCGGTGAGCCAGCTTTCCCCCGGTGACCTGCTCTTCTACCACACCGATCCGACGGCTCCCGGTTACATCTCTCACGTGGCGATCTACATCGGCCGGGGCTGGATGATCCAGGCGCCGGAGCCGGGGAAGAACGTGGAAGTCGTGCCCGCCGCCTTCGGCTCCGAATTCGCCGGCGCCGTCCGCGTCAACCCGGCCCAGGCCGCCTCCGTGGCCTCCGGCGTCGCCTGAACCCCTCCGGCGACACCCCGTTGACCTGCTGGAATACTGGTGTAATTATGTAATCATTCGGCCCGGGAGGTGGGGCATGAGTGATGAGAGCGCCGCAGAAGTGCGCGAGTGGTTCGCGGGAAAGCTGCCGGGGGACTGGTTCACGGGCCCGGCGGAGGTGGCCGTCGACCGCGAGGAAATTACCGTGACCGGGACGCTCCCCGCGCCCGGGGACGATGACCCGGACCAGGACGAGGCCGAGGGCGGGAACGCGCGGCCGGGGGAGAGCCCGGAGGCCAGGGTCAGGCGCTTCCGGGAGGCGACGCGGAGCCACCGGGTCGAGATCGCGAAGGAAGCGGAGGCCCGGTTCGGGCGGAAGGTTTCCTGGGGCGCGCACTGCGGCGGCCGAAACGAGATGTTCACCACACTCTCGGTCCCCGTGATGACCCGCCTGCGGCAGTCCGAGCGGCGGGTCCTGGACACGCTGGTCGACGCCGGAGCCGCCCGCAGCCGGAGCGACGCTCTCGCCTGGTGCGTGCGGCTGACCGGGGAACATGCCGAGCCGTGGCTGGCCGAACTGCGCGACGCGCTGCGCCGGGTGGAAGAGGTCCGGGAGAGAGGCCCGAGAGCGGACTGACAGCGCCTTCGAAACTTAACGAAATCTGAAGGTGCATAACGGAACGGACTTCACTCGCCGCCAACGAGCTTTCGGTCGGATACCGTGACTAGGGATAATCAGCGCGCTGAGCGGCGCGGCGCTGTTCCCGGTCATCTCGTTGCTGCTCTCTCCCTCTCTTGTTAGCAACGTGATTCGAGCTACGTGATGCGTGCCGTGGTGAGGAAGTTCGGTTTCATGGGATACAAGGGCTTGGCTTACCGGCTGTATGAACGCAGGCTTGAATCGTCGCTTGCGAGCAAGCCGATTCCCAAGCACATCGGCGTGATGTGCGACGGCAACCGGCGCTGGGCGCGGTCTTTCGGCCACTCCGATGTCGCCACCGGCCACCAGGCGGGGGCCGACAAGATCTTCGAGCTGCTGAAGTGGTGCCGGGAGACCGGCGTCGAGGTCGTCACCCTGTGGCTGCTGTCCACGGACAACCTCAACCGGTCGATGGACGAGCTGGAGAAGCTCCTGCCGATCATTGAGGACACGGTCATCGGCCTGGTCGAGGAGGGCTGGCACGTCAAGCCGGTGGGCGCCCTGGACCTGCTGCCCGACAGCACGGCCCGCGTCCTGAAGAAGGCGGCCGACGCCACGATGGACAACCCCGGGCTCACCGTCAACGTGGCCGTGGGCTACGGCGGCCGCCAGGAGATCGCCGACGCCGTACGGTCACTGCTGGTCGACCGGGCGAGCGAGGGCGCCACGATTCACGACGTCGCCGAGACCATCACCGTGGAGTCCATCGCCGAGCACCTCTACACCGCCGGCCAGCCCGACCCGGACCTGGTCATCCGGACCAGCGGCGAGCAGCGGATCGGCGGCTTCCTGCTGTGGCAGTCGACGCACTCCGAGCTTCACTTCTGCGACGCCTACTGGCCCGCGTTCCGGAAGGTGGACTTCCTCCGGGCCCTGCGCTCGTACTCCGAACGCAACCGCAGATTCGGCGCCTAACAAGGTGTTATACCCAGGTCAGCGGGCCATTAATACGTGAGCTTAAGTACTTTCGTCACGGCCAGATCACGGTGTACCTTCGGAAGTGATGGCGGCTCCCCAGGCTGCCCTCATGGGAAGGCCCCCTGACGTCGATGCGTGCGACGAGAGGGCCGGGCTGGCCCTCGTCAGAGGGTGTTCCCGGTCCGTCCGACGCGTTTGTCTCCGGGCGAGACCCGGGGCCGGACGTGTCCTGTCCGCGGCGCCTGAAAGTACCAGGCGTCCAGGGGAGTATTGCGTGGCCCACTCCGAGCACCGCCGTACCTACGTCCTCGACACGAGCGTTCTTCTCGCCGACCCCTCGGCGATCACGAGATTCGATGAGCATCACGTGGTCCTGCCGGTCGTGGTCGTCACCGAGCTGGAGGCGAAGCGTCACCATCCTGAGCTGGGGTATTTCGCCCGCCAGGCCCTCCGCTACCTGGACGAACTCCGGGTCAAGCACGGGCGCCTGGACACCGACGTGCCCGTGAGCGACCTCGGCGGCACCGTCCGGGTCGAGCTCAACCACATCGACCAGCAGGTCCTCCCCGCGGGCTTCCGCCTCGGGGACAACGACACGCGGATCCTGGCGGTGGCCAAGAACCTCGCCAGCGAGGGACTCGACATCGTCCTGGTCAGCAAGGACCTCCCGATGCGGATCAAGGCTTCGTCCATCGGGCTCGAAGCTCAGGAGTACCGGGCCGAACTGCCAGTCGACTCGGGCTGGACGGGCATGACGGAGCTGACCGTCACCCAGGCCGACCTGGACCAGCTGTTCTCCGAGGGGTCCATGGACCTTGAGGCGGCCCGGGAGTACCCGTGCCACACCGGCCTGGTGCTGCATACCGGCAGCGCCAGCGCACTGGCCCGGGTCCGGCCGGACAAGCAGATCCAGCTCGTGAAGGGCGACGCCGAGGCGTTCGGCCTGCACGGCCGCAGCGCCGAGCAGCGCATCGCCCTTGACCTCCTGCTGGATCCCGAGGTGGGCATCGTCAGCATGGGCGGCCGGGCGGGCACCGGCAAGTCGGCGCTCGCGCTGTGCGCGGGCCTGGAGGCGGTCATGGAGCGCCGCCAGCACCGCAAGGTCATCGT
>WRBL01000200.1 GCA_009784565.1 Streptosporangiales bacterium | reverse complement strand
CCCGGTGACGGCCCGCAGGGTGTGGTAGCCGTGGCCGTGCGCCCGCCAGCGCGCCTCCAGCCGGTCCAGCGCGGCCTCGGACTCGGCCGCGGTATCACCGTAGAAGGTCACGAACAGCAGCGCCTCCGGGTCGCCGTGCAGCATCGAGCCGAGCGAGGCGTACTCGATCTTCTCCCGGGCCAGGTCCAGGATGGTCCGGTCCATCAGCTCGACCGCGGCGGGATCGAGGTCGAGAGCGTCCTGCGTGGCCTCGATCGCGGCCTGCACCGACGTGAAGTGGCCGACGGCGATCATCCGGTTGCGCGGCGCCGGTACCAGGCCGACGGTGGCCCCGGTGACCGCGACCAGCGTGCCCTCGGAGCCGACCACGAACTTCGCCAGGTCGAGGCCCCCGCCGGGCACCGCCGCCCGGTCCAGCCGGTAGCCGCCCGCCCGCCGCCAGAAGCCGGGGAAGCCGGTGGCGATGGCGCCGGAGTGCCGGTCCAGGATCAGCGGGAGTTCCCGGCAGACGGCGCCGTCGAGGGTGTCCGCGCCCGCTCGCCGGGACACCTCGGAGGCCGCGTGCTGCCCGAAGACCGCCGTGCTCCCGTCGGACAGCACGACGTCCAGGTCCAGCACGTGGTCGATGGTGCTGCCGTAGCGGATGGACTGGCTGCCGGCCGAGTTGTTGCCGATCATCCCGCCGAGGGTGGCGCGGTTCTTGGTCGAGGTGTCCGGGCCGAACACCAGACCGTGGGCGGCGGCCGCCAGGTTGAGCTGCTCTTGCACCACGCCGGGCTGAACCCGGGCCACGCGCCGCTCGGGGTCGATCTCGGTGATCGCGTCCATGTGCCGGGACAGGTCCATCACGACCGCCGGCGCCACCGTCTGCCCGGCGAGGCTCGTCCCGGCGCCGCGCGGCAGGACCGGGACCCCGAATTCGGCGGCGGTGGCGATCACGGCCGCGACGTCGTCGGCGTCGCGGGGGAAGACCACCCCGGCCGGCTGGATCGCGTACATGCTGGCGTCGCGCGAGTACAGATGCCGGGTCCAGGCGTCGAACCGGACCTCGCCCCCGACCGCGCGCCGGAGCGCGACCGGGAGATCACCCTCGGGATCCCCCTCTGGAATCCCACCCGGACCGTCCGTCTCAGGGGAAGCTTTGCGTGCGGCACCGCGCAGAGTAGACATAAACCATGACATATCAAAGCGGCCGTCATTTCCTCCAGATCCCCGGACCGACGAATGTTCCCGGCCGGGTGCTGCGCGCGATGTCGGCGCCCACGATTGACCACCGGGGCCCGGAGTTCGCGGACCTGGCCCGGGAAGTCCTGGCCGGGGTGGCCCGGCTGTGCGGCACCGGCGGGCCGGTGGCGCTGTACCCGTCGTCGGGCACCGGCGCCTGGGAGGCCGCGCTGGCGAACACGCTGTCGCCGGGGGACCGGGTGCTCGCCTTCGACATCGGGCACTTCGCGGCGCTGTGGACGCGGATGGCCACCCAGCTCGGCCTGGACGTGGACGTCGTCGAGGGAGACTGGCGCCGCGGGGTCCAGCCGGAGCAGGTCTACGAGAAGCTGGCCGCCGACCCGGAGCACCGGGTCAAGGCCGTGCTGGTCGTGCAGAACGAGACGTCGACCGGGGCGGCGACGGCGATCCCGCTGATCCGGGAGGCGATCGACCGGGCCGGGCACCCGGCGCTGCTGCTGGTCGACGCGGTCTCCTCCCTCGGGTCGATCGACTACCGGCACGACGAGTGGGGCGTCGACGTCACGGTCGCGGGGTCGCAGAAGGGCATGATGCTGCCACCGGGCCTGGCCCTGAACGCGATCAGCCCCAGGGCCCTGGAGGCCTCCCGGACGGCGCGGCTGCCCCGCAGCTACTGGGACTGGAAGCCGCTGCTCGGGACCGCTGAGACCGGCGCGTTCCCGTACACGCCGCCCACCAACCTGCTGTTCGGCCTGCGTGAGGCGCTGGCCATGCTCGACGAAGAGGGGCTGCCCGCGGTGTGGGAGCGGCACGCGCGGTTCGCCGAGGCGGCCCGGCGGGCGGTGCGGGCCTGGGGACTGGACCTGGTCTGCCAGGACCCGGACGGCTATTCCCCTACCCTCACCGCGGTCATGGTGCCCGACGGGCATGACGCGGACCAGGTCCGCAAGGTCATCCTGGACCGGTTCGACATGTCGCTCGGCACCGGACTGGGCCGGCTGGCCGGGAAGGTGTTCCGCATCGGCCACCTCGGGGACCTGAACGACCTGACGCTGGCCGGCGCCCTGTGCGGCGTGGAAATGGGCCTGACGCTGGCCGGAGTCCCGATCGCCCGCGAGGGCGTCACCGCCGCCCTGGACTACCTGGCCTCGGCCGTCTGATGGCGGGCCGCTCCCACGCCGTGGTGATCGGCGCGAGCGTCGCGGGACTGCTCGCCGCCGCGGTGCTCGCCGAACGGTACGACCGGGTCACCGTCTATGACCGGGACACGCTCCCGGACGGCGCGGAGACTCGCAAGGGGGTCCCGCAGAGCAGGCAGGCCCACGGGATCTTGTGGCGGGGAACGGACACGTTCGACCGGCTGCTGCCGGGCTTCGCCGACGACCTGACCGCCGCCGGGGCGGTCTCCTTTGATCAGCAGCGCGATCTGATCACCTACCTGGACGGGTATCTTCTCCGCCCGGCGGAGTCGGGGCTCATCATCCGGGGCGTCACCCGGCCCACCCTTGAGCACCTGGTCCGTCGGCGCGTCCTGGCGCTGGACGGGGTGAGCGCGGCCGCCGGCACCGACGTGACCGGGCTGACCGCCTCCGGCGGCCGGGTAACCGGCGTGCGGGTCCGCCCCGCCGGCGGCGACGCGGCGGAAGACGCGGTGCCGGTCCCCGCGGACCTCGTCGTGGACGCGGCCGGACGCGGTTCGCGGGCCGGGAACTGGCTCGGGGAGCTGGGCTACCCGGCGCCGGAGGAAGAACAGGTCCGGGCGGGCGTCGTGTACGTGACCCGGTACTACGCGGCGGCCCCCGGGGTGCTGGAGGGCAAGGCGGGGGTGATGACCACGCCCTACCCGGGGCGGCATCGCGGCGGCGGCGTGCTGCGGCAGGAAGGAGACAGGTTCGTCGTCTTCCTTACCGGGATGGTCGGCGATGACCCGCCGGTCGACGACGACGGGTTCCTGGCGTGCGCGGAGACCCTCGAACCGGAGACCGCCGAGGTGATCCGGAGGTGCGAGCCGCTGGGAGACGCGGTGAAGATGCGCTACCCGGTGAGCCGCCGCCTGCGCTACGACAAGCTGGACCGCCGCCTGGACGGGTTCCTGGCGACGGGCGACGCCGTATGCACCTTCAACCCGATCTACGGGCAGGGCATGACCGCCGCGGCGCTGGAGGCCCTGGAACTGCGCCGGATCCTCGCCGCGGGCCCCGGTATAGGCGACCTGACCCGCCGGTACCTCCAGTCGCTCGGCAAGCTGACCTCCGGGCCGTGGACCCTGTCCGCCTCCGGGGACCTGCGCTTCCCCGCGGCCGAGGGCAGGCGCCATCCGGCCGACCGGTTCTTCCTCGCCTACACCGACTGGTACCGGGCCGCCGCCTCGGTCGACCCCGAGCTGGGCCGGACGTTCCTCCGCGTCGCGAACATGCTCGACTCGCCGCTGAGCCTGCTGGCCCCCGCCCGGATCGCCGCCGTGCTGCGTTCGGCCGGAAAAGGCCGCGCCGCCCGGGCCGGGAAACGGGCCGGAACGGCGGTGAAACGCGCCGTCAGGTGACCGGCCAGGCGTGGCCGGCGCTCAGCTTGCCGACGGACTCGCCGAGCATGCGGGCCAGGTCATCGGGGCTGGCCGCCCGGACCGCCTCTTCCATCGCGAGGCCGTCCGGGCCCGCCACCACCCGCGCGGGCGGGGCCGGGGAACGGAGGCAGTCCACGATGACGACGGCCGCGTCATCGGGGTTCCCGGCGCTGGCCAGCCGGTCCGCGCTGGTGCGGGCCAGGGCGTCGAACGCCGGGGCGAACCGCGACGCCGGCGACACTCGCTGCGACGGCAGCGATTCCGACATCGGAGTGCGGAACAGCCCGGGCGCCACCACGGTCACCGCGATTCCGGAGTCGGCCAGTTCCGCGCCGAGCACGTAGGACAGGCTCATCAGCGCCGACTTCGACGCCGAGTACCAGCCGCCGAACGGCGCGGGCGCGATGTCGTTCAGCGAGGTCACGTTCACGATCCGCCCGCCGCCGCTGGCGTGCATCGTGGGCACCGCGATCCGGATCAGCCGCATCGGCCCGAACACGTTGACCTCGAAGATCCGGTGCGCCTCGTCGTCGGTCGCCTCCTCCAGCGGGGAGAGCCCGCCGGTCCCGGCGCAGTTGACCAGGCAGTCCAGCCGTCCGGCGACCGCCGTGACGTACCGGACCGCCGCCTCGCACGATCCCGGGTCGGCCAGGTCGAGCGGCACGTGCGTCACGTACTGGTCGAAGGGCGCGAACGACCCGTCGGGCGCGGGTGTGCGCGATCCGTAGAACACCTGGTCCCCGTCCGCGGCGAGCCGTCGCACGGTGGCGAGCCCGATTCCGCTGGACCCCCCGGTAATAAGGACAACAGCCATGGGATGACAGTAGATGTTGTTTCCCGTCCGGACAACGGGACATCATCCGCCGCCGCGGCCCGCGCTGAAGGCTCAGCGTAGTCCGAAGAACCTAGGCCGGGCAGCCGGACGGGAGGTCGTAGTGCAGGCGCTCGGGCGGCACGCCGAGGCCGGCCAGGCGGCGCACGGCGGCGTCGATCATCAGGTCCGGGCCGCTGATGTAGACGTCCCGCCCGGCGGGCCCGGTGTCCGCGGTCACCCCGTCGGCGGCCAGGCCCGGGACCGTGCCGTGCAGGGCGTGCGGGACCCGCTCCTCGGAGGTCACCGCGTGAACGGTCAGCGCCGGGTGATCGCGCTCCATCGCGCGCAGCGCGGGCAGGTCGTACAGGTCGTTCCCGGTCCGGGCGCCGAAGTACAGGGTCACCCGGCGGCCCGGGCGGGGCCGGGCCAGTAGTGCCTCGGCGACGGCCTTCACCGGGGCCAGGCCGGTGCCGCCCGCCAGGCAGAGCGCGTCGCGGGGGGAGTCCGGGTCGGCGGTCATCGTCCCCTCGGCCGGGCCGAGCAGCACGGTGTCGCCGGCCGCGGCGTGCAGCATCGCCGTGCTGACCAGGCCGCCGGGCACGACGCGGATGTGGAGCGTGAGCAGCCCGTCCTCGGCCCCGGCGGGGGCGTTGGCGATCGAGTAGCGGCGCCACACCCGCGGCCAGTGCGGCGTCTGCACCGACGCGTGCTGGCCGGCCAGGTACGGGTACGGCTTCCCGGGGCGGAGCGTGAGGACGGCGACGTGCGGGGTCCGCAGCTCGTTCGAGATCACCTCGGCCGTCCACCAGGCCGGGCCGGCGTCCGCGCTGGCGGCACTGGCCATGACCTCGGCGGCCCGGGCGATCGAGGCGGCCCGCTCCAGTTCAGTCCAGCGCCCGGCGTCCGGCGGGTACCGCAGGAACGTCGCCTCCAGAGCCTCGGTGAACGGGCCGTAGTGCTCCGGCCGGACGCCGTACTTCCGGTGTCCCCGACCCAGCGCGGACAGGTAGGACTCCAGCCCGGCGGCATCCCGGGTTCCGTCGGCGATCCGGCACAGCGCGGCGTACAGCCGGCGCCGCTGCCCGTCCATCGCGGCCGGGAACATCGCCCGGATCTCCGGTTCGGCCGCGAACAGCCGGGCGTAGAAGTAGGTCATGGCCGCGTCGGCGGCCGCGTCCGTCGAGAAGAAATCGGGACTCTCGGGCGACGGGGAGGACATGACGTGCAGTGTCCCATTCGCGGCGCACCGTCACAAGTGGTATGGACGACTACAGAGGTGTTTCGTAACCGGAGAACCAGTTGGCGTGCATCCAGTTGATGACCGCGGTCCAGAGGCCGGTGATCTCCAGCAGGCCAACCAGGACGAGGAACGCGCCGCCGATCCGGCTGACCATCCCGGCGTTTCGGCGGAAGAACCCGAGCACGTTGACCACGCGCTGGAAGGCGACGGCGACGATCAGGAACGGGACTCCCAGGCCCAGGCCGTAGACGAACGCCAGCAGCGCGCCGCGTCCCGCGGTGCCCGAGGAGCCGGCCATGCCCAGCACGGCCGACAGCGTGGGGCCGATGCACGGCGACCAGCCGAAGCCGAACAGGATGCCGAGCAGCGGCGCGCCCGCCAGCCCCGCCTGCGGGCGGGCCGAAGGCCGGAAGATCCGCCCGGCGAAGGTGAACCGGTCGAAGACGCCGGCGAACATCAGGCCCAGCAGGATGGTGATCCCCCCGAAAATCCGGGTCAGCACCTCGTCGTGGCTGCGCAGCAGTTCGCCGAGGCCGCCGATCGCGTACCCGTAGGTGGCGAAGACGAACGAGAAGCCGAGGACGAACAGCACCGTTCCCGTGACGGCCTTGCCCTTCCCCGCCCCCGGCGATTTCCGCTTCGGCGCGGTCACCCGCGGCCGGGTCTCGGTCGCCACCGACCGGGCCGCCGGTTCAGCCGCCGGCTCCGGCGGCGTCTCCCCGGAGGAATCCGCCTCGGCCTCCGCGTCCTCGGCCTCGGCGACCGCGGCGTCGGCTCCCGACATGCCCGTGATGTAGGACAGGTAGCCGGGCGCCAGCGGCAGGACGCACGGGGACAGGAACGTCACCGCTCCGGCTGCCGCCGCCACCGGGATGGCCAGGACCAGCGGCCCGGACGTGACCAGGCTCTGCACGCTCATCGGCGCGGCCGCTTCGCGCGGGAGGGGCTCATCGGCATGCCCCCAGTATTACCGACACGCAGCGGATATGGTTACGGGCGTGAACGAGGCCGCCGAGACATCACGCACATTCCCCCGTACCCGGCTGCTCATCGCGGGCGCCGTCGTCTTCGGCGCGGCCGTCGCCGGCTGGTTCGTGTTCAACATCCTCTCCGGCCCGAACGGCGCCACGCACGACGTCGACCTGACGGTGTACCGGGACGGGGGCCTGATCGTCCGGGGCGTCATGCCGGGCTACCACCCGAGCACGGGCACGCCGCTGTACGGCTGGGGCGGCTACAGCGCCCTCGCCCTGAAGTTCACCTACCCGCCGTTCGCCGCGGTCGCGTTCGCGCCGCTGTCGCTGCTGTCGCCGCCGCACTTGCTCGTGTTCTCGATCATCGTGAACATGCTGGCCCTCCCGGCGGCCCTGTGGTGCGCCTTCGGCGGCCTGTCCCGGCAGGACCAGCCGGCCGCCCGGTACCTGAGGGACCCCCGGATCCGTCTCGGCGCGACCCTGCTGGCCGCCGGGATCACGTTCTGGCTCCAGCCCGCGATCCGCACGGTCTACCTGGGCCAGGTCAACCTGGTCCTGATGGCGATGATCATGTGGGACCTGTGCCAGCCTGACACGGCGCGCAGCCGCTGGTGGAAGGGGTTCGCGACCGGCATCGCCGCGGGCATCAAGCTGACGCCGCTGATCTTCATCCCGTACCTGCTGATCACGAGGAGATTCCGCGAGGCCGCCATGGCCGTGGCCGGGTTCGTGTTCACCGTCGTCGTCGGGTTCGCCGTGCTGCCCGGCGACTCCGCCGCGTGGTGGCTCCCGCCGAAGATGCTGATCATCGCCGACGGCACCCGGACCGGCTTCATCGGCTGGGCCGGCAACCAGTCCCTGCGCGCGGTCATCACCCGGTTCGCCGGCAGCGTCGCCGCCGGCCAGGACCCGTGGCTGGTCGCCTGCGTCATCGCCGGGGTGGCGGGCCTGGCCGCCGCGTACCTGTTCGACCGGGCCGGGCACCGGGTGGTGGCGATTCTCGTCACCGCCCTGACCGGTCTCCTGCTGTCCCCGATCAGCTGGGACCACCACTGGGTCTGGATCACCCTGGGCATCGCCGTCGCCGGGTACTACGCGCTCGCCGTCGCCGATAACAGCAAGAAGCGCTGGGCGCTGCTCTCCCTCGCCGCCCTCATGATTATCGTCTACGGGCCGTGGCCGGACGCACTGTGGGAGAAGGCCCGGAACCTCGACAAGTTCTCGCTCGGCTTCCTGTGGGCCCCGCCCAACACCAACCCGCAGCAGTACACCCTCCACGGCGACCAGTCCTCGTTCGTCGAATACCACTGGCACGGCCTGTGGCTGCTGACCGGCAACGCCTACATCCTCGGGGGAACCGCGCTGACGGTGACCCTCGTGATCGTCGCCCTCCGGCTCCGCCGGGCCGGGAAGTCTTCGCGGATCGCGCCCGAAACCTCGGAGCCTGCGCATACCGTGTCCTCGTGACCGAAACCTGGCTTGTCGAACCCTCGGGGCCGCTGCGCGGCGATATCACGGTGCGCGGTTCCAAGAACGCCGTGACCAAGCACATGGTGGCGGCCATGCTGGGGGACGGCCCCAGCGTGATCCGCAACGCGCCCGACGTCGGCGACGTCGAGATCACGAAGGCGATGCTGGAGTCCGTCGGGTTCGGGGTCACCCGCGACGACGACGAGCTGACG
Organism: Streptosporangiales bacterium; assembly: GCA_009784565.1. Lineage (GTDB taxonomy): Bacteria > Actinomycetota > Actinomycetes > Streptosporangiales > Streptosporangiaceae > Trebonia. The sequence goes on along the minus strand of WRBL01000200.1, from coordinate 3,695 downwards.
ATCGAGCCCGGGGCCGAGGTCAGGCCGAAGGTGCCGGAGGCGTTCACCGGCCTCAACCGCATCCCGATCCTCATGCTCGGACCGCTGCTGCACCTGGCCGGGGAGGCGTTCGTGCCCCTGGTCGGCGGCGACCCGATCGGGCGGCGCCCGGTCGACTTCCACGTGGACGCGCTGCAGGCGATGGGGGCCGAGATCACCTACGGCCCGGCGGGCCTCACCGCGAAGGCCAGCAAGCTCCACGGGGCCCGCGTCACCCTGCCGTACCCGAGCGTCGGCGCGACGGAGACGGTCCTGCTGAGCGCGGTGCTGGCCGAGGGCACCACCGTCCTGCGCAACGCCGCGACCGAGCCCGAGGTCGTCGAACTGGCCCTGTTCCTGCAGCGGATGGGCGCCCACATCGAGCTCAGCCCCGATCGCCGGATGGTGATCGAGGGCGTCCCGAGCCTGAAGGCCGCCTCCACCCGGCTGGCCGGCGACCGCCTGGAGGCGTTCTCCTACCTGGTCGCCGGGCTGATCACCGGCGGCGAGGTGCGGGTCCACGGCTGCCCGCAGGACCGCCTGGTGACCGCGATCACCACCCTGGCCCGGATGGGCGCCCGGTTCGACATCACCGACGAGTGGATCACCGCGTCCGCGCCGGATGGGCTGAAACCGGCCGCCGTGCATACCGACACCCACCCCGGGTTCATGACGGACTGGCAGCAGCCGCTGATGGTCCTGTTCACCCAGGCCGACGGCATGTCCGTGCTGCACGAGACCGTCTTCGAGAACCGCCTGGTGTACGTGCCGGCGCTGCAGAAGATGGGCTGCGAGATCGAGGTGTTCAAGAACTGCCTCGGCGGCCCGGCCTGCCGGTTCCACGACGGGAACTCCGGGCACTCCGCGGTCATCCGGGGCGGCTCGAAGCTGCACGGTGCCGAGGTCACGCTGCCCGACGTCCGGGCCGGCTTCTCCGCCGTGCTGGCCGCCGCGGTCGCCGACCGCCCGTCCACGCTGCACGGCGTCCACCACATCGAGCGCGGCTACCACCGCCCGTTCGAGCAGTTCGCGTCCCTGGGGCTGCACCTCCAGCGCGCCTAGCCACCCCGGCCCCCGCTGAGGTTCGCGGAAACTGCTGCTCTGACAGCAGAAATCGCGAACATAAGCTAGGGGGCATGACTATGCCGAACGGATCGGTGGCTTCGCTCCTGCGCGAATACTCCGAGCTGGTCGTGACCACGGGCGGGGACCGCTTCCGGGCCCGGAACTACGAGAAGGCGGCCAAGGCCGTGGCCGCCCACTCCGGGGACGTGGCCGCCCTCGGCGAGGCGGCGCTGGTGAAGATCCCCGGCGTCGGGAAGTCGATCGCCGGGAAGATCACCGAGATCGCCCGGAGGGGCACGTTCGCCGCCCTGGAGGACCTGCGGGCGCAGGTCCCGGCCGGCGTCCTGGAACTGGCGAAGGTCCCCGGCCTCGGCCCCAAGCGGGCGGTCCAGCTGGCGACGGACCTCGGGATCTCCGATCTCGCCGGGCTGGAGGCCGCGGTCAGCGCGGGGAAACTGCGGGACCTGCCCGGCTTCGGGGCCAAGAGCGAGGAACGGATCCTGCGCGGCCTGTCGGTCATGACGACGGACCGGGTCATGGTCAGCGTGGCGCGGGACACGGCGATCCCCCTGGTCGACGCACTGCGCCCGCTGGCGGGCCGGGTGGCCTACGCCGGGTCGCTGCGCCGGATGCGGGAGACCATCGGCGACGTCGACATCCTGGCCACGGCCTCGTCGGCGGACCAGGCCGCGCGGATCATGGACGCGTTCAAGGACCTCGCGCCGGAGATCGTCGTCTCCGGGAAGACCAAGACCTCGGTGCGGATGGGCAACGGCCTCCAGGTCGACCTGCGGGTCGTGAAGCCGGAGGCCTGGGGCGCGGCCCTGCAGTACTTCACCGGCTCCCAGGCCCACAACGTGGCGGTCCGCGAGATCGCGGTGAAGAAGGGCCTCAAGCTGTCGGAGTACGGTCTGTTCCGGGGCGAGGAGCTGATCGCGTCGGAGACCGAGGAGGACGTGTACCGGGCCCTGGGCCTGGACTGGATCGAGCCGGCACTGCGGGAGGACACCGGGGAGGTCCAGGCGGCGGCGAAGGGGGAGCAGCCCCGGATCGTTCGGGAAAAAGATGTCCGGGGTGACCTGCACACGCATACGAACCTGACCGACGGGGCGGCGTCGCTGGCGGACATGATCGCGGCTGCCGGGGGCCGCGGGTACGAGTACTACGCGGTCACCGATCACGCGCCGAACCTGACCATGCAGCGGATGACGGACGAGAAGATCCTGGCCCAGCGGGAGGAACTGCGGCGGATCGACTCCTCCATGCACCTGCTGCACGGGGCCGAGCTCAACATCGCGCCCGACGGGTCCGTGGACTGGGACGGGGACTTCCTGGCCGGGTTCGACATGTGCGTGGCGTCGGTGCATTCGCATTTCGATCAGGATCGGGCGGAGATGACCCGGCGGTTCGTGACCGCGTGCGAGAATCCGCACGTCCACGTCATCGGGCATCCGCTGACCCGCAAGATCGGCCGCCGGCCCCCGGTGGACGTGGACTTCGGGGAGCTGTTCGCGGCCTGCGCCCGGACGGGGACCGCCCTGGAGGTGAACTCCTCCCCGGCCCGCCTGGACCTGCCCGCCGAGCACATCCGCGCCGCGAAGGACGCCGGCGTGAGGTTCGCGATCGACACCGACGCCCATTCCGTGCCGGACCTGGACAACCTGCCCTACGGCGTCGGCACCGCGCAGCGTGGCTGGCTGACCTGCGATGATGTGATCAATACCTGGCCGCTGGAGCGCCTGCTGGACTTCTTCGACAAGTCGTGACCGCCGTGCGCGTCATTTGGCGCGCCCGTGTATGTTACTTGTGAGTAGCATTGGCGCACAGGCACGTTGAGAGAGGTAGCCGATGAAGGCACGCGAAGTGGTCTTCGTGGACGGCGCGCGTACGCCGTTCGGGAAGTCCGGGCCCAAGGGCATGTACGCCGAGACCAGGGCGGACGACCTGGTGGTCCGTGTTATCCGGGAACTGCTGCGGCGGAACCCGAACCTGCCGAAGGAGCGGGTCGGCGAGGTCGCCATCGCGGCCACGACCCAGATCGGCGACCAGGGACTGACGATCGGGCGCGCCGCCGCGGTGCTGTCCGGGCTGCCGAAGTCGGTGCCCGGCTACTCGATCGACCGGATGTGCGCCGGTGCCATGACCGCCGTGACCACGGTCGCCGGGGCGGTCTCGCTCGGGGCCGTTGACGTCGCCGTGGCCGGCGGCGTGGAGCACATGGGCCGCCACCCGATGGGCGAGGGCGTCGACCCCAACCCGCGGTTCGTCTCCGAGGGCCTGGTCGATGAGTCCGCGCTGTTCATGGGCATGACCGCCGAGAACCTGCACGACCGGTTCCCGGAAATCACCAAGCAGCGGGCCGACGCCTACGCGCTGGGCAGCCAGCGGAAGGTCGCCGCCGCCTACGCGGCGGGCAAGCTGCAGCCGGACCTGGTGCCGATGGCGGTCAGGACCAGGGAGCTCGGCTGGGGCTGGGCGACGACGGACGAGCCGCCGCGCCCGGAGACGACCCTGGAGGGGCTCGCGTCGCTGAAGACCCCGTTCCGGCCGCACGGCCGGGTCACCGCCGGGAACTCCTCCGGCATCAACGACGGCGCGACCGGCTGCGTCAT
>WRBL01000199.1 GCA_009784565.1 Streptosporangiales bacterium | reverse complement strand
GGGGGAGGGGGGGCGGGCGCGGGAGGGGCGGGCGCGGGAGGGAGGGGCGGGGCGGGGCGGGGTTACACGTCGCTGAGGGGGACGCGGGGGTCGGTGAGGCGGACGGGGTCCACTTCGCGGGCGGAGCGGATGAGGGACTGGAGGTCGCCGGTGACATCCCAGACGTTGACGTTCATGGCGGCGATGACCTTGCCGGCGTTCAGCCAGAAGGCGATGAACTCGGACTTGTCCGCGTCGCCGCGGTAGAAGACCCGGTCGTAGCTGCCCGGGGACGGGAGACCCGAGCATTCCAGGCCGAAGCCGTACTGGTCGCTGAAGAAGTACGGCACCCGGTCGTAGCTCACCTCCTGGCCGAGCATGGACCGGGCGGCGGCCTGCCCCCCGTTGAGGGCGTTGGCCCAGTGGTCCACCCGTATCCGGCGGCCGAACAGCGGGTTGTGCGAGTTCGCCACGTCGCCCGCGGCGAAGATGTCCGGATCGGAGGTGCGCAGCGCCGCGTCCGTGACGACGCCGCCGTCGGTGTCCAGGCCCGCGTCGGCCGCGAGGCCGTCGTTCGGCACCGCGCCGATCCCGACGACCACCGTGTCGGCGGTCAGCGTCTTCCCCGACCTGGTGAGCACCGAGCCCACGTGGTGGCCGGCGTCCCCGTGGAACTCCGCGGCGGACTCGCTGAACCGGAACTCGACCCCGTGCCCGGCGTGCAGGCGCTGGAACCGTTCCCCCAGTTCCGGTCCGAGAACGCCGTGCAGCGGCGTCGGCTGCGGTTCCAGGACGGTCACCAGGTGACCCGCCTTCCGCGCGGCCGCGGCGGCTTCCAGCCCGATCCACCCGGCGCCGACGACGATGACGTGCGCCCCGTGACGGAAGCTCTCGCGCAGGGCCTCGGCGTCGCCGAGGCGGCGCAGGTAATGCACGCCCTTCAGGCCGTCGCCCGGGATCCCCAGGCGCCGGGGAGAGGCGCCGGTGGCCAGCAGCAGCTTGTCGTAAGGCACGGAGCCGCCGGAGTATGAGACGGTGTGCGCGGCCCGGTCGATCGCGGTGACCGGGGTGCCGGTCCGCAGGTCGACGTGGTGTTCGGCGTACCACTTCTCCGGGTGGACGAACACCGAGGAGCGGCTGGCCTTGCCGTTCAGGTAGTCCTTGGACAGCGGCGGCCGCTCGTACGGCGCGTCCGCCTCATCGCAGAACAGCACCACCTCGCCGTCGAACCCCTCGTCCCGCAGCGTCTGCGCGGCCTTGGCCCCGGCCAGGCCGCCACCCACGATCACGTACGTCGTCATTCGGGTCCCCTCCAGTGGCGCGTCGACGGATGATCAGCGAAGGCGACTACTATGCCAGGCGATCGCGGACGTGTCAGTGAGAGACGCGACCTGGTCAACGATCACCCGTTTCCGTTCGGCGTCGGACCGGGCCGCGGCCCAGGACGGACGCAGAACCGGGTCAAGGGACTCCGGTGCGTCCTTCCACAGCGACAGGGCCAGTTCGGCGATCAGCTCCCGCTCGTCGGCCTTGGGCTTCACGCTCTCCTCGGCGAAGATCACGTAGTGCGCGCTGACGGCCTTGAGCAGGGCGCACTCCAGGAGCTGCCGACGCGGGAGAATGAGGTCGGCCCCATATCGGGCGAGGGGGCCGGGGCCGTACCTCTCGCGGGTGGCTTCCTCGGCGGCGAGGCAGAACCGGCCGACCAGCTCGCTGGTGAGGTTCTTCGCCGCGGCCAGCGCGGCCGGGCCGCCGTCGAAGGTGAAGTCCCACAGCGGCAGCCGCATGAACTCGGCGAAGACCGACTCGAGCTCCTGCCCGGTCACGTCCGGCGTGCCGGAGCAGTAGCGGAGTGCGACATCGGAAACGATGATCCGTTCGGTCGGATCGTGGAGGGTTTCCAGGGTGAACTGGCCGGCCTGCAGTCCGTCTTCGAGGTCGTGGACGGAGTACGCGACGTCGTCCGCCCAGTCCATGACCTGGGCTTCCAGGCAGCGTCGGCCTTCGGGGGCCCCGGCCCGGATCCACTCGAACGCGGGCCGGTCGGATTCGTAGGCGTTGTACTTGCCGGTGCCGGCGCCGACCAGCGGGTACTTGACGGCGGCGTCGAGGGTGGCGCGGGTGAGGTTGAGGCCGACGCCGTCGATCTTCGGTTCCAGGCGGGTGAGGAGGCGCAGGGACTGGGCGTTGCCCTCGAATCCGCCGCAGCTCAGGGGTCCGCCGTCGTCGGCCAGGGCGGCCAGGGCGGACTCGCCGTTATGCCCGAACGGCGGGTGCCCCAGGTCGTGGGCCAGGCAGGCCGCGTCGACCAGATCGGGGTCGCAGCCCAGGGCGGCGCCGAGCTCGCGTCCGATCTGCGAGCATTCCAGGGAATGGGTGAGCCGGGTCCGGGGGAAGTCCCCGGACCCGGCCCGGACGACCTGCGTCTTGGCGGCGAGGCGGCGGAGCGCGGAGCTGTGCAGCACCCGTGCCCGGTCCCGCTGGAAGTGGGTCCGGCCGCCGCGCTTGGGTTCCTCGTGGACCCAGCGTTCGGTGTCGTGCTTGGCGTAGTTCGAGGTCACATCACCTAGTGTCGCTGCCGCCGCTGGCCACCGCAGCCCGACCGGCCTCAAGGCGCGCGACCGGGACCCGGAACGGGGAGCAGGACACGTAGTCCAGCCCGGCCTCGTGGAAGAACCACACCGACTGCGGGTCGCCGCCGTGCTCGCCGCAGATGCCGAGGTGCAGGTCCGGGCGGGCGGCCCGGCCCTCGGCGGCGGCCTGCCTGACCAGCCGTCCGACGCCGTCGCGGTCGATCGTCTCGAACGGGGAGACACCGAAGACGCCGAGGTCGATGTAGCGGCTGAAGAACGAGCCCTCGACGTCGTCCCGGGAGAAGCCCCAGGTCATCTGGGTCAGGTCGTTGGTGCCGAAGGAGAAGAACGCCGCGCTGCGCGCGATCTCGCCCGCGACCGTGGCGGCTCGCGGCGTCTCGATCATCGTGCCGACCGGGATCTCCACGCGGGTGCCGGTCTCCGCCTCGACCTCGGCGATGATCTTCTCGACCCGCTCCTTGCTGATCTCCATCTCCTGCACGGTGGCGACCAGCGGGATCATGATCTCCGGCTTCGGCGTCTTGCCCGCCTTGGCCAGGTCGGCGGCGGCCTCGGTGATCGCGCGGACCTGCATCTCAAGCAGGCCGCGGATGTGCAGGGCCAGGCGGACGCCGCGCAGGCCCAGCATCGGGTTCTGCTCGTGGAGGCGGCGGACCTCTTCCAGGAGCCGGCGGTCGGCAGCGGTGGCCTTGTCGCCCTTGAGCGCCATCGTGACGCTGAGCTCGGTCAGGTCGGGCAGGAACTCGTGCAGCGGCGGGTCGATGAGCCGGATGGTCACCGGCAGCCCGTCCATGGCGTCGAGGATCTCGGTGAAGTCACCGCGCTGCATCGGCTCCAGGGCGTCGAGGGCCTTCTGCCGGTCGTCGTCGCTCTCGGCGAGGATCAGGTCCTCGACCAGCTGGCGGCGCTCGCCCAGGAACATGTGCTCGGTGCGGACCAGGCCGACGCCGCCCGCGCCGAACCGGCGGGCCCGGGCGCAGTCGGGGCCGTTGTCGGCGTTGGCATGCACGGACAGGCGGCGGGCCGCGTCGGCGTGGCTCATGATCGTGTGGACGGCCTGCACCAGGTCGTCGGTGTCGGGGGCGAGCTCGCCCTCGAAGTACTGGACGACGTTGGAGGCAGAGACCGGGACCTCGCCCAGGTAGACCAGGCCCGAGGTGCCGTCGATGGAGAGGACGTCGCCCTCGCTGACGGTGACGCCGTCGGGTCCGGTGAGCCTCTTGGCGACGGCGTCGATCTCGAGCTCTTCTGCGCCGCAGACGCAGGTCTTGCCCATGCCGCGGGCGACCACGGCGGCGTGGCTGGTCTTGCCGCCCCGGCTGGTGAGCACGCCCTGCGCGGCGATCATGCCGTGCAGGTCGTCGGGGTTGGTCTCGCGGCGGACCAGGATGACCTTCTCGCCCGCCCCGGCGAGCTTGACGGCGGTCTCGGAGTCGAAGACGACCTTGCCGACGGCGGCGCCGGGCGAGGCGTTGACCGCCTTGGTGAGCGTCGTGATGTTCTCGCCGCTGGTGTCGAAGCGGGGGAACATGAGCCGGGCGAGTTCGTCGCCGGACACGCGGGTAAGCGCCTCGTCGAGGTCGATCACGCCTTCGTTCACCAGGCCGGTCGCGATGCGGAAGGCGGCGGCCGCGGTGCGCTTGCCCACGCGGGTCTGCAGCATCCAGAGTTTGCCGCGCTCGATGGTGAACTCGATGTCGCAGAGGTCCTTGTAGTGGTTCTCCAGCTTCCGCATGATCTTCATCAGCTGGTCGTAGGACTTCTTGTCGATCTTCTCCAGGTCATCCAGCGGCACCGTGTTGCGGATGCCGGCTACGACGTCCTCGCCCTGGGCGTTGGTCAGGTAGTCGCCGTACACGCCCTGGGCGCCGGTGGCGGGGTCGCGGGTGAACGCCACGCCGGTGCCGGAGTCGTCTCCGAGGTTGCCGAAGACCATCGCCACCACGTTCACGGCCGTCCCCAGGCCGGCGGGGATCCGTTCCTGGCGGCGGTAGAGGATCGCCCGGTCGGCGTTCCACGACTGGAAGACGGCCTTGACCGCCATGTCCAGCTGCTCCCGGGGGTCCTGCGGGAAGTCGATGCCGGCCTGGGCGCTGACGATGCCCTTGAAGGTCGTCGTCAGCGCCTTGAGGTCCTCGGCGTCCAGTTCGGCGTCGGTGGCGGCGCCCTTGGCCGTCTTCGCGGCCTCGATCGCCTGCTCGAAGTGCTCGCCGTCGATGTCCAGCACCGTCTTGCCGAACATCTGGATCAGCCGCCGGTAGGAGTCCCACGCGAACCGCTCGTTGCGGGCCTGCTTGGCCAGGCCCTGGACCGACTTGTCGGACAGCCCGATGTTCAGGACCGTTTCCATCATGCCGGGCATGGAGAACTTGGCGCCGGACCGGACGCTGACCAGCAGCGGGTCCTTGGCGTTGCCAAGCTTGCGGCCCATGTTCTTCTCAAGCTTCTTCAGGTACTTCGAGACTTCTTTGTCCAGGCCCTCAGGGGTCGCCCCGTTGTCGAGGTAATGACGGCACGCGTCCGTGGTAATGGTGAATCCAGGTGGCACGGGAAGGCCGAGATTGGTCATCTCAGCCAGGTTTGCGCCTTTGCCCCCCAGAAGGTCCTTGAGGTCTTTGTTACCTTCTGTGAAGTCATATACGAACTTGGACACTGAACGCTCCTCGCCCCGGTAGCCTCCGCTGTTCGGACTCTACCCGGCCCGGTCTTGGACTAAGAAACGTGACCGTACCCCAGCCGATAGGGCCGGGCAACGGACCCATATATGTGAACAAAAACACCATGTTCACGATGGTTAATACTGTTCCGTGAATTGGTTTAGACCCTGCCAAATAATGGTTTAGACCGCTGGTTTAGACCGCCGGAATGGAAACTGACCCTGACATCGGCAATTGTGACCCGGATCCCGGCCGGAAGCAACGCGCCGGCGGGCATCCCGTGAGATCACGGGCGATCCGGCCCCTGGAGGGGGTCGCGACCGGCCTTACCGGCACAATAGGGTGCGGAGTACCGCTCACCGGGCCGAGCCTGTCGGCCGGAGGGGACACGCGAATGACAACCGTCGGGCTGCTGCACCCGGGAGAGATGGGAGCCGCCGTCGGCGGCTGCCTGGTCACCGCCGGGCACACCGTCCTGTGGGATCCGTCCGGCCGGAGCCGGGCCAGCACCGGCCGCGCGCTCGCCGCGGAACTGTCCGGCACCGATTCCGGCTCGCTGATCGCCGAGTCCGCGGTGATCTTCGCTATCTGCCCGCCGCACGCCGCGCTGGACGTGGCCCGTTCGGTCGCCGCGGCCGGCTACCGGGGCCTGTACGTCGACGCGAACGCGGTCTCCGTCGCCACCGCGGAGCAGGCGGCGGCCATCGTGACCGCCGGCGGCGCGGACTACGTGGACGGCGGGATCATCGGCCCGCCGCCGGAGAACGCCGGGCATACCCGGCTGTACCTGTCCGGCCCGCGGGCCCGGGAGGTGGCGGCGCTGTTCGGCCGGGGGTCGGCGCTGGAGGCCCGCGTCACGGACGGCGCCCGGGGATCCGGGCTCTTCGCCGCCTCCGCGGTGAAGATGGCCTACGCCGCCTGGACCAAGGGCACCTCGGCCCTGCTGCTCGCCTGCCAGGCCCTCGCCCGGGCCGAGGGCGTCGAGGACACGCTGCTGGCCGAGTGGCAGCGGTCGCAGCCCGCGCTAGGCGGCCAGTCGGAGCGGGCCGCGTCGTCGGCGGCACTGAAGGGCTGGCGCTGGATCGGCGAGATGGAGGAGATCGCCGCGTCGATGAGCGCGGCGGGCCTGCCTGCGGGGTTCCACGAGGCCGCCGCCGACATCTACGATCGCGCGTCCCGTGCCGCCGCGAACGGCACCCCGCATGACGCCGCGAGCGAGGCCGGCCCGGCCTACCAGGCGGGCAGGCGCTCGGAGAGGTAGCCCTCGAGGGCGTCGATGCCGACGCGCTCCTGGCTCATCGTGTCGCGTTCCCGGATGGTCACGGCGTTGTCCTCGAGGCTGTCGAAGTCGACCGTGACGCAGAACGGGGTGCCGATCTCGTCCTGGCGGCGGTAGCGGCGGCCGATCGCCTGCGCGTCGTCGAACTCGCAGTTCCAGCGCTGGCGGAGCATCGCGGCGACGTCCCGGGCCTTCGGCGACAAGTCGGCGTTGCGGCTCAAGGGCAGCACCGCCACCTTGACCGGGGCCAGCCGCGGGTCCAGGCGCAGCACGGTCCGGGTCTCCATCTTGCCCTTGGCGTTGGGCGCCTCGTCCTCGGCGAACGCGTCCATCAGGAACACCAGCGTGGCGCGGTCCACGCCGGCCGCCGGCTCGATGACGTACGGGATGTACTTCTCGTTCGTCGCCTGGTCCAGGTAGGCCAGGTCGGTCTTGGACGCCTCCTGGTGCACGGTCAGGTCGTAGTTCGTGCGGTTGGCGATGCCCTCAAGCTCGCCCCACTCCGAGCCCTGGAACCCGAAGCGGTACTCGATGTCCACCGTCCGCGTGGAGTAGTGGGACAGCTTCTCCTTCGGGTGCTCGAACAGGCGCAGGTTATCGGAGTTGATGCCCAGGGCGGTGTACCAGGCGTACCGGTGGTCGATCCAGTACTGGTGCCACTCCGCGTCGTCGCCCGGCTTGACGAAGAACTCCATCTCCATCTGCTCGAACTCCCGGGTGCGGAAGATGAAGTTGCCCGGGGTGATCTCGTTCCGGAACGACTTGCCGATCTGGCCGATGCCGAACGGCAGCTTCTTCCGGCTGGTGCCGATCACGTTCTTGTAGTTGACGAAGATGCCCTGCGCCGTCTCCGGGCGCAGGTAGGCCAGGCCGGACTCGTCCTCGACCGGGCCCAGGTAGGTCTTCAGCAGGCCGCTGAAGTTCCGCGGCTCGGTGAACGTGCCCTTGTTCCCGCAATTCGGGCAGTTCAGGTCGGCCAGGCCGTCGTCCGGCTCCTTGCCGTCGTGCTTTTCCTGATACGCCTCGATGAGGTGGTCGGCCCGGAACCGCTTGTGGCAGGACTGGCACTCGGTCAGCGGGTCGGTGAACGTCTCGACGTGGCCGCTGGCCTGCCACACCTCGGTCGCGAGGATGACGGAGGAGTCCAGGCCGACGATGTCGTCCCGCTCCTGCACCATGTACTTCCACCACTGGCGCTTGACGTTGTTCTTTAGCTCGACGCCCAGGGGACCGTAGTCCCACGCCGCGCGGAGACCGCCGTAGATGTCGCTCGACGGGTACACGAACCCGCGGCGCTTGCTCAGGTTGACGATGGCGTCAAGGCGGTCACTGCGTAGGGCCATGTGGCTCTCCATCCGGCTGGGTGTCGGCGGGCGCGTCAGGCGCGGTCCCCGGGTAACAGAACCGGCGCGATGCGTGACGATACGCGTGTCTGCACCGGTGACTTCAGCTTATTGACGGGCGCCAGCGAACGCGAACCGGTTAACTCCGGTTGCCTTCGACGTCGTCGTCGGGCTCGGCGTCCTCAAGCTCCGGGGCGTCCAGGACCGGGGCCGACGGGACGGCGCCGCCGTAACGGCGGTCCCGGCTGGCGTAGACCTCGCAGGCGTGCCACAGGTGGCGCCGGTCGAAGTCGGGCCACAGCGTGTCCGTGAACACCAGCTCGGCGTAGGCCGACTGCCACAGCAGGAAGTTCGACAGCCGCTGCTCGCCCGACGTCCGGATCCACAGGTCCACGTCGCCGAGGTCCGGCTCGTCGAGGTGGCTGGCGATCGTCTTCTCGGTGATCTTCTCGGGCTTGATCTTGCCGGCGGCGACCTCGGCCGCGACCTCCCGGACCGCGTCCACGATCTCGGCCCGCCCGCCGTAGTTGCAGCAGAACTGCAGCGTCAGGGTGGTGTTGTCCTTCGACATCTGCTCGGCGTCCTCAAGTTCCTTGATGACGCTGCGCCATAGCTTCGGCCGCCGGCCGGCCCACCGGATCCGGACGCCCATGTCGCTCAGTTCCTCGCGGCGGCGGTGGATGACGTCGCGGTTGAAGCCCATCAGGAAGCGGACCTCGTCCGGGTGCCGCTTCCAGTTCTCGGTGGAGAACGCGTAGGCGGACACGGTCTTGACGCCAAGCTCGATCGCGCCCTGCAGGACGTCCATCAGGGAGTTCTCGCCGACCTTGTGGCCCTCGGTCCGCGGCAGGCCGCGTTCCTTGGCCCAGCGGCCGTCGCCGTCCATCACGATCGCGACGTGCCGGGGCACCAGGTCGCTGGGGATCGCCGGGGGCCTGGCCCCGGTGGGGTGCGGGTTCGGCGGACGGACGGGGCGAGTCGGCATAGTTAAGCGCGCTCCACGTGACGCAACGAGCGGATTGAGTGTTCCAGGTGCCACTGCAGGTGCGCGGCTACCAGGCCGCTGCATTCTACCCGGTGCCTGCGGTCGCTGCTCATCGCCTCGTCCCAGTTGCCCCGCAGCAGCGCCAGCATCAGCTCCACGGTCCGCGGCGACGGGGTCGCCGCCCCCGTCGGACGGCAGGACGCGCACACCATCCCGCCGGCCGCGACCGCGAACGCGACCAGCGGCCTGCCCGACGACCCTCCGCACCGGGCGCACTCCTCCAGGGCGGGCGCGTACCCGGCGACGGCCAGGGACCGGAGCAGGTACGCGTCCAGCACCAGGCGCGGCTCCCGGCCTGTCGACGCGGTCGACTCGGCCGATTCGGCCGACGCGGCCGGGCCGGTCTCCCCGAGCGCGCGGAGTGCGCCGATCAGCAGCAGGAACTGCCGCAGCGCCGGCTCCTTCTCCACCGGCGTGAGCCGCTCGGCGGTCTCCAGGATGGCCGTCCCGGCCGTGTAGCGGGCGTAGTCCCCGGCGATGCCGGCCCCGTAGGGGCGGATGACCTCGGCCTGGGTGATCACGTCCAGGGTCCGCCCGGGGTGGACCAGGACGTCCACGTAGGTGAACGGTTCCAGGCGGCCGCCGAACCGCGACTTGGTCCGGCGCACGCCCTTGGCGACCGCCCGCACCCGCCCGCCGCGACGGCACAGCAAGGTGACGATGCGGTCGGCCTCGCCTAGCTTCTGGGTCCGCAGCACGACCCCGTCATCCCGGTACTGGAGCACGCTTCCATCTTCCCTGACATGAGGCGAGAACGGGCCGACGGCACAGAAGCCGCCAGCCCGTTCCGCTCAATGGGTTTTCCCGGGCTACCGGGCCCGGTTCACCGCGGACAGCACGGCCCGCATGGAAGCGGTCGCCGTGTTGGTGTCGATGCCGACGCCCCAGTAGACCTGGCCTCCGGTGGACACCTCGACGTAGGCCGCGGCCTGGGCGTCGCTGCCCTCGGTGAGCGCGTGCTCGGCGTAGTCCAGCACCTTGGCGTCGATCCCGACCGTGTCCAGGGCGGCGCAGAACGCGGAAATCGGGCCGTTCCCGGTTCCCTCGATCCCCTTCGACGCCCCGTCGACGCTGATCTCGGCCCTGAGCACGTGCTTGCCGTCCACGACCTCCGAGGACTGGTGGTCCAGCAGCTGCACCGGCCCGTCGGCCAGGTAGGTCTCGGTGAAGGCGGTCCAGATCTGCTCCGCGGTCGCCTCGCCGCCCTCTTCGTCGGTGTAGTGCTGGATGACCTTCGAGAACTCGATCTGCGCCCGCCGCGGCAGGTCCAGGGAGTGCCCGGTCTTCAGCACGTAGGCGATGCCGCCCTTGCCGGACTGGCTGTTGACCCGGATGACCGCCTCGTACGAGCGGCCCACGTCGTGCGGGTCGATCGGCAGGTACGGCAGGTCCCAGTGGTGGTTGACCGGGTCGTCCCCGGCCGCCGCGACCTCGGCCTCGAACGCCTCGAAGCCCTTCTTGATCGCGTCCTGGTGAGACCCGGAGAACGCCGTGTAGACCAGCTCGCCCGCGTACGGGTGACGCGGGTGCACCGGCAGCTGGTTGCAGTACTCGACCGTCCGGCGGACCTCGTCGATGTCGCTGAAGTCGATCATCGGGTCGATGCCCTGGCTGTGCAGGTTCAGGCCCAGGGTGACCAGGCAGACGTTGCCGGTCCGCTCGCCGTTCCCGAACAGGCAGCCCTCGATCCGGTCCGCGCCGCCCATGACCGCCAGCTCGGCGTCGGCGACGGCGGTGCCCCGGTCATTGTGGGTATGCACCGACAGGCAGATGTGCTCGCGCCGGGACAGGTTCCGCGACATCCACTCGATCTGGTCCGCGTACACGTTCGGCGTGGACCGCTCGACCGTGCAGGGCAGGTTGAGGATGATCTCGCGGCCCGGGCCGGGCTGCCAGACGTCCATGACCGCCTCGCAGGTCTCCAGGGCGAAGTCCAGCTCCGTGTCCTGGAAGATCTCCGGCGAGTACTCGTAGCCGAAGTCCGTGTCCGCGTCCAGGTACTGCTCGGCGAACTTCATCACGTGCTTGGTGCCCTCGACCGCGAGGGCCTTGGTCTCTTCCTTCGTGTTCCGGAAGACGACCTTCCGGAACACCGGCGCGACCGCGTTGTACATGTGCACCGTGCACCGGCTGGCGCCGGCCAGGGACTGCAGCGTGCGCTCGATCAGGTCCTCGCGGGCCTGCGTCAGCACGGAGATCCGCACGTCGTCGGGGATCTTTCCGCCCTCGATGAGCTCGCGGACGAAGTCGAAGTCGGTCTGGCTCCCCGACGGGAACCCGACCTCGATCTCCTTGTAGCCCATCTTCACGAGCATCTCGAACATGGCCCGCTTGCGGGTGGGCGACATCGGGTCGATCAGCGACTGATTGCCGTCCCTCAGGTCAGTGGAGAGCCAGCGAGGAGCCTTGGTGATGCTCTTGCCGGGCCAGGTGCGGTCCGGCAGGTCCACCGCCTTGAACGGGGTGTAGCGGTGGCACGGCATGCCGCTCGGCTGCTGTACGACAGGAGCGACAGCTCGGTACTGCTGCGTCATTGCTGCTTCCTTCGGTTTCCCGCGGTCAAGCGGGTGCGGTCCTTTTCAGGCCGGCCAGCGAACACGCTAGTAACCCGCGGCGAGGGAGCCAGCCTTTATCGGGCCCCGCCGCGGCCACTAAGGAGGAGCAGCTCGCGCAGCATAACAATCAAGGATCCTACACCATCAACGCCGAACGGATCATGGTGGCTCTCCCGGGCCTGCGTTCCTGCTCCGTGAGAACAACCGTCCCGGCCCGCGTTTCCTTCCCGAACCCGCTTCCCCCACCACGCCACGAGACCACGCATGAGTTGCTGTTATCAGCACGCATTCGCCCGCGTGGGCCCTGGTGGCGCTTTCTGGACCACCAGCGTCCACGCGAGACGCCCCGGAGCCGCCGACCGGGCTCCGCCGCAGGCCGGGCCGGGGGCAGGGGCGGGGCAGGGCCGGGGCAGGCAGGGGGCGTTGCTGTTATCAGTTGGTGCCGGCCGCCTGCTCGGTCAGGGTGATGACGCCGAGAGCCTGGGCGCTGGTCATGCCGAGGTCGGACGCGATCATCTCGGCGGTGGAACGCTCGTTGTCGCTGAGAGGACCGTCGGCCAGCCCGATCCGGACCGCCTCGGCCAGGTGCCATTCCTTGGCCTCCGGGCGCAGCTGGGCCCCGAAGTGGGTGATCATCTCCCGGGCCTGGTCCAGGGAGTGCATGAGGTCCTCGGCGAGCGTGGACTCGTCATAGTCCTGCTGGCCCGCGGCCCGCACCGCGTCCAGCGCCCGGCCGCGCGCGGCGGAATTATCCGGGCCTCCGGTCCGGAGCATCACCGCGCACATCGC
>WRBL01000198.1 GCA_009784565.1 Streptosporangiales bacterium | reverse complement strand
CGCCGAACGGGTAGCCCGCCAGGGTCTGCCCGTACTCGCCCAGGTACTCGGCCAGGGGCGCGGCGTCCGGGTCGAGGTTGACGAAGATGAACCCTTCCCAGACCTCGCACCGCACCGTCTTCAGTCCGTACCGCGACTTGTCGACGCCGAAGAACTCGTGCTCCTGCTGGATGAAGGTCAGGTCGCCCTCGAGGCTGTAGCGCCAGGCGTGGTACTTGCACTGGAACTGACGGCAGGTGCCCTTGACCTCCTCGCCGGGGAAGTCGTTCCACACCAGCTTGTTGCCGCGGTGCCGGCACACGTTGTGGAACGCGCGCACGTTCTCGTCGCCCGGCCCGGACCGGACGATGACCAGCGAGGTGTCGGCGACCTGCAGTTCCTTGGTGAAGTAGCTGCCCTTGCGCGGCAGCTGCTCGACGCGGCCGACGTGCAGCCAGGTCTTCTTGAAGATCGCCTCCTTCTCCTTCTCGTAGTAGGAAGGATCGACGGAGTCGGTGTAGTCGACGGGACCGGTCCCGAGCTCCGGGTAGTGCTCGGTCCAGCTCCCCTCGGCCGGCTTCGGGAAGTGCGGGGGCATAGTTAAGTTCCTTCCAGTTCCACGCCGAACGTGTTGAACGCCATCGAAAGCATTGAGTAGGTGCCGATGAGGAAGACCAGGTCGATGAGCTGCTTCTCGCTGAACTCCCGGGCCAGCGCGGCGTACGTCTCGTCGCCGATCGCCGATGACCCGGCCAGTTCGTCGACCGCGGCCACGATCAGCCCCGCGACCCCGGGAACCTTTTCATCCGAACGGATCTTCGCTACCGTCTCGTCGCTGATCCCGGCCCTCCGCGCGATCTTGACGTGCTGGGCCCACTCGTAGCCGCTGTTCCGCACCCGGGCCACCCGCAGGATCGCGATCTCGCGGATCTCGCGGGACAGCGAGGACCGGCGGCTGTTGACGTAGTGGTTCCAGGACAGGTACGAGCGCGCGAGCTCCGGGTGGTGGGCGAAGAACCCGACGACGGACATCTCCGGGGGTTTCATGCCGGGGGAGATCTCGGCCAGGGCCTCGAAGTCCCAGTCCTCGTACGGGATGGAAGTGAGTCGTGATTCGCTCACGTGTTGCGCCCCCCGTTCACGCCGATGATCTGCCCGGTGATGTAGGAGGCTTCCTCCGACGCCAGGAACGACACGGTGGCCGCGATGTCGTCGGGCCGCCCGGCCCGCCGCACCGGGGTGCGCTGGGCGTGCTCCTCGACCGTTCCGCCGAGAAGGCCGCGGGCCTCGGTCTTGCGCAGCATCGGGGTGTCGACGAACCCGGGCGGGATCGCGTTGACGGTGATGCCGGCCGGCCCGTACTCCAGGGCCAGGGACTTGGTGAGCCCGTTGACCGCCGACTTGGCCGCGACGTAGTGCGCCATGTAGGGCTGGCCGGAGTGGGTGGAGGACGAGGAGATGTTGACGATGCGTCCCCAGCCGGCCTCGATCATGTCCGGGAGCACGGCCTGGGTGAGGTGGAAGACGCCGTTGAGGTTGACGTCGATGACCCGGGACCATTTCTCGAACGTGATGTTGTGGAACTTCCGGTGCCCGTCCAGGCCCGCGCCGTTGACCAGGATCGTGACCGGCCCGAACTTTTCCCGCACCGCGGCCAGGGCCGCGTCGACGGCGTCGCGGTCCGTGACGTCGGCGGTGACGCCGAATCCCTCGGCGGGCGGGTTCAGGTCCAGCGCCGCGACGTTGCAGCCGTCCTTGGCCAGCCGGGCGACGATCCCGGCGCCGATGCCGGAGGCGCCGCCGGTGACGACCGCTGTCCTGGTGGCGGGTCCGGTCATGTGAAGGACTCGTCGCCGTGCATCGTGGTGCGGTGCAGGGTGCGGCGGGAGGACTCGTCGTAGGGGAGGGCCCGGTGCAGCAGCCCGGTGTTGTCCCAGACGACGAGGTCGCCCTCCTCCCACTCGTGGGTGTAGCGGAAGCGCTCCTGCGTCGACCAGTCGAGAAGCTCGTTCAGGAGCTCGCGGCTCTCGTCGGCCGCCAGGCCCGGGATGTGGTCCGCGGTCGAGCCGAGGACCAGGGACCGGCGGCCGTCGCGGCGCTGCCAGACCAGGGAGATCTCGTTGGGGGGCAGGCGCCGCCAGGCGGCGAGCTGCTTGTCGGTCGGGTTGTCGATAACGCCCTTCTGCGCCGCCTCGAAGGTGTGCACGACCCGCAGGTTGTCGATGCGCTCCTTCGTCTCCCCGGGCAGGTTCTCGTAGGCGGCGTAGGTGGAGGCGAACTCGGTCTGGCCGCCGGTCATCGCGACGACCTTCGCGGTCAGCGTGGTCGCCTTCTGCGGGGTCTTGTCGTAAGTCCCGTCCAGGTGCCAGTTGAACGTGCCCTTGAGGATCTCGGCCAGGGGGTTCACGGTCGGGTCGAGGCTGATGGTGAAGATCGACTGGTCCTTGTGGGACACGACCTCGCCGATCCGGCGGCTGAATTCGAGCTGCTGGTCGTCGTCGAGGTTGGCGCCGCGGATGAGCAGAACGCCCCGCCACTTCAGCGCCTCCAGGCACTGGGCGATGACGCCCTCGTCGAGGAGGTTCTCGGCGCCGAGAACCTGCACGCCCAGGTGCGGACTCAGCGCCTTCGTCTCGGCCATGGAAAAGCTCCTTCCGTTGGTGAGAACGATATTCTCTTTTGCTGGGTTTGCAAAGACCTACTGCGCGTTCAGTTAGTTACTTGAGCCGGAGCCTCCGGCGCTACCAGGTGACGGGCAGCGACGTGACGCCGTAGACCGCGGCCTCCTCTTTGAAGGTCAGCGTGTCCGCGGCGGCGGCGAGCTTCAGGCCGGGGATGCGCTTGAACAGGGTGCTGAAGACGACCTCGAGCTCGAGGCGGGCCAGCGGGAGGCCGAGGCACTGGTGCGGGCCGAAGGAGAAGGCCAGGTGGTTCTTGAAGCTGCGGGTCAGGTCCAGCTCGTCCGGGTTCTCGAAGACCTCGGGGTCACGGTTGGCCAGGTCCAGGGGCAGGATGACGCCCTCGCCCGCCTTGACGGTCTGCCCGCCGACCTCAAGATCGGCGGCCGCGGCCCGGCGCGCCCCGATGTGGATGATCGTGATGTAGCGCAGCAGTTCCTCGACGGCGGAGGCGTGCAGCGCCGGGTCGTCGCTGTCGCGCAGCAGCGCGAGCTGATCCGGGTGCTGCAGCAGGGCCAGCGTGCCGAGTGCGATCATGTTGGCGGTGGTCTCGTGCCCGGCGAACAGCAGCAGCACCGCGGTCTTCGTGGCGCCGACCAGGTCGATCTCGCCGGAGGTGATGAACTCCGCCAGGGCCGACAGCAGGTCGTCGGCGGGCTCGGACTGCTTTTTCTCCAGCAGCTGGTAGATATAGCCCCCGAGGGCGAGGATGCCCTCGTTGCGGCGCTCCTCATTGTCGAGGTCGACGATCTTCGCGGTGTTCTCCTGGAAGAAGTCGTGGTCGTCGTACGGCACGCCGAGCAGCTGGCAGATCACCAGCGACGGGACCGGCAGCGCGAAGTCGGCGTAGAGGTCGACGGGCCCGGACCCGGCCAGCAGGCCGTCGATCAGGTCATCGACGATCTTCTGGATGCCGGGCCGCATGGCCTGCACCTTCTTCACCGCGAACGGGGAGGTCACCATGCGGCGCAGCCGCTGGTGCTCCGGGTCGTCCAGCATGATGAACCCGGCGCTGGAGGCCTGCTCGGTGTCCATGTCGGGGGTCTGCTTCGGGTAGCCGGGGGTGCGCGGGTCGGCGCTGACCCGCGGGTCCCGCAGCACCTGCCGCTGGTCGGCGTACCGGGTCACCAGCCACGCGGTGCTGCCGTCGGCCAGCCTCACCTGGTGCAGCGGGCCCTCGGCCTGCTTCGCCGTCAGGGCGGGCGCCGGGTCGAACGGCCGCCCGGCCGGGCGCTTGATCGGGTATTCGGGAATGCCGGCGGGGGTTGCCACAGGACAGGCTCCTTAGTCGTCGTAGGTGACCGTGACGTCGGGGGTGACCGGGTCGGACTGGCAGGTGAGAACCCAGCCGTCGGCGACCTCGTCTTCGTCGAGGGCTTCGTTGTTGCGCATCGTGACCTCGCCCGCGGTGACGTGGGCCATGCAGGTGGCGCACTCGCCGGCCTCGCAGGAGAACGGCGGCGTCAGCCCGGCCCGCCGCGCGTGCTGCAGCAGCGTGATGCCGCTGACCCGCCCGATCTGCTTCGTCTTCCCGTCGAGGGTGATCGTGATCGTTCCGCCCGCCTCGGCGTCCTCTTCCAAGCCCATGCCTGGAATGTAGCTTCTCTCAAAGCGAGAACACAATTATCATCGGCGCATGAGAACCGTGCCCGCGCACCTGGCGCAGCGCTACGCCGAAGAGGGCTGGTGGACCAGCGACACCCTGGGTGCCCTGCTGCAACGAGGCCTGGACGCGGCGGGAGACACGCCGTTCCGGGTGCATTCCGACGTCCGGCCGTGGTCCGGGACGTTCCGCGAGGTCGAGGAGAAGGCGCGGCTCCTGGCGGCCGGACTGGCCGCGCGCGGGGTCGGGCCCGGGGACGTTCTCGCCTTCCAGCTGCCGAACTGGGCCGAGGCCGGGATCACGTTCTGGGCGGCGGCGTTCCTCGGCGCGGTCGTCGTGCCCGTCGTGCATTTCTACGGCCGCAAGGAGGTCGGCTACATCCTCGGCTCGGTGAAGCCGAAGGTGTTCATCACGGCGGAGAAGTTCGGCCGGATGGAGTATCAGCCCGACCTCGCGGCCGGCGTTCCCATCGTGGGGGTGGTGGGCCGTGACTTCGAGGACCTGTACGGCGACCGGCCGTTCA
Source organism: Streptosporangiales bacterium (assembly GCA_009784565.1). Taxonomy (GTDB): domain Bacteria; phylum Actinomycetota; class Actinomycetes; order Streptosporangiales; family Streptosporangiaceae; genus Trebonia. The sequence continues at coordinate 7,471 of WRBL01000198.1, read as the reverse complement.
CCGGGGTGGCGCCCGCCGACCCGGCGGCGCCGGCCCTGATCGCGTTCACGTCGGGGACGACGTCCGACCCCAAGGGCGTGATCCACAGCCACCAGACCCTCGGCTTCGAGACCCGGCAGCTCGGGGCGATCTTCCCGCCCGGCCGGGGCCCGCAGCTCACCGCGGCGCCGGTCGGCCACTTCATCGGCATGCTGAACGCGTTCCTCATCCCGGTGCTGGACGGGGCGCCGGTCAACCTCACCGACCAGTGGGATCCCGGCCGGGCCCTGGCCCTCATGGACAGCGACGGGCTCACGATCGGCGGCGGCGCGGTCATCTACGTCACCAGCGTCCTGGACCACCCGGACTTCACGCCCGGGAAGCTGGCGCACATGAAGTACGCGGGCCTGGGCGGCGCCCCGGTCCCGGCGGCGGTGACTGACCGGCTCGACGGCCTGGGGATCACCGTGTTCCGCTCCTACGGGTCCACCGAGCACCCGTCGGTCACCGGATGCCTCTACACCGACGCGAGGGACAAGCGGCTCTACACCGACGGGATCCCGCTGCCCGGCGCCGAGATCCGGCTGACCGAGGAGGGGGAGATCCTCTCCCGGGGCCCGGACCTGTGCCTGGGCTACACCGACGAGGCCCTGACGGAGAAGATGTTCGACGCCGACGGCTGGTACCACACCGGCGACATCGGGGCACTCGACGGCGACGGCTATCTGTCCATCACCGACCGGAAGTCGGACGTGATCATCCGGGGCGGCGAGAACGTCAGCGCCGCCGAGGTCGAGGAACTGCTGCTGCGGATGGACGGGGTGGCCGAGGTCGCGGTCGTCGCCGCCCCCGACGAGCGGCTGGGCGAGCACGCCGCCGCTATCGTCCGGATGCGCCCCGGGTGCGAGACGCCGACGCTGACCGGTATCCGCGCCCACCTGGAGGCCGCGGGCCTGGCCCGGCAGAAGTGGCCCGAAGACGTCCGCCGGGTCGACGATTTCCCCCGCACGGCCAGCGGCAAGATCCAGAAGTTCATCCTCCGGAAGGGGCTCTCATGACGTCAACCTGGGACACGATCCCGGAGATGGTGCTGTCCACCGCGGACCGTTTCGGCGACGCCGAGGCGGTCGTCGACGGCGATCTGCGCCTCACGTTCACGCAGCTGTGCGACCGGATCCGCACCGCCGCCGGGGCCTACATCGACGCCGGGATCACGAAGGGGGACCGGGCCGCGATCTGGGCGCCGAACTCGGCGAACTGGATCATCGCGGCGTTCGGCCTGCTGGCGGCGGGCGGCACCCTGGTGCCGGTCAACACCCGGTTCAAGGCGGCCGAGGCGGCCGACATCATCACCCGCAGCGGCGCGAAGCTCGTGCTCACCCAGCCCGGTTTCCTGGGCAACGACTACGAGACGCCACCCTCCGTTCGGAATATCGATTTGGGGTCTGATTTCCTGGCCAGCGGTTCCCCGGCCGAGGTGAAGGTGGCGGCGGACGATGTCGCCGACATCATCTTCACGTCCGGGACGACCGGCCGGCCCAAGGGCGTGATGATGCCGCACGCGCCGACGCTGCGGCTGTACGCGGAGTGGAACGAGCTGGCCGGGACCCGCGAGGGGGACCGGTACCTGATCGTGAACCCGTTCTTCCACATCTTCGGGTGGAAGGCGGGCGTGATCGCGTCGATGATCCGCGGCATGACCATCTACCCGTTCCCCGTGTTCGACATTGACAAGGTCCTGGACACGGTCGAACGGGAGAAGATCACCGTCCTGCCCGGCGCCCCCACGATCTACCACGAGCTCCTGAAGGCCCAGGCCCGCGGCGGGCACGACATGAGCTCGCTGCGGGTCGCGGTCACCGGCGCCGCCGACATCCCGGTCGAGCTGATCCGCCGTATCAAGGAGGAACTGCCGTTCGGCTCGATCATGACCGGCTACGGGCTGACCGAGGCCGGCACGATCACCGCGTCCCGGCAGGGCGACTCGTTCACCGACATCGCGACGACGGTCGGCACGCCGTGCGAGGGCTTCGAGATGCGGATCTCCGGCGACAAGGAAGTCCTGGCCCGCGGCTACGGCGTCATGAAGGGGTACTTCGACGACCCGGAGGCGACCGCCGAGGCGATCGACGCCGACGGGTGGCTGCACACCGGCGACCTGGGCGAGGTCGACGCCTCCGGGCGGCTGAAGATCATCGGCCGCAAGAAGGACATGTTCATCGTCGGCGGCTTCAACGCCTACCCCGCGGAGATCGAGGGATTCCTGGCCGAGCACCCGTCCGTCGCCCAGGCCGCCGTGATCGGCGTCCCCGACGAGCGGATGGGACAGGTGGGCAAGGCGTTCGTGGTCCTGCGTCCCGGCGCCGGGCTGTCGGAGGAGGAACTGATCGCGTGGGCGAAGCCGCGCATGGCCGGGTTCAAGGTGCCCCGCTCGGTGGAATTCCTCGACGCGCTGCCGCTCAACGCCACCGGAAAGGTTCAGAAAGACCTACTGCGCTGACTCCGGCGGCGCCGCCGCTGGGATAATGGTTTCGCGGTGGTCTGTCTAGGTATCCGTACACCTCTGGAGAGCAGGCAACGGTACGGTGATGTACCGCGAGCATCAGCTTTTGGACAGGTGGGATAAATAAATGTTTAAGAGGGTATTGGCGGATCATGGGCGCTGCTGAGCAGGTGCGCGTTCTGGCGGGACGCTACCGGCTCGATTCCGTGATCGGCCGCGGCGGAATGGGCATCGTGTGGCACGCCCAGGACCAGTTGCTGAATCGTGACGTGGCCGTGAAGGAACTCGGCTGGGCCCCGCACCTGGAAGACGAGGAACAGGAAGCGGCGCGCCGCGGTGCCCTGCGCGAAGCGCAGACGGCCGCCCGGCTCAGCCACCCGAACGTCGTCAGCGTCTTCGACATCATCACCGAGGACGACCGGCCCTGGATCGTCATGGAGTACCTCCCGTACCCGTCGCTGCGCGACATCGTCCGGGAAGACGGGGCGCTGACCCCGGTGGTGACCGCCCACGTCGGCCTCGGGATCCTCGCCGCCCTCGACGCCGCGCACTCGCAGGGGATCCTGCACCGCGACGTGAAGCCCGGGAACGTCCTGGTAGGCCCGGACGGGAACGCGGTGCTGACCGACTTCGGCATCGCCCGGGCCGCCGACTCCCAGGTGACCACGACCGCCGGGGCGATCCTCGGCTCGCCGTCCTACATCTCCCCCGAACGGGCCCGCGCGGAGAAGACGGGCCCGCCCGGCGACATGTGGGGGCTGGGCGCGACGCTCTACACGGCGGTGGAGGGACACCCGCCGTTCGAGCGGGGCAGCGCCCTCGCCACCCTGACCGCCGTGGTCATGGACGACCACGCGCCCGCCACGCAGGCCGGGCCGCTCGAGCCGGTCATCACCGGGCTGCTCCGCAAGGACCCGGACGAGCGCCTCGACGTCGCCTCCGTCCACCGGATGCTGGCGAACGTGGCGGTCGGCACGGGGCCCAATCAGGTGCTGCCCGCCACCGGCCCGAACGCGCTCCTGGTCGGCACCGGCCCGAACCAGCTGCTCAGCAGCCCCCGCTCGGTCCCGGGCCCGCGGACGCCGCCGGAACCGGCGCCGGTGCCCGGGCGGGACGCCGCCGGGGACGGTACCCGCGGGCGGCGCTCCTGGCCGGCCCTGGCGATCGCCGTGACCGCGGCCGTGGCGGCGATCGGGGCCGCGGTGGCCGTCGGGATACTGCTCGCGACGACCTGACCCAGTGGAACAGCCGCCGGAAGAGCCCGGGCGCGATAGCGTGATGCGCAACCGTCACGGGGAGAATGGGATGAGCGAGGACCCGCGGGACCGGCTGCGCGTCGACCAGCCGACTCCGGCGCGCATGTACGACTACTGCCTGGGCGGCAAGGACAACTTCGAGATCGACCGGCAGGCCGTGGAGCGGCTGTACTCCACGATCGGCCACGTCCCCCGCCAGTTCGCCTGGGAGAACCGCAGGTTCCTGTGGCGCTCGGTCGACTACGTCGCCCGCGACCTCGGGATCAGCCAGTTCATCGACGTCGGCGCGGGCCTGCCGACCGCCCGCAACACCCACGAGATCGCCCAGGAGATCAACCCGGACGCGCGGGTGGTCTACGTGGACAACGACCCGATCGTGGTCTCCCACGGGCGGGCGCTGCTGGCCACGAACGCCAGCACCGTCATGGTCGAGGGCGACGCCGCGGACCCGGCCGGCATCCTGTCCGCCCCCGGGACGGCCCGGCTGATCGACTTCAGCCAGCCGGCGGCCGTCCTGTTCGTGGCCCTGCTGCCGTTCGTGACCGCCCCGGGCCATCACCGGCACGTCGAGGGGTCGCCCTCTCCGGCCGAGGTCGTCGCCGCGTTCACCGAGCGCCTCGCGCCCGGGTCCGTTCTCGTCCTGACCCACGTCACCACCGACGGCGTGCCCGGTGAGCAGGTCGAGCTCTTGGAGGACGTGTTCGATCAGGCGTCCAGCCCGATGGTCTTCCGCTCGCGGGAGGACATCGAGAACCTGTTCACGGGGTGGCGGCTGCTCCCGCCCGGGCTGGTCCGGCCGTGGCAGTGGCGCCCGGACCGCCCCGAGCCGTCCGGCACCCCGTACTTCCTGGCCGGCGTCGCGGTCAAGGACGCCTGAGACTCGCCCCGGACGGGCCGGCGTTCCGGCACGCATAATGAGAATGGGATTCTCATTTACTGCAAGTCGCGATAACCTGGCGGGCGTCGGAGATGCGAGTCCAGTCCGGTAGGAGCGAAGCATGCGGATCGGCGTGATGATCGGCCCCGAGCGGGGCGACACCGCCCGGAAGATCAAGCGGCTGATCGGTGACATCGAGTGGGCGGAGGCGGCGGGCTTCCCCACCGCCTGGATCCCGCAGATCCCCAATGACATGGACGCCCTCCAGATGGTCTCCCTGCTGGGGACCCGGACGAGCCGCATCGAGCTGGGCACCGCCGTCGTCCCGCTGCAGGCCCAGCACCCGGTCGCCCTGGCCCGGCAGGCGCTCACCGCCCACGCGATCACCGGCGGCCGCCTCCGCCTCGGCGTCGGCCCGTCCCACCACTGGATCGTCACGGACATGCTGGGGCTGCCCTACGACAAGCCCGCGCGGTACACCCGCGACTACCTTGAGGTCCTGCACGCGGCCCTGGACGGTCCGGGACAGATCGACGTCGAGAACGACACCTTCACCGTGCACAACCCCAACGACGTCACCTCCGTCGAGCCCCTCCCGGTCTACGTCGCCGCGCTCGGCCCGGTGATGCTGAAGCTGGCCGGCGAGCGGACCGACGGCACCGTGCTCTGGATGGCCGACGAACGGGCCGTGGGCGATCACGTCGCCCCGAAGATCACCGCGGCGGCCGAGGCCGCGGGGCGGAAGGCGCCCCGGATCGTGGCCGGGATCCCGGTCTGCCTGTGCGAACCCGGCCAGGCGGACGAGGCGAGGCAGCGGGCCAACCGGATCCTGGGGGAGGCCGAGATCTCCCCGAACTACCAGCGCGTCCTGGACTACGGCGACGCCCGCGACATCGGGGACCTGTGCGCGGTCGGCGACGAGGCCGCCATCCGCGCCCGGTTCCAGAGCTTCGCCGACGCCGGGGCCACCGACCTGTCCGTCCGCCTGCTCCCGATCGGCAACGGCCGCGACGAGCTCATCGCGTCGAAGAACCGCACCCGCGAGGTCATCGCCGGCCTGGCCCGGGAGTTCGGGTGACCGACCGGCCGATCCTGGCCTTCGGGGACCAGGAGTACACCCGCGAGCAGCTGGACGGCCTGGCCGCCGGCCTCGCCGGCGCCCTCGCCGCGCGGGGCGCCGGCCCGGGGGACCGGGTCGCCCTCATGTGCTCCAACCGTCCCGAGTGGATCGCCGCCGTCCTCGCCATCTGGCGGCGGGGCGCGTCCGTCGCCCTGTTCAGCCCGTCGTGGAAGGAAGCCGAGCTCCGGCACGCGATCGGCGTCGTCCGCCCGTCGCACGCCGTCGGCGACCACCCGCTGCTCGGCGAGACCGGCCTTCCGGTGCTCCGCCTGGACGAGAAGCCGGTCCCGCCCGCCGGGCAGTCAGCGCCGGCCCGCAACGCCCCCGGCGACGAGGCGGTCCTCGTCTTCAGCTCCGGCACCACCGGCCTGCCGAAGGCGGTCCGCCACACCCACGGCTCGGTCGCCGCCGCGATCGCGCACTGGCGCGACGCCCTTGAGCTCACCGGCGCCGACCGGATCCAGGTCACCACGCCGCCCAGCCACATCCTCGGCCTGCTCAACATCGTCACCGCCCTGGACCTGGGCATCTGGATGCGCCTGCACCCGAAGTTCGACCTGGACGCGATGCTCGCCGCGATCCAGGCCGACAAGATCACCGTCGAGATGGCGGTCGCGCCGATCGCGCTCGCCCTGGCGAACCACCCGCGGCTGGAATCCTACGACCTGTCCTCGCTCCGGTTCATCATGTGGGGCGCGACCCCGGTCACCGCGTCCGTCGCCGAGCGGGTCACCCGGCGGACCGGCGTCGGCTGGGTCCCGGCCTACGGGGCCAGCGAACTCCCGGTCATCGCCTGCAACCCGGTGCGCGGCGCCCGCCTCGACAGCGTCGGCAAGGCCGTGCCCGGCGTGGACGTCCGGGTGATCGACCTGGACACGCGCCTGCCCGTCGGGCCCGGGCAGCGGGGCGAGATCCAGCTCCGGTCCCCGTCCCTGATGGCGGGTTACCTGCCCGCCGGCGAGACCGCCCTGTCCATGGACGGCGACTGGTACCGGACGGGGGACGTCGGCTATGCCGAGCCGGACGGCTGGCTGCACCTGACCGACCGGTCCCGGGAGATGATCAAGGTCCGCGGCTTCCAGGTCGCGCCGGCCGAGGTCGAAGGCGTGCTCCTGGGCCACGACGCCGTCACCGACGCCGCCGTCTTCGGGGTGCCCGACGCCGCGGACGGCGAGGCGATCATCGCGTCCGTCGTCCTGCGGCGGGACGTGAACCCCGGCGAGCTCGCCGCCCACGTGAGCGCCCGCCTGGCCTCCTACAAGGCGCCCCGCGAAGTCCTGGTTGTGGACGCCGTGCCGCGCCTGGCCTCGGGCAAGGCGCTGCGCCGGGTCCTGAAGGACGGCTACCTCACCGAACACAGCCCGAAGGAGGACGGTGGACGCACGACTCACCGCTGAGCAGGACGACCTGCGGGCCGCGGCGGCCAAGCTGGCCGGTGACCTCGGCCCGGGGTCCGTCCAGGACCTGGAGGATCCGTCACGAACCGAACGGATCGAGGTCGCCGTCGCCGCCACCGGGTGGCGTTCGCTGCGCTCCGACGGAGCCGGGGCGGTCGAGATCGTCCTGGTCGCCGAGGAATTCGCCCGGAGGCTGATCAGCGTCCCGTTCCTCGTCCCGGCCATCGACGGGGCCCCGGAGGCCCTCGCCGTCGTCGCCACCGCGGCGGACATGCTGGGCGCCGCCCGGGGCGCGCACGCCCTCGCCGTGGACTACGCGAAGATCCGCGAGCAGTACGG
>WRBL01000197.1 GCA_009784565.1 Streptosporangiales bacterium | reverse complement strand
TGACCACTTCACCATCAATCCCCGCGTCGGCCATGCTGCGCACGGCTTTCTCGACGCACGTGGCCACAGTTTCGGCCTCGTTGAGACAGGGCATGACGACGGTCAGTTCCACGTCGACTCCATAGGGTTGTCTTTACCAGTTACTGTGATTTGAGGTCTCTAATTACCCGATGCCGCCCGAGCCATTACCTTGTAGAGCGGCACCCACCTGGAAGGTGGCGCCTGGCATAAGGAGGATACGGGCTTGAGGGTAATGCCGGCGGGCGGTCTGCGGTCCTTGACCAGATTGATGACCGAGATTATTGGCCGCAACCGTCTGTTCACAGTGTTTCTGGCGATCGCCACGCTTCTGCGCATCGACGCGGAGATCGGCTACCGGTGGCAATCGTGGTTCAACGACTCCTGGGAGTACGTGGACTCCGGGGTGACTCTCACCCTGGATCCGACCCGTGCTTCCGGATACTCGCTGTACCTGGCGCTGCTGCGGCCGTTCCACAGCTTCGCGCTGGTGACGGTGTCGCAGCACATCATGGGGCTGCTGACCGGCGTAATGATCTACGCGCTGGCGCGGCGGCGGTTCTCGTGCCCGGCCTGGCTGGCGACCGTGCTGTCGCTGCCGGTGCTGCTGGACGGATTCGAGATCCAGCTCGAGCACCTAATCATGTCGGACACGATCTTCCTGTTCCTGGCGATGCTGGCGCTCTTCATCCTGCTGTGGGCGCCGCTCCGGCGGGCGGAGCCCGGCATGGCCTGGTGGCGGACCTCCTGGGCCCGCTGCGGGGCGGCGGGCATCCTGCTCGGCCTGTCAGCGATCGACCGGCCTACCGGCCTTCCCCTGATGCCGGTGCTCGGGCTGTGGATCCTGCTGGCCCTGGCGCTCAGCCGGCCCGGCTGGAAGACCGTAATCACTTGCGCGGTGGCCTTCGGGGTCACTGCGCTGGCGCCGACGGTCGCCTACGCGGGCGTCTACGACCTTCAGCAGCACGAGCTCAACACCAGCGACTCCATGGGCGTGTTCCTGTACTCGCGGGTCATGACGTTCGCGGACTGCGCCAAGATGGGCCAGCTGCCCGCCGACCTGCTGCCGCTGTGCGACACGACCCCGCCGTCGCAGCGGCCGCTGGCGCAGCAGTACATCTGGGCCGAGACCACGCCGCTGGACCGGTTCCCGGGCTCGAAGTTCTCGGCGCTGCCCAACACCCTGGCCGAGCAGTTCGCGATCACGGCGATCGAGAAGCAGCCGCTGGACTACGCGCGGACGGTCTACGACGACACGGCGAAGGCGTTCACCTGGCCCCGCGCGGTGTTCCCGAACGACGCGACCTACGACGAGTACCTGTTCGGGTACAAGTCGGTACCGGTCGCCAGCGGGCACAAGGCGGACGGGTACCCGTCCTCGGCCGAGGCCTACCTCGCGGGCGGCAACCCGCGCACCGGGCTGACGGAGCCGTTCGCCGGGTCGATGCGCGTCTGGCAGCGGTACGTCTGGCTGCCCGGCACCGTGTACGGCCTGATCCTGGTGGCCGGGCTGGTCACGGTCGTGCTCGCCTGGCGCCGCCGCGACAACGAGGGCAACCCCGGCGGAAACTCCGGCCTGGCCGCCCTGCTGCCGTGGCTGACCTCGCTCGCGCTGGTCGTGATCCCGGCCGCCACGGCCGAGTTCGACTACCGGTACGTGACCACGGCGGTCCCGTTCGGCTGCCTGGCCCTCGCCATGTCGTACGCCGCGGCCAGGGGACGGCTATCCGGCTCCAGGCCCGCCGTCGCGGGCGGCGAAGCGGGCGGCTCGTCGAGCCTGCCGGGCGGCGTCGCGGGCAGCGGCCTTGGCGACGGCGCGGCTGAGGCCGGCGACGACGAGCGTGATCTCGCCCCGGACTCCACCCGGCGAAGCGTCTAGCCCGGCCCCCCAGGCCGCGAGCTCCCCGAGGCTCCCCCGCCGGATTTCCTCGTGGGTCTTGGTGAGCTCGCGGCACACGACCGCGGCCCGGTCCTCGCCGTGCGAGGTGGCCAGTTCGGCCAGGGTCGCGGCCAGCCGCCGCGGGGACTCGAAGTACACCTGGGTCCGGGTGTCGGCGGCGTTCTCGGTGAAGCGGCGGGCGCGCTCGCCCGGCTTGCGCGGCGGGAAGCCCTCGAAGCAGAACCGGTCGGTCGGCAGCCCCGACACGGCCAGCGCGGTCACCACCGCCGACGGGCCCGGCACGGCGGTGACCGTGATTCCCTCGGCCGCCGCGGCGGCCACGATCCGGTAGCCTGGGTCGCTGATGGCGGGCATTCCGGCGTCGGTGACCACCAGGACATCGCGTCCGGCTTTCAGTTCCGTGACGAGTTCGGCGGCGCGGCGGGCCTCGATCACGTCGTAGTAGGAGATGATCCGGCCCGTCATCGTGACGGCCAGGTCCGCCGCGAGCCGGCGAACCCGGCGGGTGTCCTCCGCCGCTATGACGTCGGCTTTCCCGAGTTCGGCCGCGAGCCGCGGCGGGGCGTCCGCCGCGTGCCCGATGGGCACCGCCGCGAGGGTCAGGACACCGGTGCCGCCGGCGTTCGGACGCTCGCTGTCCGTTGCTTTTGCTCTCCCCACCCGGGCCTCCTCAACATACGATGGCGACTGATGACCGCGACGCGAGCCGGCGGCACCCCCGGCATGGAACCCCGCAACCCCGGCGAGACCGAGACTGACTTCGTCAGCATGGGCAGACCGGCGTCTTCCGGCCGCCCGGCCGGGCGTCCCGTGTCGCCGGCGCAGGCCAGTCGGATCTCCGAGCTACGGGACCGGCTGAGGTCGCCGATGCCGGACGACGGCATCTGGGGCTGGGTCTGGCCGCTGCTGATCACCGCGGTCGCCGCCTTCACGCGCTTCAACAGGCTAGCGGTCCCGAGGGCCCTGATCTTCGACGAGACCTACTATGCCAAGGACTCCTGGTCCATCCTGACGCACGGGGTGGAGTGGAATCCCGTCACGAACGCGAACGCCCTGATCCTCGCCCATCACGCGTCGGGCTTGTTCAAGGCGTGCAGCGGGGTCTCCTGCGGCGAGTACGTGGTGCAGCCGCCGTTCGGCAAGCTGGCGATGGCGGTCGGCGAGTGGATCTTCGGCCTGGACTCCCTCGGCTGGCGGGCCGCCTCCGCGGTCTTCGGCACGCTGGCCATCCTGATCATGTGCCGGGTCACCCGCAGGCTCACGCGTTCCACCGTGCTGGGCTGCCTGGCCGGGCTGCTGCTGTCCCTGGACGGCCTGGAGTTCGTCCTGTCCCGGACCGGCATCCTGGACATCTTCCTGATGGTCTTCGTCCTGGCGGCGTTCGGCTTCCTGCTGATCGACCGGGACGAGTCCCGGTCGAGGCTGGCCGCCGCGCTGGTGCTGACCCGGTCCGACGAGGCCGGGCCCGGCCTGGGGATCCGGAGATGGCGGGTGGCGGCCGGGGTGATGCTCGGCCTGGCCTGCGCGTCCAAGCAGTACGCCGCCTGGTACATCATCGCGTTCGCGCTGCTGGCGGTCTGCTGGGACCTCGGGGCCCGCCGGTCCGCGGGCCTGCGCCAGCCCGTGTTCGGCGCGCTGCTCCGGGACGGCCTGTGGCTGCCGCTCACCCTGGGCGTGATCCCGGTGGTCGTCTACACGCTCACGTGGACCGGGTGGATGGTCACCAGCACCGGGTTTGACCGGAACTACGCCTCCCTTAAGGGGATTCACGTCCCGGTAGTCGACGCGCTGTACTCGCTGTTCAACTACCACCAGCAGATGCTGCAGTTCGGCGTGGGCCTGAAGACCAGGCATCCGTACATGTCCCAGCCCTGGGGCTGGGCCGTGATCAACCGTCCGGTGGCGTTCTACTACGAGTGCTTCACCAGCCCGGCCGCGACGCACATCTGCCCGTCCGGCTACACGGGCCCGCAGTGGTCCCAGGAAGTCCTCGCGATGGGCAACCCGGCCATCTGGTGGGTGTCGGTACCGGCCCTGGTCTTCTGCCTGGGCTGGTGGTTCATGCGCCGGGACTGGAGGGCGGGCGCGGTGGTCCTCGCCGTCGCCGCGGGCTGGGCCACCTGGCTGCCGTTCATGTCCCGGACCAAGTTCTACTACTACGCCGTGGAGTTCGAGCCGTTCCTCATCATGTGCATCGTGCTCTGCCTCGGCCTGATCATCGGGTCGGCGGCCTCCAGCCGGGTTCGCCGGGCCGCGGGGGCCGGCGTTGCGGGGGCGTATACCCTTGCCGTACTGTATTTGTTCTGGTATTTTTACCCGATCCTCGCGGGCAAGGTCATCCCGTACACGGAGTGGCTGTCGCGAATGTGGTACCACGGCTGGATCTAGCCGATGCCTCTCCCGCACCTTTCATCATGTAATGAGCCTGGTCACAGGTATTTCTGACGTTCCGGGCCCATCATGAGATGACGACGGCGCGCCACCCGCGCCGAGCGTCGCGACATATCTCAAAGTGAGATGCGTCACAAGATTGGACCGCGGGCACCCTTCCGTGCGTCTATATGAGTAGGACCCTAACCCCCGGAGCCGCAGATGAGCCCCACCGAAGAGCACGACGGCAGTGAGAGCCGGGCCCGGTTCGAGCGGGACGTCATACCCCAGCTTTCGCAGTTGTATCCCGCCGCGCTCCGGATGACCCGTAATCCCACGGACGCCGAGGACCTCGTCCAGGAGACCTCGGTCAAGGCCTACGCGGCGTTCCACCAGTTCCGGCCCGGCACCAACCTGCGCGCCTGGCTGAACCGCATCCTGACCACCACGTTCATCAACGTGTACCGCAAGCGCAAGCGCGAGCCGCAGCAGGCTCTCGGCGGCGACCTGCAGGAGTGGCAGATGTCCGCCGACCGGCTCTCGCCGCCCGTTCCCTCGGCCGAGACCGAGGCCCTGGACCGCACCACCGACTCGGCTCTGCTGGGAGCGCTGCGCGGCCTGCCGAACGAGTTCCGGACCGCGGTCTACCTCGCCGACATCGAGGGATACCCGTACCGCGAGATCGCCGAGATCATGGGCACGCCGGTCGGCACCGTGATGTCCCGGCTGCACCGCGGCCGCCGCAAGATCCGCGAGCAGCTCGCGGCGAGCGGCATCCTCCCGCCCGCCGCGGACGGCGGTCTCGTGTAGCGACCGCTTACCGGGGGCGGAAGGTGGGGCCGCCCTGCGACGGCGGCCCCTGCGGCCTCCCGGGCGGCAGGGCCCGGCCCGGGGGCAGTGCCCGCCCCGGCGGCGGCCCCGGGCGGCGCTCCGCGGGCGGCTCGCGCCGGTCGAAGGACGGCTCCCGCGGCAGGTCCCGCTCCCGCCTCGAAGGCGGCGAATCGCGGCGCTCGGGCGGCGCGTCCCGGCCGCGCCGGGACGGCGGCCGCGCGTCGGCGGTCCAGCCCAGCTTCACCGGGTCGAAGACCCGCTCCACGAAGATCTGGTGCCACAGCGAGAACACCACCAGGGTCCAGATCTGCCGCCAGGACACGTCCGGGTCGCCGTGCCGGAACCGGCGGGCCACGTCCAGCGCCGCCCGCTTGTCCAGCCACTCGTCGGTCTGGGCCCGCTTCAGCACGTGCTCGGGGAAGCCGGCCAGCTCGCCCGTGAACCACTGCCCCAGCGGGACCGGGAAGCCCAGCTTGCGCCGCTCGGCCGCCTCCCGCGGCACCAGGTTCCCGACCGCCTCCCGCATGGCGAACTTCGTGGTCCCCGCGGCGGTCTTCTCCGTCCGGGCCAGCCGGGACGCCACCGACATCACTTCCCTGTCCAGGAACGGCGAGCGCAGCTCCAGGCCGTGCGCCATCGACATCCGGTCGGCCTTCACCAGGATGTCCCCGGGCAGCCACGTGTTGATGTCGATCAGCTGCATGGTGGCGACGTCATCGAGTTCGGAGTCGTCCGCCTGGTCGAACAGCGGGTCGGTGATGTCGTAGGCCGTCCCGTCGCCGTGCCGGGTCAGGGCGTCCACGTCGTGGAAGGAGAAGATGTTGGCGTTGCCGATGTACCGGTCGCGCAGCGGCGTCGCCACCCGGTTCAGCAGGCCCTTGCCCCGCTGGCCGTTGCCCATCGCGGCCGCCAGGACCCCGGCCGACGCCTTGGCCAGGCCGGGCATCGCGGCCGCCGCCCGGACCGCCGCGGGCTGGTGGTACACGCCGTAGCCGCCGAACAGCTCGTCGGCTCCCTCTCCCGACAGCACCACCCCGACGTGCCTGCTGGCCTCCCGGGCCACGAACCACAGCGGCACGGCGGCCGCGTCGGCCATCGGGTCGCCCAGGTGCCAGACGATCTGCGGGAGCCGCTTGACGAACTCCTGGGGCGTGATGACGCAGGAGATGTTCTCCAGGCCCAGGGCCGCCGCGGTGTCCTCGGCCTGCCCGATCTCGTTGTAGCCCTCGACGTCGAAGCCCGCCGTGAACGTGGGAAGGCCGGGTTTGATCTCCGCCGCGAGCGCGCAGATGGCGGCCGAGTCCACGCCCCCGGACAGGAAGGCGCCGATCGGCACGTCCGCCCGCATGTGCGTGCTCACCGAGCCGCGCAGCGCGTCCAGGATCTTCTCCGGCGTCTCCGCGGTGGGCGAGCGCGACGGCCGCAGCACGGGCCGCCAGTAGCGGAAGACGTCGACCTTCTCGCCGGGCCGGGCGAGCAGGAAGTGTCCCGGCGGCAGGGCCCGGGCGGGCGGCGTCATCGTCGCGGGCGCCGGCACGTACTGGAAGGACAGGTACCGGCGGAGCGCGTCGGGATCCAGGTCGGCAAGCTCTCCCGGCTCGGTAAGCCCTATCCGTTCGGATGAAAACCGGAGCTGCCGGCCGCCGTCGGCCACCATGTAATAGAACGGCTTCTGGCCGAACGGGTCCCGCGCGCAGAACAGCTCCCGCTCGGCGGCGTCCCAGATCGCCACCGCGTACGCGCCGCGCAACTGGCGCAGCGCGTCCTTCCCGTCCAGCGCGTACGCCTCCAGGAGCGCCTCGCCGTCGCCGTCGCCGTTCAGCCAGACGCCGCGGGAGCTCAGGTCGTCCGCGAGCTCGGTGTAGTTGCAGATTGTCCCGTCGAACACCATCGTGAACCGGCCGTCCGCCGAGCGCAGCGGCTGGCGGCCACCGTCGATGACCGCCAGCCGCCGGACGCCCAGCGCGATGTGCCCGTCCGCGAACACCCCGTCCTCATCCGGGCCCCGGTGGGTCATCCGCCGCGCGGCGCGACGAGCCCACTCCGGGTCCGGCCGGGTGCCTTCGGCCAGCGCGAGGCACCCCGCGATCCCCGTCAACTAACTCACTTCGGCTGGAACCGGATGCCGCCGTCGAAGCGGACGACTTCCGCGTTCACGTAGTCGTTCTCGATGAGCGAGCGCACCAGGTGGCCGAACTCCTCCGGCTTGCCCAGCCGTTTGGGGAAGACCACCGGCTCGGCGAGCTTGGCCATGAAGGCCTCGGCCTCGCTCGGGTCCTTCGCGATCCCCTGGTAGATGGGGGTACGGATGATGCCGGGGCAGATGGTGTTGACCCGGACGCCGATGGCCGACAGGTCACGGGCCGCCGGAACCGTCATGCCGATGATGCCGCCCTTGGTGGCGGAGTAGGCGAGCTGGCCGGTCTGGCCCTCGATGCCCGCCACCGAGGACGTGTTGATGATCACACCGCGCTGGCCGTCCTCGTCCGCGGGCTCCGTCGCCGAAATGGCCGCCGACGCGATCCGCATCGTGTTGAACGTCCCGGTCAGGTTGACCGCGATGACCTTCTCCCAGGTGTCCAGCCCGTGCGGGAAGCCGTGCCGGTTGACGGTCCGCTCCGCCCAGCCGATGCCGGCGCAGCTGACCGCCACGCGCAGCGGCTTGCCCGACGCGGTCGCCGCGTTGACCGCCTCCTGCACCGAGTCGGGGTCGGTGACGTTCGTCTTGGCGAAGACGCCGCCGAGCTCCTCGGCGATCTTCTTGCCCGCCTCCTCGTTCAGGTCGGCGACGACAACATGTGCCCCGGCCTGGGCCAGCTTGCGCGCGGTGGCCTCGCCGAGGCCACTGGCGCCGCCGGTGACGATGGCGGAAGTTCCGTTAAGCTCCATGGCCCGGAGCATACCGTGTCGGCATTTTCGTGCCCTCCAGCCAGTGGTTTCGGGGGTCTGCGGACGGTGCGGGTGCGGGATTCATCACGTTTCTTCTTCCCAGCGGGTCCTCGGTGACTCATCCCGCACCCGCGTTTTACGATCTCGTTTAGGCCACGAGTTCCGCGGTGGCCGGCTCGAACGGGAACCGGTCCGCGAACGCGGGCTGCAGGTCGGTCAGCCAGACCGCCTTCTCGTCGTAGCGGGCGAAGAACGGCTTCCCGACCAGGCTCGGGTCCCGGGCCTGGAGCATGCGGAGGACGAAGACCTTCTCGCCCGCCACCTCGGCCACGCCGTCGACGCAGACCTTGCCGGGCGTGGCCGACATCGACGGGCCCCGGACCGAGCGGCACAGGCCGCCCACGTGGGCGTAGGCGTCGCGGAAGATCTCCTGCGCCCGGGCCAGCGGCACCGCGAAGTACTCCTGCGGGCCGGTGTCCCGCTCGACGAACATGTAGTACGGCACCATGCCGAGGCGGACCTGCTTCCGCCACATCTGCTGCCAGGTGGCCGCGTCGTCGTTGACGGTCCTGATCAGCGGCGCCTGGGTGCGGATGATCGCGCCGCTGTCGCGGACGCGCTTGATCGCCTGCTCCGCGATGGGCGTCGCCATCTCGTTCGGGTGGGAGTAATGCGCCATCAGCGCCAGCGACCGGCCCTTCTCCTGGACCTCCTCGAACAGGCGCAGCGTGTCGTCGGCGTCGTTGTCGGTGACGAAGCGCTGCGGCCAGTACCCGAGCGACTTGGTGCCGATCCGGATGGACTCCACGTGGTCCAGCGACGGGTCGAGCAGCGGCTCGATGTAGCGGCGCAGCACGGTGCTGTTCATGATCATCGGGTCGCCGCCGGTGATCAGGACACTCGTGATCTCCGGGTGCTGGTGCAGGTAGGCCACCAGCGTGTCGATGTGGTCCGTGGCCATCTTGAGCTCGGGCTCGTCCACGAACTGCGCCCACCGGAAGCAGTAGGTGCAGTAGGCGTGGCAGGTCTGCCCCTGCTTGGGGAAGAACAGGACGGTCTCGTCGTACTTGTGCTGCAGCCCGGGCAGCTTGGTCCCGTCCAGGTCCGGCGCGTTGAGCACCATCTGCCCGGCGGGATGCGGGTTGAGCCGCATCCGGACCTCGTGCGCGGCCGCCTTGATCTCGGACTTCGGCGCGTCGCTGGAGATCAGCGCGCCGATCCGCTCCACGTCCTGGTGCGGAAGCATGTCCGGCTGCGGGAAAACCAGCCGGTAGATCGGGTCGTCCGGGATCGCGGACCAGTCGATGAGCTCGTCCAGCACGTAGGAGTTCGTGCGAAACGGCAGCACCGTGGCCACCGCTCGGACCGCGAGCCGTTCGCTTTCACTGAGACCAGCCCGGTTAAGGAGCTCCTCTAGGTGCCGGGCGCCGAACGCGCGGAACCTTCCCGCGGTTTCCTGCGCCGCCGGCACTACCTGCTGCATGTCAGTCAACCGTGATCTCCTTCCGTCCGCGGCCGGCCGTTCCGCCCGCGGCACCTTGTCCGGGACACTCCCGCCACCGATCACCACCCATGTCTCGTTCGTGTCAGGTCCCGTGTTTCCTGTGTTTCCAGGCCCACACTCTGTTACAGATACGTTCCACGCGTGAGCCGAGTTCCCGTTATATCGATCAGGTAACGGGAAGCGCCAGCGGAAGCCCGGTTTCCGTAACGTGCGACTAGACACAACTGCCCACGAAAAGTGACTACCCGACGTATCTGCCATATTCCCGGACAGTAGCAATCACGACTCATCGGCGCCTCCGGCCTGCGAGGATACCGACAACGCAAGAAATCACTTTGGGTAATCAACTCGGATTACCGGGCGATTAACTGCAAAGCGCACGGCCCGCTTCCCCGCTCCGGCCGACACTAAAAGAGACTCTTCTTATAGAGGCAATTCTGAGTTTTGGCCCGCCCTCAAGGCCGCTCGCCCGAATACTCTCCAAGCGATCATCCCCTCGCGGCGGGGCCGGGAGGCAGGATGGCGTCCGGGGCCATGCACGCACAAGTAACCCGCATCCTCGATAATGGCGGCTGAGGTTATCGTGCGGGGGCACGAGCAGCCGGGCCACACAGGGAGCAGCGCACAACGTGAGCCAAGATCCACCGGAGGCCGGCGACGGGCCTTCCTACCCTGAGCTGAGCCTGTGGGCGGGCCGACACCCGGTGATCGCGGTCGACGCCATGGGCGGGGACTACGCTCCGGACGAGATCGTCGCCGGGGCCCTCACCGCTCAGCGCGAGAACGACGTCACCGTGCTGCTCACCGGGCCGCCCGCCCGGCTGCGGCCGGTGATCTCCCGGCTCGGGGCCGGACCGGAACTGCGCGTCGTCCCGGCCGAGGACGTCGTCCGCATGGACGAGGGGGCACTGTCCAGCTTCCGGCGGCCGCGGTCCAGCATCGCCGTGGCCTGCCAGCTGGTCCGCCGCGGGCAGGCCAGCGCGGTCGTGTCGGCCGGTTCCACCGGGGCGGTGGTGGCCACCGCCCGGCACCGGCTGCTGTCCCTGCCCGGGGTGCCCAGGCCGGGCATCGCGGTCGTGCTGCCGACCTCCCCCAACCCCACGGTCCTCATCGACGCCGGCGCCACCGCCGACCCCAAGCCCGAAATGCTCCTCCAGTTCGGGCAGCTCGGCACCGCCTACGCGCAGATAGCCCTGGGCATCGCCTCCCCCAAGGTCGGCCTGCTCACCATCGGCGCCGAGCCGGGCAAGGGCAACATCCTCACCCGCCGCGCGCACGAACTGCTGGCCGCGGAACCGCCGCCGGGCGCGATGGCGATCAATTTCGTGGGCAACGTCGAGGGCGGGGACCTCATGGACGGCGTGGTGGACGTCATCGTCACCGACGGGTTCACCGGGAACGTCGCGCTCAAGACCCTGGAGGGGGCGCTGCGCTTCGCCGCGGGCGAGCTCCGCGGGGCCCTCACCGGCACCCGCACGGCCAAGGTCGGCGCCCTGCTGCAGCGCCGCGGGCTGCGGGACCTCAACGACCGGCTCGACTCCGAGAGCTACGGCGGCGCGGCGATGCTCGGCATGGGCGGCACCGTGGTCATCGCGCACGGGGCTTCCACCGCCCGGGCGGTCGCCTCGGCCTGCGCCCTGGCGGCCGACCTGTCCCGCGGCGGCATCACCGAGAAGATCCGGCAGCGGATCGGCCCGCAGCCGGAGCGCCGCTTCCGGCGCCGCGACCGGGAGCCCAGAAACCCAGAAGCCCGTAACACCGAAGCTAAATAGACTGTGGCCATGACGGATCCTCAGCAGGTACTGGCCGCCCGGGTGCAAGAAGCCATGGGGGCGGCGTTCGGCCCGGAGTACGCCAGCGCCGATCCGGTGATCCGGCCGTCGCAGTTCGCGGACTACCAGTGCAACGCGGCGCTTCCCCTGGCCAAGCGGCTCGGCCGCAAGCCCCGGGACGTCGCGAACGAGATCGTGGCCCGTCTCGATCTCGGCGCCCTCTGCGACGCCGCGCCCGAGGTCAGCGGCCCGGGCTTCATCAACCTGACGCTGTCGGAGTCCTGGCTGGCCGGCCAGGCGACGGATCTGCTGGGCGACCCGAGGCTCGGCGTCCCGCCCGTCGAGTCTCCCCGGACCGTCATCGTCGAGTACTCCTCGCCGAACGTGGCGAAGGAGATGCACACCGGTCACCTGCGGACCACCATCGTCGGCGACGCGCTCGCCCGGATCTTCGAGTTCGCCGGCCACCAGGTGATCCGGGACAACCACCTCGGCGACTGGGGCACGCCCTTCGGCATGCTGATCGAGCACCTGATCGACGTGGGCGAGGACTCCCCCGAGGCCGGCCTGCTGCGCACCAACCCGAACTCCTTCTACCAGGCGGCCCGGGCCAAGTTCGACGCCGACCCGGCGTTCGCCCAGCGGGCCCGGGACCGGGTGGTGGCGCTCCAGAGCGGCGGCGACGCCGAGACCCACCGGCTGTGGAGCGACCTCATCGAGCTGTCCAAGCAGTACCTGCGGGACATGTACGCGAGGCTCCAGGTCACCCTGACCGACGACGACATCCGGGGCGAGAGCTTCTACAACGACCTGCTCCAGGGCGTAGCCGACGACCTGACGGACAAGGGCGTCGCGGAGATCAGCGACGGCGCGCTGTGCGCGTTCCCGCCGGGCTTCGCCGGCCGGGACGGCAGCCCTCTGCCGGTCATCATCCGCAAGAGCGACGGCGGCTGGAACTACTCCACCACCGACCTGGCCACCATCCGGTACCGGGTGGACAAGATCAACGCCGACCGGGCGATCTACGTGGTCGGCTCGGAT
>WRBL01000196.1 GCA_009784565.1 Streptosporangiales bacterium | reverse complement strand
CGGCGCCGCGGAAGAACGACTCCAGCTCCTGGATGATCTTGCCGTTGCCGCGGACGGGCCCGTCGAGGCGCTGCAGGTTGCAGTTGATGACGAAGGTGAGGTTGTCCAGTTCCTCGCGGGCGGCCAGGCCGATCGCGCCCAGGGCCTCCGGCTCGTCCATCTCGCCGTCGCCGCAGAACGCCCACACGTGCGACCGGGACGTGTCGTGCAGCTCGCGGGCGAGCAGGTAGCGGTTGAAACGGGCCTGGTAGATCGCGTTGAGCGGGCCCAGGCCCATCGAGACGGTGGGGAACTCCCAGAAGTCCGGCATCAGCCGGGGATGCGGGTAGGACGGCAGGCCGCCGCCGGGGGTGGACAGTTCCTGGCGGAACCCGTCGAGCTGGGCCTCGGACAGGCGTCCCTCGAGGAACGCGCGCGCGTACATTCCGGGCGCGGCGTGGCCCTGGATGAAGACCTGGTCGCCGGATTCGCCGTGATCCTTGCCACGGAAGAAATGGTTGAACCCGACCTCGTACAGGGCGGCCGCCGACGCGTAGGTCGCGATGTGCCCGCCGACGGATGCGCCGCCCGGGCGGTTGGCGCGGGACACCATGATCGCGGCGTTCCACCGGATGTAGGCCCGTATCCGCCGCTCGACGTGCTCGTCGCCGGGGAACCAGGGTTCGGTCTCCGGCGGGATCGAGTTGATGTAGTCGGTGCTGCGCAGCCCGGGCACGCCGACCTGCTGCTCGCGGGCCCGTTCCAGCAGGCGCAGCATCAGGTACCGGGCGCGGCCGCGGCCGCGCGTGCGGGTGACGGAATCGAAGGAATCGAGCCACTCGTGGGTCTCGTCGGGGTCGATGTCCGGTAGCTGGCTGGGCAGGCCGTCACTGATGATCGAGTAACGTTGGCGTCCGGAAGCCACGGGTGTAGCCTCGCCTTCCGCGTAGTCCGGCGGCTGGTGGCCGCTTGGAAAAACTGAACCGTCCAGGTCAATCGTCGTACGTGACGGCCTGGAATGCATCACTACCCGACGGTAGCTCTCGCGTGTTTCAGCTGACCGCTTCGGGGTGCCGCTCGGTGTAGCTTCCGTTGCGAATGGTAACGTCGTACGTTACGGTACGTATCGACTTTGTCTGCACGGGTAGCGTTGATGCCGGGCGGGAAGTCAAAAATGGGGCCTGTTTTGGTCGCTGGGCGGATTGCCACTTGCGCGAGGAGCCGACCCAGTGTGAACTGTCCCAACAAGAAGTACTGACGCGGCCACTGACGCGCACAGCGGCTGGGGGGCGCGGGGAAGGATTCAGGAGGACACTCAGTGAGCGCGACCGCGCGCCAAGCGCAGGACCAACACGGCCAGACCGAGCGGCTCGGCATCAAGCCGGGCCAGGTAGTGCAAGAGCTCGGTTATGACGACGATGTTGATGAGGAACTGCGCGAGGCGATCACGGCCATCGAGGACGTCGAACTCGTGGACGAGGACTACGGGGACGTCGTCGACGTCGTACTGATGTGGCACCGGGAGGACGACGGAGACGTCGCCGACGCACTCGTCGACGCCGAGGCTCTCCTCGCCGACGGCGGGTACATCTGGCTCCTCACCCCGAAGACGGGCCGGGAAGGCCACATCGAGCCGAGCGACATCGGGGAGGCGGCGTCCACCGCCGGGCTCTCCCAGACCTCCAGCGTGAGCGCGGCTCGCGACTGGTCGGGATCGAGGCTGGTGGCGCCCAAGGCCCGCAAGTAGCCCAACCCGAAACCCGTCATCCCGAACGGGTCGTTGCTTACGTCTCGCAGGCCGCTACTAGGGTTTGGGAGTGGAAAGCGCACGCGGGCGGCCCGAGGGCTCCCGCGCGCGTGACGAAACCCTGGAAGGATGCAGGCATGGCAGTTGAGATCGGGGACGAAGCCCCGGACTTCGAGCTCCCGGACCAGCACGGCACGCCGGTGAAGCTGTCCAGCTTCCGCGGCAAGAAGAACGTCGTGGTGGTCTTCTACCCGCTCGCCTTCAGCCCCGTGTGCAGCGGCGAGCTGTGCGGGCTGCGGGACAGCTTCCCCGAGGCGACCTCGCGGGAAGACGTGGAGCTGATCACGGTGTCCGTGGACTCCATGTTCACCCACCGGGCGTGGGCGGACGCGGAGAAGTTCGAGTTCTCGCTGCTCGCCGACTTCTGGCCGCACGGCGCGGTCGCGAAGTCCTACGGCGTGTTCGACGAGGACAAGGGGCTGGCGACCCGCGGCACGTTCGTCATCGACAAGCAGGGCAAGGTGACCTGGAAGGTGGTCAACCCGATCCCGGAAGCCCGGGACATCGCGGACTACTCCAAGGCGCTGTCGGCCCTGTCGTAGCCTTCCCCTGGCTGTAGCCCTGGCTTATGTTCGCGGTTTCTGCTGTTCTGGCAGCAGGAACCGCGAACGCAGTCGGCGGGAGGCGCCCGATGCCGTGCTACCGCTGCGGCGCCCGGCAGTCCGACCCGGAGCAGGGCAAGCCCAGCTCCTGGAAACGGGGCGTGCGCCGCGAGCACCAGGTCCTGGTGTGCCCGGACTGTCTCGAGGCCGCGGCGGGCGAACTGGACCGCTGCCCCGGCTGCGGCGGCACGCAGCTCATCCGGCGGCTGGACCAGGCCGAGTGCCTGTCCTGCGGCCTGACCCGTGACCTGAATCCGGAGCCGGGCGCCGAGGGGGCCCCGGCTCCGGGCGCCGCGGCCGGGGGCTCGCTCGCCGACGAAGTCGCCTCCGCCCTGGACCGGGTCCTGCGGCGGCTGTAGGAGCGCGGTTCAGCGCTGGGCGATGGCGGGCAGCGCCTCGATGCCGTCCCGGCCCGCGACGTAGACCGCCGACCGGGCGGGGAGAGGGTTCCCGGGCCGCCAGCCCGCGGTCCGGGCGGCCGCGCCGGCGGCGGCGAGGTGCGCCCGGTCCGAGCGCCGCAGGACCGCCGCGATCCGCTCGGCGCGCCGGGACTGGCGCAGCAGGTGCTCCATGGCGGCGGAGTGCCCGTCCAGGTCCCGCAGGGCCGCGGCCCGGCGCTCCTGCTCCAGGTGGGCTTCGGCGCGCAGCCGGGCCCGGACCCGCCACTGCCAGGCCGGAGCCTTCTCCAGCGCCACGGCGGCGGCCTCCAGGCGGCCCG
Organism: Streptosporangiales bacterium; assembly: GCA_009784565.1. Taxonomy (GTDB): domain Bacteria; phylum Actinomycetota; class Actinomycetes; order Streptosporangiales; family Streptosporangiaceae; genus Trebonia. Next base: position 9,249 of record WRBL01000196.1, on the reverse strand, counting down.
CGGCCGCCCGGGTGTCCCGCTGGGCCCGCAGCGCCAGGTCCGCGGCCGCTTCCGCGTCCGCCCGGAACCGGGCGGCGGCCTCGGCGGCCTGCGCGGGGCTGCGGTAGGCCGGCTGTCCGCCGGCTCCCGCGGCCCCGGGGTCGTAGCTTTCCCGGTAGTCCTCCAGGTAGCGGGTGACCGCCTGCCAGTACCGGGACTTCGGGCGGCCCGCCGGGACGGCCAGCACGGCCCTCTCCCGGCCCGCCGGGTCCGGCGCCGGTGCCGCCACCGGTGTCAGCGCCGCTGTCCGCGCCTGGCGGGGAACGGTAAGGGTGCCGTCCTCCGCCGTTACGTTCGCGATGGTCATTCGCGCACGCCCCTCTCTGCTGCCTGACCGGCAGAACCCCTCGTGACCTCCATAAATCATACGGAGTCACGGCATCGCCGGACGCACCGGACCCGGCCGGAGCCGCCCCCGGCCGCTACACGATCGCCCGCCGCCTCCGGGCTGGCGGCAGGCTGCGGAACGTCGTACTGTCAGGCCTGTGGCGATCTCCAGTGACCGCGACGCACTGCTCGTGGCGCGGATCGGGGCCGGCGACGACTCGGCACTGGCCGCTGTCTACGACGAGCACGCCGGACTGGTGTACGGGCTGGCCCGCCAGGTGACCCGGGATGATGAACTCGCCCGCGACATCACCCAGGAGGTGTTCGCCTGCCTGTGGGAAACGCCGTCCCGGGTCGACGTGAGCCGGGGGTCGCTGCGCACCTACCTCGCGGTTCTCGCGCACCGGCGCGCCGTCGACGAGGTCCGGCGGCAGGAGGCCCGTTCCCGGGCCGAGACGGTGCCGGGGGTAATGCCGGAGCCGGACGGCCCGGAAACCCAGGTGCTCGCCGCCGCCGCGCGAACCTGGCGCGGGAAACGCCTGGCCGAACTGCTCGGCGCGCTGCCCGCCGAGCAGAGGACGGCGGTGCAGCTTGCCTACTATGAGGGCCTCACCTACGTGCAGGTCGCCCGGAAGCTCGGCATTCCGGAGGGGACGGCGAAGTACCGGCTGCGGGCCGCGCTGGCCCGGCTGCGGACGCTGCTCACCGACGAGGCAGACGAGGCACGGGAGGCGATCTCATGACCAGCCCGTTCGACGACGAGATCGCGGCCCTGCTCGCCGAGCAGACGGTCGCCGACCCGCCGCCGGCGCTGCGCGCGACCACCCTCGCCCGGGCCGTCGCGGGCCGCGCGCCCGGCCGGCCCCTCGACGCCGCCCGGCCGTGCGAGCCGGCGGTCGCGTTCGACCGCACCGTCGAGGACCTGCACCGCCTGCTGAACTCGCTCGCCGACGGCGAATGGGACGCGCCCGCCCACGCCGACCACGGGAGAGTACGCGACCTGGTCGCGCACCTGACCGGGGTGGAGCGGCTCGTGCTGCGCTGGCTGGACCCCGCCGACACCGTCCCGGACCTGCCGGACCATGTCGCGTCCACGCGGCCCGTGGTCGCCGAGCTCGCCGGCGCCGGCCCGCGGGACGTCGCCCGCCAGTGGCATGAGGCGGCCCGCGCGGTGGCGGCCGCGGCCGTCGGCGACGGCGCCCGGCCGGTGGTGTTCCACGACATTACCGTCAGCGTCGACCAGCTCCTGGTGACGCGCACCGGCGAGCTGTGGGCTCACGCCATCGACATCTGCCAGGCCACCGGCCGGCCGCTGCCGGAACTGGACCCCGAGCGCATGGCGACCCTGTGCGCCGCGCTGATGGCCGCCGTGCCGCTGGCCATGGCCTACCAGGGCGCCGTCGCGCCCGGCCGTGCCGCCCGTTTCGTCCTCACCGGCCCGGCCGGCGGCACGTTCACCGTGCCGCTCGCGCCGGAACCGCGGGCCGCCGAACCGGACGTCACCATCGTCGCCGACGCCGTGGGCCTGTGCCGGCTCGCCGTGCGCCGGCTGAGCCGGCGGCAGCTGGGGGCCGCCATCGACGGGGACCAGGAGCTGGGCACCCTGGCCCTGACGGCCATCGACGCCCTGGCCCGGGACTGACCTTCACCCCGGCCGGCTGTTCAATCTCGTGAGATCCCTGGATTCGGAACATATCCGTCCACAAGAATGAACGCGTGGAATCTGCTGAGCTCGGCGAGGCCGAGCGGTCGCTGTGGAAGGCGTTCCCCGGCGGCGCGCTCGCCGACCTGAGCGGGACGGGCGCCCGGCCCGTCATCCGGGCCGAGGTCATCGCGTCGCTGCTGCTCGGCGGGGCGGACCCGGAGCCCGGGCACGCTCCGGCGCTGCGGCTGCGCGGGGCCGACGTCGAGGGCCGGCTGGATCTCACCGGAGCCGTCGTCACCTGCCCGGTGACCTTCGAGGACTGCGTCTTCGACACCGAGCTGTGCTTCGCCGACAGTTCCGTGCGGACGGTCCGCGTCATCGGCTGCGAACTGCCCGGGTTCGACGGCACCCTGATGCGGCTGGACGGCCTCCTGGACCTGTCGGGCTCCACGGTCGCGGGATCCGTCCGGCTGGAACAGGCCCGGGTCAGCGGCAAGCTGCGCGTCTCCGGGACCCGCGCGGGCGCGGGCGAGGAAGCCGTGCTCGCCCCGGGGCTCGTCCTGGACGGCGGCCTCGAGGGAGCGAACCTGAGGGCGCGGGGACTGGTCTCGTTCCAGGCGGCCACGATCTCCGGCGCCGCCGTCCTCAGCCGGGCGCGGATCGTGCGCCCCGGGAAGGAAGCGCTGAACTTCCGCTACGCGACGGTCGGCGGGAACCTCGACTGCCAGGGCCTGAGGACCCAGGGGGAGACGTCCGCGACCAACTGCCGGATCACGGCCTCGCTCCTCCTGTCCGCCGCCCGGCTGTCCAACCCCGACCGGCTCGCGCTGGTCGCGGGAGGGCTGGAAGCGGGCGGCGGGGTCTTCGTGGCCCGGGGATTCCACGCCTCCGGGGAGGTCAGGCTGATCGGCGCGCGGCTGGCGGCCAACCTGACGATCGAGGGCGCGACGTTCAGCAACCCCGGCGGCGTCGCGCTCAACCTGGACGCCATCCGCGTTATCGCGCTGCACGGGGAAGGGGTGTCCTGTCACGGGCAGCTGTCGATGACGGGCGCCGACATCAGCGGCGACATGAACCTGCCGAAGGCCGTGCTGGAGAACGGCGACGGGAAGGACGCCCTCAGCGCCGAACGGGTCAGGGTCGGAGGCTCGTTCGTGCTGACGGGCACCCGGGCGCACGGCGAAGTCAACCTGCGGAGCATCCAGGCCGGGGCCCGCGTCCTGCTGGAGGACACCGAGCTGCGCGACCGGGGAGCCGACGGCGTGGCGTGCCGGCTGTCCCGGGCGCGGGTCACCTCCGACGTGTTCTGCCACCGGATGAGGGCGGAAGGATCGCTGCGCCTGTTCGGGTCGGTCATCGACGGCTCGGTTTACCTGGAGGAGTCGACGCTCTCGAACCCGGACGGCAACGCGCTGGACGCGGGCAACCTGAGGGCACGGGAACTGGACCTGCGCCCGGAGGCCGTCACCGGGTGCGTCGACCTCAGCCACACGGCCGTCGACCTGCTGCGCGACGACCCGGACGGCTGGCCGGACGACATGCGGTTCGACGGCTTCACCTACCAGGCCCTGGAGCCGCTCGTGCCCGCCGCGCGGCGGCTGCGCTGGCTCGGCCGCGACCCGCGCGGTTTCCAGGCGCAGCCGTATGAGCAGCTGGCCGCCGTGTACGCGGCGCACGGCCAGCCGGGCCAGGCCCGCGAGGTGCAGTACGCCCGCGAGCGGATCCGGTACGAGGGACGGGGCGCGCCGCTGAAGGTCGTGGGCCTGCTGCAGGACATCACCGTCGGCTACGGGTACCGGCCCGGGCGCGCCCTGGCCTGGATGGCGCTGCTGCTCGTCACCGGGAGCATCGTGTTCTCGCTGCTGCCGCCCCCGGCCATGACGAACGGGCAGGCGCCGCATTTCAACGGGATCGTCTACGCGGTCGACCTGCTGCTGCCGGTGGTGGATCTCGGGATGAAGTACGAGTTCCGGCCCGGCGGCGGCGAGCAGTGGCTGTCCTACCTCCTGATGGCGGCCGGGTGGATCCTCGCCACGACCGTCGCCGCCGGCGTGGCCCGCGTCCTGCGCCGCCGTTAGGGCGTCAGCGGGCGCGGACGGGGACGCGGGCGAACCCGCGCAGCAGCATCATCGGCCGGCGGGCCGGAACTGGCCGCCGCCGGCCCCGGACACCCTCACCCCCGACCTGTTCGCGCGCGCCCTCGGCATGCTGACCAGCCTGTATCCCGGCCGGTGACCGCCCGCCTGACGACGCGGGTCCGGCGCCCGTTCCGTGGCAGGCCGGCTTCGTCGTCCCCGGCCACGACGGCCGGGTCCGCGACCGGAACCCGGCCCTGCCGGGCGTATTTACACGGGTGCGCTGGGCTCCTGGGTCTCGCTTTCGCTGATCGTGAAGTCGACCGCCCGGGTCTCGGGTCCCAGCAGCGCGCCGACGACCATGCAGATCCCGCCGAAGACCAGCAGCACCACTGGCGTGTACGACGACGGCATCAAATGACCCAGCCAGTCCTGGTAGTACGCGTAGAACGACGTGAGCAGCAGCGGCCCGCCGTACCCGAGGCCGAAGCCGCTGCCCCGGATCGCCGCGGGGAACCGCTCGCTGAGGTAGGACGGCGTGATCGCGAACATGCTGCCGCCGCTGAGCCGGATGACCAGCGTCACGACCAGCACGAGGCCGAAACCGCTCCACAGCCCGGCGGCCAGCGACGCGAACGCGAGCGCGCACACCACGCCGACGGCGACGCCGTTCCAGGCGAGGAAGACGCGGCGCCCGACCCGTTCACTCCACGCGCCGATATACGGAAATAGCACCGTATGGATGGCTTGAACGATCACCAGTGCGCCCGTCACCTCGGTCGCCGAGACGTGGGCCTGCGACTGCAGGGTGGCGGGCAGGAGCCCGGACGCCATGTTGGACGCGAACCAGACGCCGGTCATCATGACGAACACCTGGAGGTAGTCCCGGGCCGACCGCCCGGTCAGGACCTCGCGGACCGGGTTGCGGACCTTCTTCGCCGCCTTCCAGGCCGGCGACTCGTCGACCTGGCGCGAGTACCAGACGAGGAAGATCCCGCACAGGACGGCGCCGACGATGAACGGGATCCGCCAGCCCCACACCGAGTAGGCGGCGGTCGGCCCGCCCTCGGGCGCGAACTGCAGCACGAGCAGGGTGACGAGCGCGATGGCGCAGTAGGCGAACGCGAACCCGGCGCCGACCAGGCCGCCGTACCAGCCGCGCTTGCCGTTGGGGGACGCCTCCATGGCGAGCGGCGTGGCGCCGGTGTACTCGCCGCCCATGAAGACGCCGTCGACCAGGCGCAGCGCGATCATGACGCCGACGCCGACCATCCCGGCCGAGGAGTACCCGGGCAGGACGGCGATGCCGAGGGTGCAGACGCCGCAGCCGGCGACGGACCAGAGCGTGACCTTGCGCCGTCCGACCCGGTCGGCCAGCCCGCCGAAGATCGCGGACCCGATCGGCCGCCCGAGCAGCGTCGCGACGAAGATGAGCGCGGTGACGATGCCCTTGGTGCTGGCGGGCATGGTGTGCGGCGTGAAGTAGCTGATCGCCGGCGCGAGCGCGACGGTCGGCAGGTAAACGTCGAACATGTCCACGAAGAACCCGAAGGATCCGCCGAAAACCGCCCGCCGCGTCCGCTTCAGCTCGGCGGTACCAGGAGAAACCGTGCTCATGCTTCCGCCGCTCCCATCAGCCAGCGCGAGTTGCGCACGGTCATGGTGCTGACTTCCTGCTCAGTGAACCCGGCGCCGAGGAGCCGGTCGGCCATCAGCGCCAGTCCGTCCTCGACCGGCGGATTGAACGGCTGTCCGAGGTCACTGGCGATAAAGGAGCGCTCAGGTCCGGCGGCGCGGATGTTCGCGAACATCTCCTCCCACGTCACCTTGCCGGTGTGCGGGGTGGTGAAGCAGCGCTCCAGGTACGCGCCCTGCTCGGCCAGTTCGCGCTGCTGGCCGCCCGGGACGCGCTGGGAGGTGAACTCCGGGTGCGTCACGACAATCCGCTCGACCTTCGCCTCGACGGCGGCGCTGACAACGGTCGCGATCTCCCCGGCGGACAGGTGTCCGGTGGCCAGGACCATGTCGTGCTCGGCGATGAGCGCGATGACCTGCCGGACGTCCTCGGTGACCGCGCCGTCCTCGGTCAGGATCGGAACCGGCCCGGCCGCGATGCCACGCTCGCTGAGGTCGTCCTGCAGCGCGGCCCACATGGGCGGCGTGGCCCCAGCGGGGGCCTGGGCCCGGGAAGCGCGCTGATTGGAACTGTCGACGGTGGGGAACCAGACGACCGACGTGCCGGAGCGGGCGGCGATCTCGACCGCGGTGGGGTTCATCCCGCCGACCGAGTTGTTGAGGGTGATCGCGCCGCGGGCGTCTGAGCCGGGTACGGCCTTGCGGACGACGCTGGCGCGCTCACCGGTGGGCACGTAGTGCGATTTCAGCACGAATCCGGCCAGGCCGACGTCGAGGCTGCGGCGACCGAGGTCGATGTCGTCGATCCGCCGTTTCATGACGTCCGGCTCGATGTGGACGTGGAGATCGTAGGAACCGCGGACGAGTTCGCGCGCCCGCTCGCTGGGACCCTGTATTTCGGTCATCTATTCTTCGTTCCGGGATAGAAGGGGGATACTTTTCCGCTATGGCGAATGAGGCACCTGACGGCCTGGCGGCCGCCGAGTCCGCGGCAGGCGAGCGAATGACTTCCGTTGACAACGCGCTCCGGCTGCTCCAGCTGGTCGCCGAACGGCAGGCGCTGCGCGTCTCGGAGGCCGCGGAGCTTCTTGGCGTGGCCCGTTCGACGGCTCACCGGCTGCTGTCGGCGCTGCGCCGTCGGGACTTCCTCATGCAGGACAAGCCCAACGGTGCCTACCAGCCGGGGCCAGCGCTGCACGCCATCGGCATGGCGGCGATCAGCAAGATTGACATCAGGAGAATCGCCCTGCCCGGCCTGGAGCAGCTGCGCAACGCGACCCGCGAGACGAGCAGCCTGGCGATCCTGGAGGGCACGATGATCCGGTTCATCGAGTGCTACGAAGGGCTGTCCGAGGTCCGGGTCGGCAACCGGGTCGGCCTGGTCCGGCACGCGCACGCGTCGTCGGCGGGGAAATCCCTGCTCGCCGCGCTGGATGACAGCGAGCTGATACGCCGCTACCCCGATGAGGAACTGCCCGCGCCCACGCAGTCCACGATCACCTCGCGCCGTCAGCTGCTGGGAGAACTCGCCTTGGTCCGCCGCCAGGGCTATGCCCTCAACTGGGAGGAAAGCTCCGAGGGCGTGGCCGCGGTCGCCGCCGCGCTGACCGACCCGGCCGGCGCCCCGCTGGCCGCGATCAGCGTCGCGGTCCCGAGCATGCTGGCGGGCAGCATCGGGGGCGTCCGTGTCCTGGTGCCGGATCTTCTGAAGTCCGCCGAGACGATCCAGGAGCAGATCCGAAATCGCCGGCCACGCTAGGCGGATCACGCGAAACCTGCCCGGCATCGAGCAGCTCACCTCCCTTCCGGGGCTCCGCCCTGTCCTCCGATGTACCTGGCCAGCAGGCGGGCTGCGAGGCGCGCCGCTGCCTTGTGGCGACCCTAGCCGGAATCCCTTATACGGTACAAGAGGTAAAAAAATCCCACATAAAGGAATTTAACTCCTTGTGGTGCGAGAAATTCGCTGCGCAGCCATGCGAGGTGCGGTTCCCCTCCGGTCCGGAGTAAGGGGAGTGCGGCAGGGGCCGGAAAGCCACGGTCACCAATGAGGTGCAAGCGGCGCGGTGCGGGAAGCCGCCGCCGGACGTGCTGCGGGGGAGGGTGCCTCCTCGCTGCTCTCACATTTCCGCGGGTGCCCCGGGGCAGTGATCCGCGCGGACTCGCGGATTACGAGCAGCCGCAGTTGGCGTTGGCGATATTCAGGTCTCCGCTAGTGACTACTCCGGGCAGGTCTGGGGCGAGGAACTGGAGGACGTGCGCGGCATTGTGTTTCAGGCTCACCGGATCAGTCACAATCGGCTCACCGGAGGCATCCACGTCGCCCGTGTCCAGCGCGCCCGAATCGACACGCATGTTGTATGACTGCCAGAGCTGCAGCAGTTCTGAATCGCTGGCCTGCGATAGTGAGGCGAGCTCCTTGACGACCTCGGCCTGAACCGGCTCGCTTGAGTTGAGTATCGCGGTGAGCGCCGGATCGAAATCGCCGCGAGTGATGAGATCTCCGCCTGCGGGAGAGAACTCTAGGCCGATAGGGTCGATGACGGATTCCAGTACGAGCTTGTTCTTTTCCCGGACGATCTGGGCGTAATACGACACCTGAGTCGCGCCATCGGTGAGGCGGGTGAGGTCTGCTTCCCGTTCGGCCGTTACGTTGATGATTTCTTCGGCGTGCGCCCGGACCATGCTAGCGACGTTGACTTTAGCGCTAATATTCTGGGCTACCGCAGAAATCTGCGCCCGCGCGTTTCCGGTTCGGTTGACGACATCCTTGACGATAGGAGCGACCTTCTCGTAGATGGTCTCTTGGAGCTGGTCGCCAATCGTGCTCGACAGGATGTCAATCATCGGCTCGGCGAACGGGAACTTGCCTTTGAAGGCCGTCTTGATATTTTTCCAGAATGGAGAAGAGATAAAGGTTGTTCCCATTTGAAGCGTAATCTGATCGTTGTCTGCTTCTAGAAGGTCGAAGACATCTTCGCCCGAATCTTCTTTCACCCATTTCCGTGCGGCGGCCGCCTGGCTGGCTGTCACGTGAGCCGGCGCGGACGTAGGGAGCCGTCCGTCCGGTGAAGACTCGGGAAGCTGATCCGAAAGATCTTGCAGGTTTTGCGTGCGTGCGTTTTCCATAGCCAGGACCCGTGCGGCTTCTGGGTCGATCTGGTGCAGAGTTTTTCCTAGCTGGCTAGTGCCAGAATTGATCCTGTCGACTTGGTTCTGGAACCGAGTGTCGGACAGCATCCTTTTGTAGCTTGGCGGCATCGACTCCTGAACTCGAATGTTCACGTGGGCGACCACCTGGGCATTCAGGTCTGCCGTTACCTGCCGGACCGCCTGCATGTAGTCGCGAGCGCGCCCCGCCTCTTGGGCGCGCAGCCGCTCCTCCTTCTGGGAAAGCCGCAGAGTCAGCTGAGAATGCAGTTGAGTGCTAAGGGGGACAACGGCCGCGGAGATGAAGGTGAATGAGGCGAGTAGGGCTAGCGCCAGCGAGACCGGCCCGGCGAAGCGGCCGTGCACATCGACGATCCGGTG
>WRBL01000195.1 GCA_009784565.1 Streptosporangiales bacterium | reverse complement strand
TCGGCTACGAAGAGGGCGGCCAGCTCACCGAGAAGGTGCGCCGGCGCCCGTTCTCGGTGGTCCTGTTCGACGAGATCGAGAAGGCCCACCCGGACATCTTCAACTCGCTCCTCCAGGTCCTGGAAGACGGCCGCCTGACCGACGCCCAGGGCCGGTCGGTCGACTTCAAGAACACCGTGATCATCATGACCACGAACCTGGGGACGAAGGACATCTCCAAGGGCGTGTCGGTCGGCTTCGCCCGCCAGGGCGAGACCCGCGGCTCCTACGACCGGATGAAGGCGAAGGTCAGCGAAGAGCTCAAGCAGCACTTCCGGCCCGAGTTCCTGAACCGTGTCGACGACGTCGTGGTCTTCCACCAGCTGGAGCGCGAGGAGATCTACTCCATCGTGGACCTCATGATCGCGGCGCTGGACGACCGGCTCAAGGACCGCGACATGGCGATCGAGCTGCGCGAGCCGGCGAAGGAGCTTCTGTCGGAGCGGGGCTACGACCCGGTTCTCGGCGCCCGTCCGCTGCGCCGGACGATCCAGCGGGAGATCGAGGACTCGCTGTCCGAGAAGATCCTGTTCGGCGAACTGCGGCCGGGGACGATAGTGATCGTCGACGTCGAGGGCGAAGGCGACGAGAAGAAGTTCACCTTCACCGGTGTGCCGAAGCCGGAGTCCACGCCGACTGACGAGCCGGTCGGCGTGTCGTCCTCGTCGGGCAGCAACCCGACGATGGGCGTCTCGGGCACCAACCCGCCCGTGGGCGGCGGCGGCTCCGGCCCCTCCGAAGGCCCCGGCACCGCCCGGGCCATCGGCTAACGGCCACCTACCCCAGCGACAGCAACGGTCCCTTCGCGGGCGCTATCACGCCCGCGAAGGGACTTTTGCGTACCCGGCAGCGCGGCGGCGATGGCGCGTTGCTGTCGCTGAGGTGCTAGCCCGGGAGGGCGAAGCGGCCGTCGGGGAGGGGATCGACGAGTCCGTCGGCGACGAGGCCGTCGAGGGCGCGGGCCCGCTGCGCGTCGTCGGGCCAGACGATGTCGAAGTTCTCCAGCCGGACCGGGGCGGGAGCGTCGCGCAGCAGCCCGAGCAGCCGCCCCCGGCACTGCCGGTCGGTGCCCTCGTACTTCTGGGTCTTGCGCTGCTCGTCGCTGAGCGGCTTGCCGCCGATGAGCCACTCGCAGCTGCCCTTGACCGGGCACCGGTCGCAGTCCGGGCTGGACGCGGTGCAGACCAGGGCCCCCAGTTCCATCACCGCGACCGACCAGCGGGCGGCGGTCGCCTCGTCGGCGGGCAGGAGCGACTCGGCCAGCCGGTACTCGGCTTTGGACGGGGCGGCCGGCGGGTACTGCCTGCCGCTCACCACCCGGGCGAAGACCCGGCGCACGTTGGTGTCCAGGACGGCATGGCGCTGCCCGTACGCGAAGCTCGCCACCGCGGCGGCCGTGTAGGCGCCGATGCCGGGGAGCCTGAGCAGTTCGCCGTGATCGTCCGGGACGTTCCCGGAGTGCTCGTCGGTGATGACGCGGGCGGCCTCGTGCAGCCTCAGCGCCCGGCGGGGGTAGCCCAGGCGCCCCCACATCCGGACCGCTTCCCCGGGCGGCTCGGCCGCCAGGTCCTTCGGCGACGGCCACCGCTCCATCCAGGCCTGGTACGCGGGGAGCACCCGCTTCACCGGGGTCTGCTGCAACATGATCTCGCTGACCAGCACCGCCCACGGCGTCGCGTCGGGCGAGCGCCACGGCAGGTCCCGGGCATTTGCGGCATACCAGTCGAGAACGGGTTCGGTGAGTCGGGAAGCCATACCGTGATTATCGGGGCTCCGCGCTCGTACCGGCGGGTCTCCAGCGGAATTATGCCCGCCGGGAGCATACTTACAGTATGCGTCGCATTACTTTCCGTAGTAACGGTGAGCCTGCCGACCCGGACGCCTACTGGCGGCGCCGGTTTTTCATACTCGGCGGCGGGCTGGCCGTGCTGATGCTGCTGGCGTGGCTGTTCGGCGGCGGAGGCGGGCCGAGCAGGCAGGCCAGCCAGACGGCCGCCGCCCGCGCGTCGGCGGCCGCCCGGGAGAACCGGGACGCGCTGCCCGCCTCGGCGACCGGCCAGCCGTACGGGACTCCCGCCCCGTCACCGTCGGCGTCGGCCTCGCCGTCCGCTTCGGCCTCGCCGTCTGTCGCGCCGGGCAAGGGCGCCGGGTGCGTGGCCGGCCATGTCGTGCTGAGCCTGTTCACCCAGCCGGCCTACCAGGCCGGGCAGATGCCGGCCTTCCGCGTCTACGCGGTCTCCACGTCGGCAGCGGCCTGCCGGATGAAGTTCGGCCCCTCCGCGGTGCGGATCGAGGTCACGCGGCACGGCAAGACCGTATGGGACTCCGCCGCCTGCCCGGCCGCCGGGAAGGGGTCCCGGACGACGAGCCTGACGCCGGGGGTGCCGCGGGAAGTGACGCTGGCCTGGAACCCGAAGGCGCGCAGCCGGCCCTGCGCCGGAACGCTGCCGTACGGCGCGTCAGGCACCTTCGAGGCGATGGCCGAGGCCGACGGCCACTTCAGTCCCGTGAGGGCCTTCAAGATCCTGCCGGCCCAGCCCGCGGCCAAGCCTTCGGCGAAGCCCTCGCGCACGTACTCGCCGGGTAAGGCCTCGCGCACGTACTCGAGGAGTAAGACCCCGGGTAAGCGCTAGTCCCTAGCCGCTCAGGGCCGCGGACAGGGCGGAGCGGACGTCCTCGACCTCGACGACCTCCATGCCCCCGCCGGACTTGGCGTCCGACCCGGCCGGGACGAGCGCCCGCCGCAGGCCCATTCGCTCCGCCTCCGCGACGCGGCGGGGGACGCCCGCCACGTTCCGCACCTCGCCGGCGAGACCGACTTCGCCGATGGCGATCACGCCCTGCGGAACCGACAGGTTGGACATCGAACTCGCCAGCGCGAGCGCGACCGCCAAGTCCACCGACGGCTCGGTGAGCCGGACGCCGCCGACGGTCGCCGCGTAGATGTCGGACTTGCCCACCTTGACATCGGCCCGCCGCTGCAGGACGGCCAGCACCATCCCGACCCGGGAGGAGTCGAGGCCGGAAGTGACCCGGCGCGGCACCTCGGCGGTCGTGGACGCGACCAGGGCCTGCACCTCGGCCAGCAGCGGGCGGCGGCCCTCCAGGGTGACGGTGACGCAGGTGCCGGGCACCGGCTCGCTGTGGCGGGACACGAACAGGCCGCTCGGGTCGGGCAGTTCGATCAGCCCGTACTCGCCCATGTCGAAGCAGCCGACCTCGTCGGTCGGCCCGTACCGGTTCTTCAGCGCGCGGATCATCCGCAGCCGGGAGTGCCGCTCGCCCTCGAACTGGAGCACCACGTCCACCAGGTGCTCCAGGGTGCGCGGCCCGGCGACCGAGCCGTCCTTGGTGACGTGCCCGACCAGGATCGTGGCCAGTCCCCGTTCCTTGGCCACCGCGGTCAGCGCGGTCGCGACCTCCCGGACCTGGGTGACACCGCCGGGGACGCCGTCGGTCTCGCCCGAGGCCACGGTCTGCACCGAGTCGATGATCAGCAGCTTCGGGTCCACGGTCTCGACATGGGACAGGACCGCGCTGAGATCGGTCTCGGCGGCGAGGTAGAGGTTGTCGTCGATCGCGTCGATCCGGTCCGCCCGCAGCCGGACCTGCGCCGCCGACTCCTCGCCGGTGACGTAGAGGACCGGCCCGCCGGCGGCGACCATCGCGCCCGCCTTCAGCAGCAGCGTGGACTTGCCCGCGCCGGGCTCCCCGGCCAGCAGCATGACCGCGCCCGGAACCATGCCGCCGCCCAGCACCCGGTCCAGTTCGCCCATGCCGGTCGGGCGTGCCACCGCCTCCGCCGCGTCGACCTTCCCGATCGGCGTCGCGGGCGTGCTCACCGGGCCGCCGCCGAGCCGCCCGCTCTTCCCGCCCGGGCCGCTGTAGGCGGCCGCCCGGATCCCGGCCCGCACCAGCCGGGGCACGGCGGCTTCCTCGACGGTTCCCCAGGCCTGGCACTCACCGCACCGGCCGACCCACTTGGCCGTCTGCCATCCGCACTCCGCGCAGCGGTAACCCGCCGAAGTCCTTGCCATGTCAGCACCATAACCGCCGCCACCGACATTTTTGCTGCCTCCCGGGGGACCGGCCGCACGGTCCGGAGACCCCGGCCACGGAAAATTAACCGCTTTTGCCCTGACCGGGCCCGGCAGCCGGGGTCAGGTGACCAGGGGCCGGCACCGTCCAGCGCAGCTGTGGTCACCAGGCCCCGATAGCGAGCCCCGGCCGGCAACTCGGCCCGGCACCGTGGACCGCGCGGACCCGTACGCCGGGGGTCTGGGGGCGGTATCCCCTCCCAGACTGCCCGGAACGGGCAGTGCCGGTCCCGTGAGGCGAGCCGGGGCCGGGACCCGTGCCGTCCCGCCCTGGCGCCGTGCCACCGGAAACGGTCAGGGGCGAGGCGCGCGCCGTGGGGTGGCGGGCGAAGCAAGGTTTGCCCGCTGCTCGCTTCCGGGTCTTTCGGAGTACGCGCCCGATTCGCGGGCGGCGGGGATGATCGGTGACGATGTCCGGTCCGGCGATGCCCCTGCGGGCCGGGCGCGGCTACCGCATAAGCTGGAAAGGCAGGGGCGGAAGTCGGAGGGAGACGTGTTGGCCGGGCTACCCGCGATTCCCGTGGCGCTGTCATCCTCGTCCGTGTATCCCGAGCGGACGCCGGACGCCTTCGAGGCGGCCAGCCGGCTCGGGTACGACGGCGTTGAGGTCATGGTCTACACGGACCCCGTCAGCCAGAGCACCGAGGCCCTGGAACGATTGGTCGACTATCACCAGGTGCCGGTGCTCGCAGTCCACGCGCCGAGCCTGCTGCTCACCCAGCTGGTGTGGGGGCGCGAGCCGTGGGCCAAGCTGATCCGCGCCAAGGAAATGGCCGAGCGGCTGGGCGCGAAGGCCGTCGTGGTGCATCCCCCCTTCCGCTGGCAGCGGGAGTACGCCCGCGGGTTCGAGAAGGGCATGGAGAAGATCGCCGAAGAGACCGGCGTGACGTTCGCGGTCGAGAACATGTTCCCGATCAGGGCCGGGACGTCCGAAGTCTCCGGCTACTCGCCCCACTGGGACCCGGTCGGCCTCGACGTTCCCAACGTCACCCTGGACCTGTCGCACACCGCCGCCTCCGCCTCGGACGCGATGGCGATGGCCAACGACCTCGGGGGCCGGCTGTCCCACGTCCACCTGGCCGACGGCAGCGGCGTCTCCAGCGGCCCGGTGCCCGACGAGCACCTCGTCCCGGGCCGGGGCAAGCAGCCCTGCGCGGAACTGCTGCGGGGGCTGGACGCGACCGGTTTCCGCGGGGTGGTGGTCGCCGAGGTGAACACCCGCCGGGCCCCGACACGGGAGGCCCGCCTGGCCGACCTGGCCGAGACCCTCGCCTTCGCCCGCGAGCATCTGTCCCAGGTCCCGGCGCGCTAACATCGGGTTATGAGCGGCATAGGGGACTACATCCGGGAACAGCGCGAGCAGGGCAAGATCTCGCTTCGCCAGCTGGCCGAGCAGGCCGGGGTTCCCAAGCCGTACCTGAGCCAGATCGAGCGCGGGCTCCGCAAGCCCAGCGCGGATCTCCTGCAGCAGATCGCCAAGGGCCTGCGCATCTCCTCGGAGGCGCTGTACACGCAGGCCGGCGTCCTGGATGACCGGCCGGCCGACTCGGGTGTCCGGCAGGCCCTGCGCTCCGATCAGGACCTGTCCGAGCGGCAGAAGGAAGTGCTGCTCGGGATCTACGAGTCCTTCCGCCGGGAGAACGAGCCCAAGCCGCCCAGAGCCGAGGTCATCTCGGTCACCCGCAACCCCCCGCCGGGCGATCCGTCCTGAAGTGACCGGACAGGGGCGTGACAAGGTAGCGTAGGCCCGTGGCCAGTATCTTCGGCAGCGGGGTAATGAGCCCCCTGTTCTACTTCTTCTTCGCCCTCACGGTGGTCGGGTTCGCGGTGGAGGCCTGGGCCTTCATCGACGCGCTGACCCGCCCCAAGGCGGCTTACCCCGCGGCGGGCAAGCTGACTAAGACCATTTGGCTGCTCATCCTGGGCGTCGCGCTGGTCGTAGGGGCCTTCGCGGTCTACAGCGGCAGCCTGATCGGCTTCCTGTCGGTCGCGGCCTTCGTCGCGGCGGCCGTGTACCTCGTGGACGTCCGGCCCAAGGTCAAGGAGATGGGCGGCAAGCGCGGCGGCAGCGGCTACGGCCCCTACGGGCCCTGGTAGCGACAGCGGAAGCGCCATCGACGCTCCCGTCCCGCGCTCGCAGGTCACCCTTCGCGGGCGCCATAGCGACAGCTCCGGTCCCGCCGCGGGCGTGAGATGGCGGGGCGTGAGATGGCCGCGGGCGTGAGATGGCCGCGGCGCGGGGGTCGGCTACGGGGTGATGATCAGCAGGGCGAGCGGGAGGGCGACCGTGGCGGCGGCGCCGAGGACTACCGAGGCCTGAGCCGTGCGGGACAGAGGCCGCGGCGGGGCGAGGAGACGGTTGACCCGGGCGGTGAGGTCGCCTTCGGCGGCCGCCATCGCGCCCGCCGGGGCGTCGGCCGAGACGGGGGCGGTGCCGAACCGCAGCAGGGCGGTCGCGAGTTCCCGGGCCAGCAGGCCGCGGACGCGGAGCGCCCGGTCGTCGGCCATCATTTCCACCAGCAGCGCGACCGTGCGGTAGGCCTGGCGGATGACGCCGAACCGGGGGAACGCCCGGTTCAGGGACGTGAACGGGATCAGCACCAGGTCGTGCCGGGCCCGGAGGTGAGCTCGCTCATGCGCCAGGACGGCCGCCAGCTCGGCCGGGGCCAGCAGGTCGAGAGTCCCGGCGCTGACGACGATCTGGGACTTGATGCCGGGAAGGCAGTAGGCGGCGGCGGCCGGGTGGTCGACGACCAGCGCCCCCGGGGCCTTCGGGTCGCCGTGGCCCAGCAGCGCCAGCAGTTCCCGCTGGCGTCGCCGCGCGTGTACCGCGGCGACGAACGCCATGATCAGGACCCAGGCCAGTCCCGCGAAGAGCGAGAACCCGGCGACCAGGCAGCCGACCCGCAGCAGCGTGATTGCGAGGGGCTCTCCGTGGATCAGCATCCGCCCGGCCTCGGGCTGCCGGATCAGCGACCCCAGCCCGCCGACGATGCCGGACCGGGCTACCCCGGTGCCGCCGACGGCCAGCGCCAGCAGTGCTCCCACCGCCGCCAGTCCGCCCGACAGGCCAAGGGCCTGCCAGAGCAGGATCGCGGTCGCCGGGCTCCGGCGCGGCCAGCGCGCGCGCAGCAGCGCGCCCGCTCCCCGCAGGCTTCCGACGGCGACCACGGCGAGCAGTGTTGCGTCGGCCAGGCCCCCCATAACTAAACCCCGGTATCTCCCTCGGTTTCCGGTAGCGCGATGCCGGCGGCGCCGTCTAGCTCCGCGAGGGCTTCCCGGAGCACGACCGCCTCGGTGCCGGACACGCTGCGAGCGAATCTGGCCAGGGCCGCGTCGCGGTCCCCGGTCTGCTCCAGCGCGGTCAGCATCAGTTCCGTTACGTACGCTTCTCGCGTCTCGGCGGGACTATAGCGCCATGCGCGGCCGTCCCGCTCCCGGCGAGCGAATCCCTTCTTCGCGAGCCGGTCAAGCACGGTCATGACGGTCGTATGGGCCAGATTACGCTGACTTAGCCCGTTGCTGACCTCTCTTACGGTAAGAGGTTCCTCCGTAAGCCAGAGAATCTCCATGATTGCCCGCTCGAGCTCGCCCAGCCTATTCACAATACTTACCTTACAGTCGCGGCGGTTTCCGCTGCTACCGGCGCAGCTTCGGCCGCCAGGGGGGACTTCGCTATCTGCACGCATCCGTAAACGATCAGGGCGACAGCGCCGACTTGCGGGATGAGCCACCAGCCCGTCCGCAGCTGCTCGCCGTACAGGGTGACGCCGTAGGCGATGCTGATCAGCGCGTCGCCCACGGTCAGCATCGGCTGGGAGGCCACCAGCGATCCGGCCTGCAGCGCGTTCTGGAGCAGGAACAGCGCCCCGACGCCGGCCACCGCCGTCGCGTAGATGTGCCAGTGGGCCAGGACTCCCCAGCCGCGGGCGTTCAGGTCGGCCATCGAGTTCTTCATCAGCGCGGCGGTCAGCGCGTAGCCGCAGGCCGCGGCCAGGCCGAGCAGCGCGGCCCGGGGCTCGCCCCGCGTGCTCAGCGCCATGCTGATCAGCAGGGTCTCGAAACCGATCGTGACGATGAGGGCGACGATCCAGCTGCTGTCCTGCGCGCGGTCGGCGGCGCCGCTCGGGGCGGCGATGGTCAGGCCGGCCCCCAGCGCGATCGTGGTCACGCCGATCGCGCGCCACGGCAGCCGCCGCAGCTTCGCGAGGTCGTGGTTGACGATCACCGCCAGCAGCAGCGTGACGGGCAGTTCGATGATGAAGATGGGCTGCACCAGCGCGATCGGCCCGGTGGCCAGGGCCGCGGCCTGGAACAGGGCGGCGGCGATCACCATCCCGATCCCGGCCAGCCAGACCCGGCGCCGGACCAGTTCGGTGATGAGTGACACGTGCATCGCCCGGGACTGCGGTACCTGGGCCGCGGCCTTCCGCTGCAGCACCGAAGCCGCCGCGTTGCTACCGGCGGTCAGCAGGGCGAACACGATGCAGATCACTCCGAGGCATCCCCCCGCACGAAGCCGGCGAACGGCGCCAGGTTGGCCAGCGACTCCCCGCGGGAGGTCCGCCAGGCCCACTCGCGCTTGATGGCCGAACCGAATCCCAGCTTGAGTGCCTGGTTGAAGGACTCGTCGGCGTAGGTGAGCACCGATCCGAGCAGCCGGTCGATCTCGTCCTCAGTGATGGCCGATACCGGCAGCCGCCCGGTTAGGTAGACGTCCCCGACCGGGTCCAGCGCGAAATGCACGCCGAACATGCGGCCGTTGCGCTCCAGCAGGAACCGGTAGAACACGGCGTGGTTCTCGTCCGGCTGGCGGCAGAAGAACGCCTCCACGTGAAGGCTGTGCTCTCCGGCGATGAGCCAGGTATGCGTGGCGAGCTTGTGGGTCCCCGGCAGGCTTACCAGGTACGCGCCTGGCTCCGGATGCTCGTACTCGGTGCCCAGCGCGTCGAGGACTCTTCTCAGCTCTTCACCCGAGTCCGATTCCGTCGGCATCGCCGTCACGCCCCAACCCCGGCCGCGGCTTCTTCCATGGCACCGGTATACACCGCTGTCAGTCCGTCGACGGTGGCGGACCACCCGAAGGCGGACGCATGCCGCACCGCTCCCGCCGCCAGCGCGGCGATCCGTCTCGGCTCGGCGATCAGGTCCCGGACGGCCGAAGCCCAGGTCGCGGGGCTGTGACCGTCCACCAGGACCCCGGAGTACCCGTCGCGCACGGCGGTCGTCAGCCCGCCCACCGCGGCCGCGACCACCGGAGTGCCGCAGGCCTGGGCCTCCAGCGCGACCAGGCCGAAGGACTCCGAATGCGACGGCGTGAGCACCAGGTCCGAGGCCCGGTACCAGGCGGCCAGCTCCTCCTGGGGACAGGGCGGCTCGAACCGGACGATGTCGCCGATGCCCAGCGCCGACGCCATCTGCCGCATCCGGTCCGGGTCGGCGCGCGAGGCGTTTCCGCTGGGCCCGCCGACCATCACGGGGACCAGCCGGTCCCGCAGCGAGGGGTCCTCGGCCACCAGCCGCGCGGCCGTCTTCAGGAACACGTCCGGCCCCTTGAGCGGCTGTACCCGGCCGGCGAACGTCAGCACCACCGCGTCCGGGCGGATCCCGAGCCGCGCGCGGTCGGCGGCCCCGGCCGGCGCCGGGCCCGGCTTGAACACCGACAGGCTCACTCCCGGGTTCACCGTCCGCACCTGCCGCGGGGCGGCGCTGTAGTAGCGGGCGAGCTGGCCGGCCTCCTCGTCGGTGTTCGCGATCAGGCGGTCGGCGGCGGCGACGACCTCATGCTCACCGCGGATGCGCTCGGCGGGCTCGGCCGTGTCGCCCGCGGCCAGCGACGCGTTCTTCACCGCGCCGAGGGTGTGCATGGACTGCACCAGCGGGACGCCCCAGCGCCCGGCGACGGCCGCGCCGACCTTTCCCGACAGCCAGTAATGCGAGTGGACGAGGTCGTACCGCCCGGCCTCGGCGGCCGCCTCGGCCCGCAGCACCTCAACGGTGAACGGGCACACCTGGGCCGGCAGCGAGTACTTGTCCAGTTCCTCGAACGGCCCGGCCGGGACGCTGTGCACCGTCACCCCGGGGGCCAGCTCGGCTTGCGGGGGAGTGTCGCGGCACACCGCGCGGGTGAACATCTCCACCTCGGTGCCCCGGGCGGCCAGACGCCGGGCCACCTCCACCATGTACACGTTCATGCCCCCGGCGTCACCGGTGCCGGGCTGGTCAAGCGGTGACGTGTGCACGCTGATGATCGCTATCCGCCGCGGGCCACGCCTGGACACCATAGACACAGCTGTAAATAACCGACCGAACCGCTCTTCTGTTCCCGGCACGGGCCAGGCGGGCAGTGATGGGGGGAAACGAAGACCCGTTCGGGCCAGCGGGGGTGTGATGAAGCCCCTCTATCGCGGCCTCCTCGGCGGCCGATAACCTGACCTGCATGGGAACGCTGGTGCTGCTTCGGCATGGTGAGAGCGAGTGGAACGCGAAGGGCCTGTTCACCGGATGGGTGGACGTCGGGCTCGCGGCCAAGGGCCGCCAGGAGGCCGAGGCGGCCGGGCGGATGCTGACCGACGCGGGGATCACGCCCGACGTCGTGCATACGTCGGTACTGACGCGCGCGATCCAGACGTCGAACGGCGCGCTGGACTCGGCCGGGCTGAACTGGCTGCCGGTCAAGCGGTCGTGGCGCCTCAACGAGCGGCACTACGGCGCCCTGCAGGGCAAGGACAAGGCACAGACCCGCGACGAGTTCGGCGAGGAGCAGTTCATGCTCTGGCGCCGGTCCTACGACACCCCGCCGCCGCCGATCGCCGACGACGACGAGTACTCGCAGGCCGGCGATGCCCGCTACGCGACGCTGCCGCCGGAACTGCGGCCGCGGACCGAGTGCCTGAAGGATGTCGTGGCCCGGCTGCTGCCGTACTGGTACGACGAGATCGTGACCGACCTGGCCGCGGGCAAGACCGTGCTGGTCGTCGCGCACGGCAACTCGCTCCGGGCGCTGGTCAAGCACCTGGACGGCATCAGCGACGCCGACATCGCCGGGCTGAACATTCCCACCGGGATTCCGCTGGCCTACGAACTGGACGACGCGTTCAAGCCGGTCACCCCGGGCGGGCGCTACCTCGACCCGGAGGCCGCCAAGGCGGCGGCCGAAGCGGTCAAGAACCAGGGCCGGTAACCGCCGGACGGTGACCGGGCGCGGAACCCCGGGCCAGCCGGGGCGGGCGCCCGGGCAAATCCTCAGTGAATTGTTCGTTGCCGACCGGCAGACGGTGCGGGAACTTCCGGAAAAGAGTGAATTTTCCAGGAACCTCCCGATTGTCGGTGCCCCGGAGCGGACACGTACCATCGGATACGTGAGTATGGACTGGTCACAAGGGTGGTCGAGAGGGTGAGTGCCGCCCAGCAGCCTCGTAGTACCCGCCTGCGCAGCGCGCAGCAGCCGGCGAAGCTCCCGCCGGGCATCGCGTCCGTCCTTTCCGTCCTCTCGTCGTCGGCCGTGGTGGTCGACAGCGAGGACCGGGTCCTGCGGGCGTCCGCGGCCGCCCGGGCCTTCGGGATCGTCAAGGGCGACCGGCTCATGGTCAGCGAGCTTCTCGCGCTCGCCCGGCAGGTCCGCCGCGACGGAGAGATCCGCGAGAGCGAGTTCGAGGTCCCCGTGCCGCGGTTCGGCGGACGGACCACGAGCTTCGCGGTGCGGGTGGCGCCCCTGTCCGGGACGGTCGGCGGCGGCGGACTGGTGCTGGTCCTGGCCGAGGACCAGACCGAGTCCCGGCGGGTGGAGGAAGTGCGCCGGGACTTCGTGGCGAACGTGTCGCACGAACTCAAGACCCCGGTCGGCGCCCTCGCGCTGCTGGCCGAGACGATCGAGGACGCCGCCGACGACGCCGAGGCGGTGCGCCGGTTCGCCGGGCGCATGCGCCAGGAGGCGGCCCGGCTGACGTTCCTGGTCCAGGACCTGATCACGCTGAACCGGATCCAGGCCGCCGAGCCGATACCGGACCCCCGGGGCGTCGAGATCGACGAGGCCGTCACCGAGGCCCTGGACCGGACCCGGACCAAGGCGCAGGCCCGGGGCATCACGCTTGCCTCGATCGGCGTGCGCGGCCTGTCCGTGCTCGGCGAGGAGGACCTCCTCGTGACCGCGCTCCGCAACCTGCTGGAGAACGCGGTGGTCTACAGCCCCGAGCGCACCCGCGTCGTCGTCTGCGTCAAGAAGCCGGGCGACGGC
>WRBL01000194.1 GCA_009784565.1 Streptosporangiales bacterium | reverse complement strand
GGGGCTGATGCTGACCTGGACCTTGATGGGGGACCGGGTGGCGGAGGTGCTGGCGGTGGCGCCGCTGGTGCTGGTGTTCGGCTGCCGGGCCGTGCGGGGCCTGGTGAGGCGCGGTCCCCGGCGGGAGGCGGGCTTCGACGCGGCCATGACCGTCGCGGCGGCGGCCGCCTATGGCTTGTCCGTGGTCATCGGCAGGCTGGTCGCCGCTCTCGGCGGGTTCCGGCTCCTCCCGGTCAAGCTGCAGGCCGCTTCCTCGCTCCAGATCGTCGGCGAGAATGTCGGCAAGACCGCCGACGGGGTACTCGCCCTGTTCGGCGCGGAGTTCTACCAGTATCCGCCGGGCGTGCCGATGATTCTCAGCCTGGTTCACCTGGCCGGGCTGGGCCTGGCGGTGGCGGCGGTGCTGACCGGGATCTGGCGGTTCGCGCGGCCGTCCGGGCGCTCGTCCGGGCGGCCGGAGGACCCGCTGGTGGGCGTGCTCACCGCCGGGTTTGTCATCAATATCGCGGTATACGTGCTGAGCACGATGCCCGTGACGATCTGGTCGACGCGGGAGATCGCGGGCGTGCTGCCCGCGGGGGCGGTCCTGGCCGGCCGCGTGCTGGGCGGCCCGCTGGCCCGGTGGATGTCCTCGGGGCGGCCCCGGATCCGGTTCTGGCTGCGGCCGCTGGCGGCCGTGGTCGCGGTGGCCTACCTGGCGGCGCTGGGCTACGGGACGGTCCAGCGGCAGCTTCCGGCCGAGGGGCAGAACCTGGCGGACTGGCTGACCGCCCGTCACCTGGCCAACGGCCTGACCGGCTACGGCTACGGCCCCACCACGACGCTGGCCAGCGGGGGCCGCGTCCAGTTGCGCCAGGCCGAGTTCTCCTACCGCCGGGCCACTCCCGGACCCGAGGAACAGCAACAGAGCTGGTACGACCCGCGCCGGCACGACGCGACCTTCCTGGTCCTCGCGTCCCAGCCGGGCCCGTTCGCCGACCTGACCCCGGCCCAGGCCCGCCGCATCTTCGGCCGCCCCGCCCGCGTCTACCGGGTCGGTCGCGAGTTCCGCGTCTGGACCTACCGGGGCAACCTCCTCAGCCGCGTCCGCTGAACAGGGTCAGCCGCGGAGGCGCAGGCCGCGGGGGGTGGGGCGGAAGCCCGCTGACTCCAGGGCCTGGGCCAGCGGAGAGTCCCCGACCGCGCCGCCGTCGGCCTTCTCGACCGTGACCCGGCCCAGGGCGCCGTCCCGCACCGCCCCCGCCAGGGCGGCCGCGCACGGCCCCAGCACCTCCGGGTCGTCACTCCACGACAGCAGCGTCTTCCCGCCGCGCTCGACGTACAGGACGAGGTCCCCGTCATGCAGCACGGTGATCGCCCCCGCCTTCCGTCCGGGCCGGTGCCCGGCGGCGGTCTCCCCGGGCCTCGGCGGCCACGGCAGGGCCGCCCCGTACGGCTGGGCCGGATCCGCCGCGGCCAGCAGCCGCAGGTCTCCGCCGGAACTCTGCTCTTCCGGGCCCGCGGCCCGTGCGCTCGCGGCCCGCAGGCGGTCAACGGCGCCCGGGAGGGCGAACTGGGCGGCGCCGAGGCCCTCGACGAAGTAGCCGCGACGGCACTGGCCGGTCTCCTCCATGGCGCGCAGCACCGGGTAGACGGCGGAGAACCCGCCCGGGATCCGCTCGGCGGCGACGGCCCCCCGGGTGACCACCCCGTGCCGCTCCAGCAGCGTCAGCGCGAGCGCGTGCGCCCGCATCGTGGCCGCCTCACTGCCGCCGCCCGGGGAACCGTCGCCGTCGCCGTCGACGGAACCTTCCCGGTCCGGAGGGCGGGACCAGCGGCCGCTCACCGTGGGCGGGCCGGTCCGGGACGGCATCGCCGGGCGCCGGGCCGTGGTCCCGTACCGGCTGCGCCGGGACGCCGAACGCCGGGGCGCGCTCCCCCCGCCGCCCAGCACGGTCCGCAGCGGGGCGAGCGTGTCGTTGCTGAGCAGCCCCGCCCACACCAGGTCCCAGACCACGGCGACCAGGTCGGGATCGCCCGGCGGGCTCCCGCCGGCCAGGGCCGCGACCCGGTCGCTGAGCCCGCGGAAGAACAGGGCGCCGCCCTCGCCGAGCGCGTCCAGGACCGCCTGATGCGGCGGAGTGAGCGTGAGCTCCCCGGGCTCGGGGAGCAGCAGCGGGGCGCTCTCCGCCGGAGCGAGGACCAGCCAGCCGTCTCCGCCGCCGACGGTTCCCGCGCCCGTCCACACCACCTCCCCGGCCGCGGTGAGCTCGTCCAGCATGGCCGGGGAGTAGCCGGGCACCCGGCCCGGCAGCACGAGAGTCTCCAGGGCCGAGGCGGGGACCGGCGTCCCGGCCAGGCGCTCGACCGCCTCCAGGACCGCGCCCGCGTCGGCCCGCCTCCGGCTGGAGCTTCCGAGCCCGTGCCACGCGGGCAGGAACATGCCCAGCAGCCGCGGCGGGACCGGCTCGGCCTCCTTGCGCAGCCGGGCCAGGCACCGCCGACGCAGCATCCGCAGCACGCCGGAGTCGCACCATTGCGTGCCCCGGGAGCCGGCCAGGAACTCGCCCTCGGCCACCCGCCCGTCGGCGGCCAGCCGCCGCAGCGCCATCGCGACCACCGCGACGCCCAGGCCGTACCGCTCCGCGACCGCGGACGCCGGGAACGGAACGTGCGTTCGCGCGTACCGGGCCACCAGGTCACCGAGGGGATCGGGGAGAGGCTCCGTGAACGCCTCCGGGATCCCGACCGGCAGCGCGACGCCGAGCGCGTCCCGGAGCCGGCCCGCGTCCTCAATCGCCGCGTGCATCTCCGTCCCGGCGACCCGGACCGTGATCGCACGGCGGGCCTTCTCCAGCGCCTCAACCCAGGCCGGGGCCTGATCAGGCTCGGCGGACCGGGCGGCGACCTCCGCCGTTGTCAGCGGCCCGGAGGTGCGCAGCAGGTCGGCGACGGCCTCGGCGTCCCGGCAGCGCCGCCCGTCCGACAGGTGCTGCAGGTCGCGCTCGGTCTCGTCGACCACGGCCGGGTCCAGCAGCTCGCGCAGCCCGTCGCTTCCCAGCAGCTCGGCCAGCAGCGCCGGGTCGAGGGCGAGGGCCTGCGCCCGCCGCTCGGCCAGCGGCGCGTCCCCCTCGTACATGAACGCGCCGATGTACTTGAACAGCAGGCTCCGGCTGAACGGGCTCGGCGCCGGCGTCTCGACCTCGACCATCCGGATCCGCCGGGAGGCGAGACCGGCGAGGATCTCCCGCAGCGCCGGAACGTCGAACACGTCCTGCAGGCACTCGCGGACGGTCTCCAGCGTGATCGGGAACCCCGGGTACTGGCTGGCGATCTCCAGCAGCTGGGCGCTGCGCTGCCGCTGCTGCCACAGCGGGGTGCGGCGGCCCGGCTGCCGTCGGGGGAGCAGCAGGGCCCGGCTGGCGCACTCGCGGAACCGGGACGCGAACAGCGCGCTGCCCCCGACCTCGGCCGTGACGATCTCGGAGATCTCCTCGGGGTCGACGACCGCGATGCCGGCGGGCGGCGCCTCGTCGCTGTCCGGGACCCGGATGATGATCCCGTCGTCGGTGTGCAGCGCCTGCACGTCCATGCCGCCGTAGCGTTCCCGCAGCCGCGCCTCGATGGCCAGGGCCCAGGGCGCGTGTACCCGGTCCCCGAAGGGACTGTGCAGCACCACCCGCCAGTCGCCCAGCTCGTCCCGGAACCGCTCGACCACCAGCGTCCGGTCATCGGGCACGGCTCCGGTAGCCTGCCGCTGATCGGCCAGGTACTTCAGCAGGTTGCCGGCGGCCAGCTCGTCCAGCCCGGCCCCGGTGAGCCGCCCGACGGCCTCGGCGTCCGGCAGTCTCGACAGCTCCCGGACCGCCGCCCCGATCGCCCTCCCCAGCTCGGCGGGACGCCCGGGGGAGTCGCCGTGCCAGAACGGCAGCTTCCCCGGCTGGCCGGCCGCGGGCAGCACCACCACCCGGTCCGGGGTGATGTCCTCGATCCGCCACGAGCTGGCGCCGAGCACGAACACGTCCCCGACCCGCGACTCGTACACCATCTCCTCGTCCAGCTCACCGACCCGGCGCGGCGGACGGCGGCTCCCGGTACCTCCGGCCTCGGCTTCGGAGGAAGCGGGCAGGAACACTCCGAACAGTCCCCGGTCCGGGATGGTGCCGCCGCTGGTCACGGCCAGCTTCTGCGCCCCCGGGCGCCCGTGGACCACCCCGGCCACCCGGTCCCACACGACCCGGGGCCGCAGCCCCGCGAACTCCTCGCCCGGGTAACGGCCGGCCAGCATGTCCAGCACCGACTCCAGCACCGGCCGGGTCAGCCCGCTGAACGGGGCGGCGCGCCGCACGACCGTCTCCAGCTCGTCCACCTGCCAGTCGTCGAGCGCGCACATGGCGACGACCTGCTGGGCCAGCACGTCCAGCGGGTTGCGGGGAATCCGGAGCTCCTCGATGGCGCCGTCCCGCATCCGGGTCGCGACCACCGCCGCCTGCACCAGGTCCCCGGTGTACTTGGGGAAGATCACTCCCCGGGAGACGTCGCCCACGTTGTGGCCGGCCCGGCCCACGCGCTGCAGGCCGCTGGCCACCGACGGCGGCGACTCGACCTGGACCACCAGGTCGACCGCGCCCATGTCGATGCCCAGTTCCAGGCTGGAGGTCGCGACCACCGCGGGCATCCGTCCCTGCTTGAGCGCCTCCTCGATTTCGCTCCGCTCCTGCCGCGACACCGACCCGTGGTGCGCGCGGGCGACGACCCGCTCCTCGTCCCCCGACCGCTCGGCGGCCATCTCGTTCAGCCGCCCGCACAGCCGCTCGGCCAGCCGCCGCGAGTTCGCGAACACGATCGTGGACCGGTGCGTCTCGATCAGGTCCAGGACCCGCTCCTCGACGTGCGGCCAGATTGACCGCCGCGCCACCGGGTCGTCGTCATCGCCGCCCTGTGCCGTCTCCAGGTCGGTCATGTCCTCGACCGGGACGACGACGTCCAGCTCGATCCGCTTGGGACTGGGCGGCTGCACCACCGTGACCGCCCGGGCACCGCCCAGGAACGTCGCCACCTCTTCCGCCGGGCGGACCGTCGCCGACAGGCCGACCCGCTGCGCCCGCCCCTCGGCGGCGAGCGCGTCGAGCCGTTCCAGGGACAGCGCCAGATGCGCGCCGCGCTTGTTCCCGGCCACCGCGTGGACCTCGTCGACGATGACGGTCTCGACCCCGCGCAGCGTCTCCCGGGCCTGCGAGGTCAGCAGCAGGAACAGCGACTCCGGCGTCGTGATGAGGATGTCCGGCGGCCTGGCCGCCAGCCGCCGCCGCTCGTCGGCCGCCGTGTCGCCCGTGCGGACCGCCACCTGCACCTCGGGCTCGGGAAGCCCGAGCCGCTGCGCCGCCTGCCCGATCCCGGCCAGGGGGGAGCGGAGGTTCCGCTCGATGTCGACCGCCAGCGCCTTCAGCGGCGAGACATAGAGCACCCGGCAGCGTCGCTTGCGGTCCGCCGGCGGCGGCGCCGACGCCAGCCGGTCGATCGCCCACAGGAACGCGGCCAGGGTCTTCCCCGAGCCGGTCGGCGCGACGACGAGCGTGTCCTCGCCCTTCCCGATCGCCCGCCACGCCTGGTCCTGCGCCGAAGTCGGCCCGGCGAAGGCACCGGTGAACCACGCCCGGGTCGCGGGGGAGAACCCGTCCAGCGCGTCCGCGCCGCTAGCCGGCGGTACGTCTGCCATCCCTCCATACTGCACCGCGCCACTGACATTTCAGATTCCGGACACCTGCCGCTGGGCTGGCGGGGCGGCGCGGTTGACCTGCCCTGGGTACGGTGCTATCGCACGCCGTACGCGAAGCGCTACCCAGGGCGCACCGACCGGAACCGGAGCGATGACCCCGACCCGCACCCCGATCAAGCCGGCCGCCTTTGATTCCGAGCTCCGCAAGCTCGTCCTCGTCGTCGTCATCGGCGCCGCCATGACGATCCTCGACTCCACGATCGTCAACGTCGCGCTGACCCCGCTGGGCCGGGATTTCCACGCGACGCTGCCGGTCATCCAGTGGGCGCTCACCGGCTACGGGCTCGCCCTCGCCATGGTCATCCCGGTGACCGGCTGGGCGGTGGAGCGCTTCGGCGCAAGAACAACGTGGATCGCGTCCCTGGTGCTGTTCATCGTCGGCTCGGTCCTGTCCGGGGCGGCCTGGAACGTCACGGCGCTGATCGCCTTCCGGGTCCTGCAGGGCGTCGGCGGGGGCATGGTCCTCCCGGTCGGCCAGATCATGCTGGCCCGCAAAGCCGGCCCCGACCGGATGGCCCGGGTGATGGGCGTGGTCGCGATCCCCACCATGATCGGCCCGCTCCTCGGCCCGGTCCTCGGCGGTCTGATCATGGACGACCTGTCGTGGCGGTGGATGTTCTACATCAACGTCCCGCTGTGCGCGGCAGCCCTCATCCTGGCCTGGCGGTTCCTCCCCGCCGACCGCCGCCGTCCCCCGGCCCGCCGGTTCGACGGCCGCGGGATGGCCCTGCTCTCGCCCGGCATGGCGTTCTGCGTGTACGGGCTGTCCGAGGCCGACGCGGACACCGTCCGGTTCGGGCTGTGGACCGCGGCCGGCGCGGTCTGCCTGGCCGCGTATGTCGTCCACGCGCGGCGCACCGACCATCCCCTGGTCAGCCTGCGCGCCTTCCGGCGCCGGGCGTTCGCCATGTCCACGGTCACGATGATGGTCTACCTGGCCGCCGTCTACGGCTTCATCGTCCTGCTGCCCGTCTACTTCCAGGTCGTCCGGGGCGAGAGCCCGATGCGCGCCGGGCTGCTCCTGGCGCCGCTGACCCTGGGCGGCGGCATCACGATGGCCGTCAGCGGGTGGCTGGCCCACCGGGTCTCGGCCCGCTGGATCATCATGTCCGGGATGGCGGTCGTCGCCGCGGGCGCGGCCGGGTTCACCTGGCTCACGCCGACGACCGGAGTGCTCCTGGTCGCCGGGACGCTGCTGCTGGCCAGTCTCGGCCACGGGGCGATCCTGCCGACCGGGATGGGCACCGCCTACCAGGGGATGGAGAAGGCGGAGATCCCGTCGGCGACCGCCACCTTCAACGTCGTCTTCCGGGTGGCCTCCTCGATCGGCACGGCCCTGTTCGCGACCGTCCTGCAGGAGGCGGTCAAGAACCGCATCCCGGGGACGACGAGCCTCGCCGCCGCCAGGAGCCTGCACGACCCGGCGGACCTGGCCCTGCTCGCCAGCGCGTTCCGGGTCAGTTTCTGGGCGGTGGCCGCCGTGGCCCTGATCGCTGTCATCCCGGCGTGCTTCCTCCCCGGCCGGGCCAACGTCTCGATGACGTCGATGCTGGTCCCCGGCGGCGACTCCGACGACGACGAGCCCGCCCCGGAGCCGACGACCGTCCGCTAGCTTCCGGCGCGCACCGACTGGGTGAGCCGCCCGGACACCGCCCGGACCTCGCAGACCACGGTCCGGGCCCCCGCCTTCCAGTCCGCGTGGCCCGGGTACGCGTAGGACTGGGCCAGGCGCACCGCCAGCTGCGGGTTGAGGTAGGAGGCGAGCCGGGCCCCGCATCCCGAGGCCGCCGCCCGCCGTACGGCCGGGGTGCCCGGCCAGGCCGTTCCGGGCAGGGCGAAGGTGCCGTAGACCTCCGCGTCGTGCGGAGCCGTACACGACGTGACGGTGGCCGAAGACCCGTTCGGCATGGTGACGCACTCTCCGGCCCGCAGCCTGAACACCGCGGCCTGGTGGTAGACGGTCTTGACCGGTTTCCTGAAGCCGTGGGTGAGGACGGCGACGGTGGCGGCGCCGCCGCCGACGACTACCAGTGCGGCGACGATGAAGAGAGTGACCAGTGCGGGCCTGCCAATGCCCGGGCGTTCGTGCGCGCTTGAGGCCATAGTGGCAAGTTCCCCCGCATATGTCCTAATTATGCGTCGGTAGTCTGGCGGGGTGCGGCTGACGACATTCTGGGAACGGATGCGCGAGCATTTCGGCGACACCTACGCCGACAGCATCGCGCAAGACTACGTACTGTCCAAGCTTGACGGACGCACGGTGAACACCGCGCTGGCCGACGGCGAGGACGCCAAGACCGTCTGGCGCGCGGTCTGCGCCACCTTCGACGTTCCCTCAAGCTTGCACTAGCCGTACGGTCAACTCATGACCACGATCATCCCGAACGGATCATGGCTTCACTTCACTGACCAGCGTCCCGGGACCGCCTACGTCCACCTCGACACGGCCGCCGCCGGCCGCAGTTCCCGGGCGACCCTGGACGCGGTCGCCGCGCACGCCGAACTCGAGGCGACCGCCGGGGCCTACGTCGCCGCGGCCTCCGCCGCCCCCGTCATCGAGGAGTGCCGGGCTGGCCTCGCCGGGCTGACCGGCGTAGACGCCGACGGGATCGCGTTCACCGAGAGCGCGACCGCAGCCCTCGGCGCCCTGCTGCGGGCGTGGCCGCTGTCGTTCGGCGACACCGTGGCCGTCGCCCAGAGCGAATGGGGCCCCAACCTCGACGCCTTCGCCGCCCGCGGCCTGCGCGTCGTCGAACTGCCCGTCGACGGGGCCGGCATCGTCGCCGTGGACGCGCTGCCCGGATTCTTCGGGATGCAGATGCCCGCGCTCGTGCACCTGACGCCGGTCTCCTCCCACCGGCCGCTCGTGCAGCCCGCGGGCGCGGTGGCCGCGGTGTGCCGGGAGTTCGGGATCCCGCTGTGGGCGGACGCCGCCCAGGGCCTCGGGCACGCGGACATTTCCGGGTGCGGCGCCGACGCGGTGTACGGGACGTCCCGCAAGTGGCTCACCGGGCCGCGCGGGGTCGGGTTCCTCGGAATCGGGCCGTCCTGGCTGCCCCGGTTGAGGCCTCGGGCATCGGACATGGACCGGGGCGCCGTCGGCGACGGGTCGCCCGCCCTGCTGCTGGAGTCCCGCGAGGCCCATGTCGCCGGCCGGGTCGGGCTGGCCAACGCGGTCTCGGAGTTCCTGGCCGCCGGGCCCGCCGCGGTCTGGGAACGGCTCGCGTCGGTGGGGGCCCTGACGCGTTCGGCCCTGGATTCCGTGGAGGGGTGGTCCGTCGTGGGCTCGTCGGCCGCGCCTTCCGCGATCACGGCGCTGCGGCCCCTGGCGGGCCAGGACGTGACCGCCGTCCGTTCGGCTCTGCTGGCCGAGCACAAGATCGTCACCACCGCGGCGCTGCCCGTCCGAGCCCCCCGCGACATGACTTCGGGGTACTTGAGGGTAAGTCCCCACGTCGACGTCACCGACGAGGACCTGGCCCGGCTCGCCGCGGCCCTTCCCGCGTCCTGACGCGCCGCGGCCCGTGCGCTCGCTGGCCGCGCTGGCGGTGCTGGCCGCGCTGGCGAGGACTACGGCACGGACTCGATGTCACAGCGACCACCCTCTTTGGGGGGGCAATGACGCGTAGGCCACGTTTCGATCGTCACCGATGACGCTCTGACCACCTTCGTCGGGAACGGATGCGCTGGCGTGCCCGGAAAAGCGCTTGATCGGGAGGCGGCGGAGGCTGCAATGATGCCGGTGTGCCTCCTACTACCGCTCCCGTGATTCCCGCCGGCCGCTTCGCGGCGGCCGCGCAGCCGACGCTGACCGCGGCCGACGGCCTGGTGCTGCGCCCGTGGACGCTGGACGACGTGCCCGCGATCATGGCCGCCTACTCCGACCCTGTGGTCCAGGAATGGCAAGGGTTCCGGGCCGAGCGGGAAGACGAGGCGCGCGACATGGTCACGCGCTGGCGGGACGGGTGGCCGTCGGAGTCCTCCGCGTCGTGGGCGGTCTGCTCGGGCTCCGCCGACGGTGAGGTCGTGGGGCGGATGTCGCTGCGGGACATGAATCTCCGCTGGGGCTGGGCCGAGGTCGCTTACTGGACGATGCCGTCCGCCTGGGGCACCGGGGTCGCGCCCCGCGCGCTGTCGGCGATGACCGAGTGGGCCTTCGACTCAGGCTTCCACCGGATCTGGCTCAAGCACTCGACGAAGAACCCCGCTTCCTGCCGCGTCGCGGTCAAGGCCGGCTTTGAGGCCGAGGGAACCCAGCGCGGCGGCGAGATCCACCCCGACGGCTGGCATGACATGCACGTCCACGCCCGGGTCAATGCGTTACGAATGGCGCGGGGATGTCTCCAGCTCCGGGGAGGACCCAAGGACCTGGCCTCCGCCCTGGGCCGGTGTTAGATTCCGGGCGCCACTGTTATCGCGGCTCGCGCGGTTATCGCGGCACCAGAGGAGAAAACGACATATGGAACCACGGGTCAACGAAGATCTAACGCCTTACCCCATCGATCCCGCCGGCTCGGATCTCGTTCGCGAGGCGGAAACGCTCCGCGAGCGCGGCCCGGCCGCGCTGGTGGAACTTCCCGGCGGCGTGACCGCGTGGGCGATCACCAGTTCCTCACTGCTCAAGGAACTGCTCACCGATTCTCGCGTCTCCAAGGACCCCCGCCAGCACTGGCCACGGTTCGCCAGCGGCGAGATCGGCCCCGACTGGCCCCTGTTCATGTGGGTCGCGGTGCAGAACATGCTCAACGCTTACGGCAAGGACCACACTCGGCTGCGCCGCCTGGTCGCCCCCGCGTTCACCGCGCGGCGGACCAGGGCCATCGCCCCAAGCGTCGAGGTATTCGTCAGGGGCCTGATCGACGACCTCGCCGCCACGCCTCCAGGGCAGGCGGCGGATTTGCGCGAGGGCTTCGCGTTCCCGCTGCCCATGCAGGTGATCAGCGAGTTGCTGGGCCTGCCGCCCGAGCACCGTCCGGCGCTCCGGAGCGCCGTGAACAACTTCTTTGACACCACCATCAGCCCCGAGGACGCCGCCGCCAACGGCGAGGCGGTGTACGGTATTCTGGCCACCCTGGTGGCCGACAAACGGGCCAAGCCCGGGGACGACCTGGCCAGCGACCTCATCGCCCAGCGTGACGAGGACGGATCCGGGCTCGCCGAGCAGGAACTGCTCGACACCCTGCTGCTGGTCATCTCCGCGGGATACGAGACCACGGTGAACCTCCTGGACCAGGCCATCTACACCCTGCTGACCCGGCCCGAGCAGCTAGCCCACCTCCGGGAGGGCCGGGTCACCTGGGACGACGTCATCGAGGAGACCCTGCGGTCCGCGGCCCCGGTCCCGTACCTGCCGCTGCGGTACGCCGTCAGCGACATCGAGCTTCCCGGCGGGGCCGGGGTAATCCGCCAGGGCGACGCGATCCTCGCGGCCTACGGCCCCGCGAGCCAGGACCCGGCCTGGCACGGTGAGGATGCTCATGAGTTTAATGCTCTGCGGGAACGCCATGACCATCTCGCGTTCGGATACGGCACGCACATGTGCCTGGGCGCTCCGCTGGCCCGGCTGGAGGCAGCCACCGGCCTGGCCGCGTTGTTCAAAGAGTTCCCGGACATGCGGCTGGCCTGCGCGCCCGGGGAACTGGAGCACGTCCCGTCCTTCGTGTCCAACGGCCACACTCGCCTGCCGGTTTACTTGAACCCGGCCGGCTGACTTTCCGGTTGATCCGGGCGGTATGCGGATGGAAGATGTCCCGCATGCCGCCCACCACCTCTCCCGTGATGCCCGCTGGACGACGTCCACGCGCTCATGACCGCCTACTCCGATCCTCTGGTCCAGGAGTGGCAGGGATTCCGGGCCGAGTGGGAGGACGAGGCGCGCGATATGGTCAAGCGCTGGCGGGAGGGATGGCCGGCGGAGTCCTCCGCGTCGCGGTCAAGGCCGGCTTTGAGGCCGAGGAAACCCGACGCGCCGGCGAAATCCACCCCGACGGCTGGCATGACATGCACGTCCACGCCCGGGTCAATGCGTTACGAATGGCGCGGGGATGTCTCCAGTCCCGAAATTGAGACCCTGCACGCCTCTGGCTTCGGCCACGCGATTACCGGCTACGACTGGCGCTCCCGTCTTGAGCGCTACAGCCTCGGCTGGGTCTGTGCTTATGACTGCGAGGGCCTGGCCGGATTCGTGAACGTGCCCTGGGACGGCGGCACGCACGCGTTCATCCTCGACACCGTCGTCGCCGCGCGCGCCAGCCGTCAGGGCGTCGGTACCCGTCTGGTCGCCGTGGCCGCCTCCGAGGCCCGCGATGCTGGCTGCGAGTGGCTCCACGTCGACTTCGAAGACCACCTGGCCGCCTTCTACCTCGATTCCTGCGGCTTCCGCCCCACCCCGGCCGGCCTCATCCGGCTCCGCTGATCGCCATCACGACCACGGCCGCGTGGGCCAGGGGCCTCAGCGGTCTTCACGGCACGCATGGGCAATCTGCTGCCTGGAAGGGTTCGGCTGCGCCCCTTGCCTGGCCGGGCTGGGATTTTAAGACCGAATGAGGTTGGCCGGGACGGGCGGCTGGTTGCGGTACGTGGTTGCGCCGGGCGGCCGAGGTGCGGCCGGCCGG
>WRBL01000193.1 GCA_009784565.1 Streptosporangiales bacterium | reverse complement strand
TCCGGCATCCGGCACGGGGTCCTCCGCGGCCGGGTAGGCGGTGGGGAGGTCGCGCCGCTTGCGGGCCGGACCGAGGAACGCGATGCCGGCGCTCAGCGTGATCGCCGCGGTGGCGGTCCACATCGCGGCGCGGGGCCCGGCCGCACCGCCGATCACGGCGCCGACAGCGGCGCCCAGCGGCTGGGTGCCGCGGATAACCAGGCCCAGCGTGCTGCTGTACCGGCCGAGCAGATGATCGGGCACGTAGTTCATGGTGAACGTCTGGCCCAGCACGTTGGAGACGGAGACCCCGATCAGGTACGCCAGCATGCCAACCGCGTACAGCATCATCCCGAAGCCGGGGAAGGTCAGCGGGAGAAGGAGAGCGAAGGGCGAGCACACCGCGATGGCCAGCAGGTAGCCGCGCGCGGTGCCCAGCCGCCGGCCGATCCGCGTGGCCAGCAGGGAGCCGATCAGTCCCCCGGCACCGGCGGCGGCCATCAGGACGCCGGTCGTTCCGGCGCCCAGGCCCACGGTCCGGACCAGGAACACGACGACGACGGCGTCCATCACGCACTCGGCGCAGTTGGCCACGCCGCAGTAGGCGGCCACCACCCGCAGGTAGGGATCGCGCAGGAGGAACAGGAGGCCCTCAGCGATCTCCTGGCGGAGCGAGCCCCGCGCCCGCGCGGGCGCGGGTGCCGTCTCCGGCTCGACCGTACGGACCCGGATCAGGCAGTACGCCGAGACGGCGAAGCTCACCGCGTTGGCCAGCAGCCCGGTCACCGCGCCCAGCAGTTGCGCGGCCAGTCCGGCCAGGCCCGGGGCGACCAGCTCGCCCGCCCAGAAACCGGCCTCCATCTTGGCCCGGCCCTCGCTCCGGTCTTTCTCCCGCACGACCGAGCGCAGGAAGGCCGGGTTCGCCGCCGAGAAGAAAACCCGCGCCACGCCGCCGCCGAACGCGACCGCGACCAGCTGCCAGATCGTGAGCACCCCCGCCCAGGCGGCGACCGGGACGCTGGCGAACAGGGCGAGGGAGACCAGGTCGGCCGCCACCATGACCGGCCGCCGGCGCGTCCGGTCGACCCAGGCGCCGGCCGGGAGGCCGACGAGGAGGGACGGCAGCCACGCCGTCGCCTGGAGCATCCCGACCTCGAACGCGCCCGCGTGCAGCACCAGCACCGCCGTCAGCGGCATGGCGACCACGGCCATCGCCGACCCGGCGCCGCTGACGGTCTCCCCGGCCCAGTACCGCCGGTAATCCCGGTCCCGCAGCAGTCCCGGGTCCAGCCAGCTCAGTCGCATCCCGCCATACTGGCACCGCCGGGAGCCAGATCATGGCGGAATGTAGCGGTTCAGGTACGGTTCCGGCGTTCCCGGGAGGCGTCGTACAGGTAGGACTCGCCGCCTGCGCGCGGGTCGAGGGCGCGGCCCACGAGAATCACGGCGGCTTGTTTCAGGCCCGCCTCCTCGACCTGGCCGGCGATGGTCGCGACCGTGCCCCGGAGCGTGATCTCGCCGGGCTGGCTGGCCCGGTAGACCACGGTGACGGGACAGTCGGCGCCGTAGCGGGGCTCGATCCGCTCCATCAGTTCCCGGGTCCGGGTGATGGCCAGGTGCAGGACGAGGGTGGCTCCGGTGGCGGCGAACGCGTCCAGGGACTCCCCCGGCGGCATCGCGGTCGACCGGGCCTGGGTGCGGGTCAGGATCACGGACTGGGCGATCAGCGGCACCGTGAGCTCGCGGCCGACGGCCGCGGCCGCGGCGGCGTAGGCGGGCACTCCGGGGGTGACGTCCCACGGCACGCCGACCTCGTCGAGCCGCCGGGTCTGCTCGGAGAGGGCGGAGTAGACCGACAGGTCGCCTGAGGCCAGCCGGACGATGTCCTTTCCGTCCCGGTGAGCGGAAACCAGGCGAGCGGTGATCTGGGAAAGGTTCAGGCCCTGCGTGTCGATGAGCTCGGCGGACGGGCTGACGTGGGAGAGCACGTCCGGGTCGAGGTAGGTGCCCGGGTACAGGACGACGCCGGCCGCGCCCAGCAGCCGGGTCGCCCGCACGGTCAGCAGGTCGGCGGCTCCCGGCCCGGCCCCGACGAAATGCACGGTCATCGGACGAACCTCGGCGTCCAGACGCCGGCGTTCCCGGCCCGCGTGCCGGACGCGCCCACGATGAGCAGGCATTTCATGTCGATGGTGTCCGGATCCAGTTCCCCGAGGGTGGTCACTTCCAGTGCCTCCCCGGCGCGCCCGATGTCCCGGCCGACGACGACGACCGTGCCGGGTTCCCGGCACGACAGCAGGACCTTCCGCGCGACGGCGACCTGCTCGCGGCGCGACCGGGAGGCCGGGTTGTAGATCGCGAGCACCAGGTCGGCCGACGCGACCGCCCGCAGGCGCCGTTCGATGACGTCCCACGGCTTGAGCCGGTCCGACAGGGACAGGACCGCGAAGTCGGCGCCGATCGGGGCCCCGGCCCGGGCGGCGACCGCCTGGACCGCGCTGACTCCGGGCAGGACCCGGATCGCGACGCCGGCGTAGGCGGGGTCTTCGGCCGCCTCGTACACGGCGGCGGCCATCCCGAACACCCCGGCGTCCCCGCCCGACACGACGGCGACCTTCTCGCCGGACGCGGCCAGGTCGAGCGCGAACCGCGCCCGGTCCACCTCGACCGTGTTGCCTGACGCGTGGCGGGTAAGCCCGGTCCGTTGGGAAATCCGGTTGACGTAAGGTCCGTAACCGACCACATGGTCCACCGTGGCCAGCGCGGCCGAGGCCTCCGGGGTCAGCCACTCGTCCGGGCCCGGTCCGAGGCCGACGACCAGGAGCTCGGCGGCGGCCCGGCCTTCCGGCCGGACCGGCGTGGAGGCCGCAGGCGCGTCCCGCGAGCGGCGCCCGTTGCGGCTGTCCCCGGTCACGACGATGAGCGAGAAGTACGGAACGGACCCGGCGTCCACCTCAGCGACCGGCAGCCACCGCTGCTCCGGCATCGAGGCCCGCTCGACGTACACGGCGTGTTCCAGCCGCCCGGCGGCCTCGAGGGCCCGGCGCACGGCGGGGAAGGTCCGCCCGAGTTTCATGATGACGGCGGCGTCGGTGTCGGCGAGCCGGCGGGCCAGTTCGGGTTCGGGCATGGTGCCGGGGAGCACGGTGATCACGTCGGTCTGCCGGGCGAGCGGCGTCCCGGCCGCGGCGGCGCCGGCGGCGAACGCGGGCACCCCGGGCACGATCCCGGCCTCGTACCGGTCCGACAGCCGGTCGTGCATGTACATGTAGGAGCCGTAGAACAGCGGGTCGCCCTCGGCCAGGACGACGACGTCGCGGCCCGCGTCGAGATGCGCGGCCAGCCGTGCCGCGGCCTCCTCGTAGAAGGCGCCCAGGGCCCCGTCGTACCCGCCGGGATGGCTGGTGGTCCCGGTCGTCACCGGGTACTCCAGCCGTTCCTCGATGACGTTCCCGGGAAACAGCCCGGCGGCGATGCGGCGCGCGTTGGAGTCCTTGCCCACCGCCGCGTGGTAGGCGATCACGCCGGCGTCGCCGATGAGTCTCGCGGCTTTCAGGGTGATGAGTTCCGGGTCGCCGGGCCCGACCCCGACCCCGTACAGGCGGCCGCTCATTCTTTTTCCTGCGCGAGCGCGTTGAGGGCCGACGACGTCATCGCCGAACCGCCCCGGCGTCCCCGCACCGTCACGTACGGGATGTCGATGCCGTGGTCGTCACGGAACGACGCCAGGGCGCGCTTGGACTCGGCGGCGCCGATGAACCCGACCGGGCAGCCGACGATCGCGGCGGGCCGCGGCGTCCCGTCGAGGATCATTTCCAGCAGGTGAAACAGGGCCGTGGGGGCGTTGCCGACGGCGGCCACGGCCCCGTCCAGGTGCGGTTCCCACAGGGACACGGCGGCCGCCGTCCGGGTGGTGCCCCAGTCGCGGGCCAGCGCGGGTACCTTTTCGTCGCCGAGGAAGCACAGGACCTGGTTCGATGCGGGCAGCCGGCCGCGGGTTACCCCGGTGGCGACCATGGTGGCGTCGCACAGGATCGGCGCGCCCGCGTTCAGGGCGGCCCTTGCCTTGGTGACCAGGTCGGGGTGGATGTCCAGGTCAGTAGCCAGGTCGACCTGGCCCGACCCGTGGATCATCCGGACGGCGAGCTTCTCGGCGTCCGCCGGGACACCGCTGAGGTCGGCCTCGCGGCGGATCGTGGCGAAGGAGTCAACGTAGATCTCCGCCCCGTTGTCGACGTATTCGTAGCGGCGAGGCGGCCTCATCCGTTCTCCCAACCATCTGGCACTAGTACGCCCTTCCAGGGCGTGACGATCACTCCGGGCACCCCGGCGGTCAGCTCGGCGACGCTCGCCGGGGTGAGCCCCTCATCGGGCACGGGGATATGGCGCCCGCCCGGCACGTCCCCGTACGGCAGGGGTTCGCCGGGTTCCGGTATCCGGGGATCGGGTTCCGCCGGCGGCCGCAAGGGTTCGGGGAGTTCGGCGACGTGCCAGGGGGCGCCGGGGCCGCTCCCCCGGGCCGTCAGGAACTCGCGCGCGAGCCCGGTCAGCCGTCCGGCCGCTTCCCTCACGGGCACGACGGGGCCCCAGCCCCGGCCGACCCGCAGCTGAACGGTATCCGGGCCGAGGGCGACCAGGCCCAGGTCGCAGTCGCGGTCCAGAATGTCGCCGCGTCCGTCGTCGAGGACAAACAGGAACCGGCCGGGCAGGCCGGAGAGCCGTTCGGAGGCGAGCAGCAGCCGGTCGAGTTCGGCGGCGACGGGGCGGAGGTCGGCGCGGCCGCCCCGGCCCGTGCCGGTATCCGCCAGTCCGGTCTGGGGGGAGACGAGGACGTTGCGCACCAGGTCGTGGCGGGGCGACGGTACCAGGCCGGTTTTCTCGATGGCCGCCATCGCCGCCGGGTCCAGTTGGCTGCCCGGGAGTGCCCGCAGCCCGCGTACCTGCAGGTTCGCCCGGACCGTCACGTAGACGCGTCCGTCACCGTGCGCTCGCGCCACGTCGGCGAGGGAGCGCAGCGCGGATGACGGGACGCGGCCGCCGATCAGCCTCAGGCGGACCAGCAGCCCGTCGTCGGCCGGCCAGGGCCGCAGCACGCCGGGACACCGGTCCCGCCGCGTCCGCTTCATATGAACGCATCCGCTCTGCTCAGGGGCCCGGTTCGCTCCCGGTTCCCGGAAATTGGCAACCATGGATCTTACCGCCGTCGCTCAGGCCTGAGCTGCCAGGGATGCCCGTATGCCCTGTTCCCCGCCTTTTGGGCGCGGCTGACTAAACCGCTTGCCCGGCCGGCGAGAATGGCCACGTGCGGATTGCGCTGCTGGGGCCCTTCGAGGTGACCGACGACAACGGGAACCGTTGTCCCGTCGCCGGCGCCCGGCTGCGCGGCCTGATCGCCCGGCTGGCGCTCGCGGGCGGCCGGCCGGTGAGCACGTCCACGCTGGCCGAGGCCGTCTGGGGCGAGAACCCGCCCGCTGACCTGCCGAACGCCCTGCAGACCCTCGTCTCCCGGGCCCGCCGGGCCCTCGGGGGCGCGACCGCGATCGAGCAGTCGGCCGCCGGGTACCGGCTCGCCATCACACCCGACGACGTGGACGCGCTCCGCTTCGAACGGCTTGCCGCCGCCGGCTCCGGCGAAGAGGCGCTGGCCCTGTGGCGCGGCCCCGCACTGGAGGACGTCGGGGCGTTCGCGGCGTCCCACGCCCAGCGGCTGGCCGGGCTGCGCCTCGACACCCTGGCCCGGTGGATCGCCGCCGAACTGGACGCCGGGAGAGCCGCCGCTCACGTGGCCGCGCTGGAAACCCTGGCGGTCGAGAACCCCCTCG
Organism: Streptosporangiales bacterium; assembly: GCA_009784565.1. Classification (GTDB taxonomy): domain Bacteria; phylum Actinomycetota; class Actinomycetes; order Streptosporangiales; family Streptosporangiaceae; genus Trebonia. Next base: position 6,607 of record WRBL01000193.1, on the reverse strand, counting down.
ACGAGAAGATCGCCGCGCTGCTGATGCGGGCCCTGGCCGCCACCGGCCAGCAGGCCCAGGCTCTCGCCGCCTACGAGCGGCTCCGGTCCCGGCTGACCGAGGAACTGGGCATCGATCCCGGCCGGGCGACGCAGGCTATGCACCTGGAGGTGCTGCGCGGGACGGCCGCCGAGACCGCTCCCCCGGCCGCGCCGCCCCGGCGTCGCACCAACCTCCGGGCCCAGCTGACCAGCTTCGTCGGGCGGGACAACGAGGTCGACCAGGTCGGCAAGGCCCTGACGTCCTACCGGCTCATCACGCTGGTCGGCCCGGGCGGCGCGGGGAAGACCCGCCTGGCCACGGAGGCCGCCGCCCGTGTCGCCGCGGCCTCGGACAACGACGGCACCGGCGGCGCCGACGAGATCGCGCCTGACGGCGTGTGGATGGCCGAGCTGGCGTCCGTGACCGACGCCGCCGACGTCCCGCAGGCGGTGCTGTCCGCCTCCGGCCTGCGGGAGGCCCGCGCCATGCTGGACGGCCCGCACCTGGACGCGCAGACGCGGCTGCTCGACGGGCTGGCCGACGCGCGGGCCTTGCTGGCCCTGGATAACTGCGAGCATCTCGTTGACGCCTGCGCGCACCTGGCCGATGCCCTGCTCGCGCACTGTCCCGGGCTCCGCATCCTCGCCACCAGCCGGGAGCCGCTCGGCATCGTCGGGGAATCGCTGCTGCCCGTCCCGCCGCTGGAGACCGATCCCGCGGTGCGCCTGTTCGCCGACCGGGCGAAGGCGGTCAGTCCCGGGTTCGAGCTGGACTCCGAGACGCGCCCGCTCGTGGCCGGCATCGTCGGCCGGCTGGACGGCCTGCCGCTGGCCATCGAACTGGCCGCGGCCCGGCTGCGGACGCTTCCGCTGGCCGAGATCTCCCGCCGCCTGGACGACCGGTTCCGGCTGCTCACCGGCGGCAGCCGCACCGCCCTGCCGCGCCACCGGACGCTGCGGGCCGTCGTCGAGTGGAGCTGGGACCTGCTCACCCCGGCCGAACGGCTGCTGGCCGAGCGGTTCTCCGTCTTTCCCGCCGGGGCTACCCCGGAAGCCGTCGCCGAGGTGTGCGGGGACGGCGACACCGACGAGCTGCTGGCCTCCCTGACCGACAAGTCCCTGCTGCAGCTCACCGACGGCGGCACCCGGCTGCGCATGCTGGAGACCATCCGCGAGTACGGCGCCGAGAAGCTCGCCGAGCGGGACGAGTCCGACGCGGTCCGCCGGCGCCACGCCGAGTACTTCTCCCGCCTGATGAACGACGCGGCGCCCCGGCTCCTGACCCGGGACCAGATTCGCTGGCTGCGGGCGGTCGAGGCTGACCGGGACAACATCCTGGCCGCGCTCCGCTACTGGTGCGAGGTGTCTGACGCCGACCGGGCGATCACCCTGGCGGTGTCGGTGGCGAGCCTGGCGTTCCTGCTCGGCAACTACGCGGACATCGCCGAGCCCGTCACGCAGGCGACCATGATCACGGGGACCGCCGACCCGGGCCTGACTGCCCTCGCCGGCATGCTGTACATGGTGTCCCGGACGGCGCTGCCGCACGGCGGCGAGCACGGGCCTCCGCCCGATCCCGGTCTCGCGGCCCAGGTGGACGCGATGGACCTGGGCACGCACCCGATGGCCGGGCTGCTGCGCCTGCTGTTCGCGGTGTTCACGCAGGACGACGGGCGCATGGACCGGTACATCGCCCAGGCCCGGGAGAGCGGGAACGAGTGGGTCGGCGCCGTATCGTGGCTCATGTCCGCCGGCTTCGCCGGCAACAAGGGCGACGTCACGACGTTCCGGGCGGACACGGCGGAGGCCCTGCGGCGGTTTCGCGCGGCCGGGGAACGGTGGGGCCTGGCCGGAGCGCTCCGCATGACCGCGTACGTTCAGGTGCTCGACGGCGATCTGGACGGGGCCCGCGACACCTATGCCGAGGCCAATCAGGTGCTGGAGGAAATGGGCTCCCGCGACGACGAGTCCCACCGTCCGATGCAGCTCGCCGACGTGGCCGCCCGAAGCGGGGACCTGGACCAGGCCCGCGAGCTCTACCAGGCCGCGGTGGCCACCGCCGGCTCCGACCCGTGGGGCATGGACTCGGCGATCGTGGCGGCCGCGTACGCCCTGTTCGAGGCCACGACGGGGAACGCCGCCGCGGCCCGGGCCGCGCACCGGTCAGCGGAGCAGTCCATGGCGGGGATCTGGGCCGACAGCCCGGCCCGCCACCACCTGACGGCAACGGTGGCCGCCGCCGGGCTGATGGTCTCGCTGGCCGACGGCGATCTCCTCCAGGCCGGGGACAGGGCAGCCGTTGCGTACCAGTCGGCGGTCGAAGCCGAGGACATGCCGCTGGTGGCGTCGGTGGCCGGGCCGCTGGCCCGGCTCGCCTTCGAACTCGGCCAGGCGGAACGAGCCGCCGAAATGCTCGGGGCCCGCGCCGCCGTACGCGGCATCGAGGACCGCACGGAACTGACGGTCACCACGCTGAAGCCCGTCATCCAGGACGCGCTGGGGCCCGAGGCCTGCGCCCGCGCCTACGACAAGGGGAAGAACCTGAGCCGGGCCGAGGCGCTCGCGCTCCTCGACCCGGCCACGTTGTAGCCCCCGCGGGGTTGTAGCCCCCGCGGGCTCAGGCCCGCCGGATGTAGGCGCGCAGCGCCATCGGGAAGAACACGGCCAGCATCCCCGCGCACCAGGCCAGGGTCCAGCCGATGTCCGCGCCGGCCGGCCCGCCGAGCATCAGCGCCCGGACGGCCGAGACCAGGTGGGACAGCGGGTTGACCTTGACGAACGCCTGCAGCCAGCCGGGCATCGTCGTGGTCTTCACGAACGTGTTGGAGCCGAAGGTGAGCGGCATGATCAGCAGCATCATGACGCCCTGCACCGCTCCGGCGGTGCGCACCGTCATGCCGACGAACACCGAGACCCAGGCGAAGCACGCGGCGAAGCAGACCGCCAGCGCGAGCGCCCCGAGGAGCTTGAGCGGGTCGGTGTGGATCCGGAACCCGATGGCGTAGCCGTAGCCGACCGACACGCCGCACACGATCACGTAGCGGATGAACTCGGCCAGGACCGCGCCGATCAGGGGCGCGGCCCGCCCGATGGGCAGCGCCCGGAACCGGTCGAAGATGCCCTTGTCGATGTCGGCGTGCAGGTTCTGGCCGATGGCGACGCTGGTCATCACGATGGTCTGGCCCAGCATCCCCGGGAGCAGGAACTCCAGGTAGGCATGCTGCGAGCCGCCCGCGAGGGCCCCGCCGAAGATGTAGGTGAACACCGTCAGGAAGATGACCGGCTGCAGGGTGACGTCCATGAACTGCTCGGGCGTCCGCATCGACTTGACGATGTTGCGCCGGGCCAGCACGAGGACGTGCCGGGGATTGAAGCGCTTCGCCGGCACGAGGGCCGGGACGTCGGCGATGGTCGCGGCGGTCATGCCGGCACCTCCTCGGAGTCAGAGTCGGATTCGCGGGCGTCGTGGGACCGGGTGCCGGTCAGGGTGAAGAACACCTCGTCCAGGCTCGGCAGGTGCAGGGAGAACTCGTCCACCGCGATCCCCCCGGCCCGCAGCCGGGCCACCACGTCGGGCAGGACCTCGTCGCTGTCGACTCGGACGGTCACCGCGCCCCGCCCGTCCGCCTCGGGAGCGTGGCCCCCGTCCGCGATGCCGGACAGCAGGGTCACCAGGTTGTCGTAGGCCGCGGGCTCCGCCGGGTGGACGGTCAGCCGCTGCCCGCCGATGACGCGCTTGAGCCCGTTCGGGGTGTCGTGCGCGATCACCTGGCCGTGGTCGATGACGGTGATCTCGTCGGCCAGGGCGTCGGCCTCTTCCAGGTACTGGGTGGTGAGCAGCACGGTGGAGCCGTCGCTGACCAGGGAGCGGACCACGTCCCACATGTCCTCGCGCTTGGCCGGGTCCAGCCCGGTGGTCGGCTCGTCCAGGAAGATCACCGGCGGGCGGCCGACCAGGGAGGCGGCCAGGTCCAGGCGGCGCCGCATGCCGCCGGAGTAGTTCTTGGCCTTCTTCTTGGCGGCGTCGGCCAGGTCGAACCATTCCAGCAGTTCGGCGGCCCGCTGCCTGGCGGCCCGGGCCGGGAGGTCCAGCAACTGGCCGATCATGACCAGGTTCTCGGTCCCGGTCAGGTCCTCGTCAACGGAGGCGAACTGGCCGGTCAGGCCAATGGACCGGCGCACCTTGTCGGCCTGGGTCCGCACGTCGAACCCGTTGACCCGCGCGGTCCCCTCGTCGGCCCGCAGCAGCGTGGCCAGGATCCGCACGGCCGTGGTCTTGCCGGCGCCGTTCGGCCCCAGTACCCCGAGCACCGCCCCCGGCTTCGCCGAGAGATTCACCCCGTTAAGCGCCTTAGTCCGGCCAAAGGACTTCATGAGTCCCGTGGCCTCAATGGCAAGATCTTTCATGGCTCCAGTGTGCGCCCGCCCGCTTGCACCCCTCGTACACGCCGCTGGCACGCCCGCACGGGCTTGTCAATCCCGCGTACGATCCTGGTGTGACCGACACCCAGGACGACCACGCCAGTGCCCGGGTCCGCAATAAGTGGGGCCAGGGCGAGCGGCTGCGCGCGGAGATCCTGGACTCGGCCGGGGAACTGCTGGGCGAACTGGGCACGGTCGAGGGGCTGACGCTGCGCGGGGTCGCGCGGCGGGCCGGGATCGCGCCGGCCAGCGTCTACACCCAGTTCGAGGACAAGGCCGCCCTGATCAGCGCCCTGCTGGATCATGAGCACGCCCAGGTGGCGGACCTGATGCGGCAGGCGTCCGCGGCGGCAGACCCTGGCGACCCGGCCGCGCCGATCCGGGCGGAGCTGGAAGCGTTCTGCCGCTACACGCTGGCCAACCCCGGGATGTACCGCATCATGTTCGGCCGCCGGGTGGAGCCAGGTGACGGCCCGTCGGCGCTCGCGTCTCTGGTGGAGCAGATGGTCGCCACCGTCACCGCCGCCCAGGCGGCGGGCGCGCGGTTGCGGGTCGCGCCGGACCGGGCGGCTATCATCCTGCTGGTCGCCGCTCACGGACGGGTAGCGGTCCATCTCGCCCGGCCGGAGCGGAGCACCGAAGACACGGTGCTGAGCTTCGCCGGCGAACTCGTCGATCTCGTGCTCGACTAATTCTCACCATTCTCAGAGCGTCCTCTACCAGGCCTTTTGACGGACTCTATTCTTGTCGGATAACGTTTGTTCGGTAAGTTACCGTACAATTGTTCGGTTACTTACCGCATACAAATCGCCCTCTGTGCGGAGGTACTTCCCGTGACGGAAACGCTGGCCACCACCTCTGGTCACGCTGCCGATGACTGCCCCGACTACCCGATGGCCCGCGCGCAGGGATGCCTGCTGGATCCGTCGCCCGGCCTCCGCGCCCTGCAGGAGCAGACCCCGCTCACCAAGGTCCGACTGTGGGACGGCAGCACCCCGTGGCTGGTCACCCGGCACGCCGACCAGCGGGCCCTGCTGGCCGACAAGCGGATCAGCGCCGACTCCTCCCGGGACGGGTACCCGCACCAGTCTCCCGCCACCAAGGCCCGTCGCAACCAGGCCCGCAGCTTCATCGCCATGGACGATCCCGAGCACGCCCGGCTGCGGAAGATGGTCACCGGCGCGTTCACGGTCCGCGGGACCCAGGGCCTGATCCCCGCGATCCAGCGCATCACCGACGAGCTGATCGAGGCGATGCTGGCCGGGCCGAAGCCCGCGGACCTGGTCGAGGCCTTCGCGCTCCCCCTGCCCTCGCTGGTGATCTGCGAGATGCTCGGCGTCCCCTACGCCGACCACGACTTCTTCCAGTGCAACAGCAAGCAGCTGATCTCCCGGTCCACCACCCCGGACCAGGCCCGCGAGGCCCAGGGCGCCCTGCTGGACTACCTGGAGGACCTGGTCGGCCGCAAGCTCGAGACGCCCGGGAACGACCTGCTGTCCAAGGTCGCGACCGAGCAGGTCGGCCCCGGGAACCTGACCCAGCGGGAACTGGCCACGATGGGCGTTCTGCTGCTCGTCGCCGGGCACGAAACGACCGCCAACATGATCGCCCTCGGCACCTACGCGCTGCTGACCCACCCCGGGCAACTGGCCGCCGTCCGCGACGCCAGCACCTCCGGCGATGACAAGCTCGTCTCCCAGGCGGTCGAGGAACTGCTGCGGTTCCTCACGATCACGCAGACCGGGCGGCGCCGGGTCGCCACCGACGACATCGAGATCGCCGGGCAGACCATCAAGGCGGGCGACGCCGTCATCATGGCCGGCGAGATCGGCAACCGCGACCCCGCGGTCTTCCCGGACCCCGACACCCTCGACGTCGCCCGCGAGGGACGGCGCCACATCGCCTTCGGGTTCGGCGTCCACCAGTGCCTGGGCCAGCCGCTGGCCCGGGCCGAGCTCCAGGTGGTCTACGGCACCCTGTACCGGCGGATCCCGACGCTCGCCCTGGCCGCGGCCACCGAGGACATCCCGTTCAAGGCCGACGGCCTGGTCTACGGCGTCCACGAACTGCCCGTGACCTGGTAGCAGCCTGAGGCGGCGCGATGACCTCTGGCCAGTTGATCATCGCGCCGCTACGCTGACGGGCATGCCTGAACTCCCCCGTGA
>WRBL01000192.1 GCA_009784565.1 Streptosporangiales bacterium | reverse complement strand
GCCGACCACGTGCTGCTGACCGCGGCCCGGGAGACGGCGTTCCGCTCCGGCGCCATGACCAGCCGGATCGCGCAGCTGACCGTGGTGGACTGCCTGTTCGTCACGCTGGCCCAGCTCGACTACCCCGGCACGATGCAGGCCCTCGAGCGCACCTTCAACGCCGCCCAGGCCAAGCGCGTCCGCAAACCCCGCTCCCGCTGACGCGGGGACACGTCTTCAGAAGGTGTTCCGCAGTTCGGCCAGGAGATCCTGGTCGGTCAGTGCGGCGACCACCTCAGAGTCCAGAATGTCCTTCGCGGTCGGCAGGCTCGACAGGCGAAGCATTTCCTGCAGGACGCTCGCGTGCGGCTGCGATACCAGGGCTGTCAGGCGCTCACGTGCTTCCTCGATGCGGCCTTGGCGCAGCAAGCCGTGCGCCCGGCATAGCGCCGCATCAGCCATCTGGTAGGCGCGTCGCCTGCCCATGGCAAGGTCACCCCGATTGAGATTGAACACCTTGATGGTCGCGTTCCCCTGCAGGGTCCGCGCGCGGTACTCGCCTGTCGCGAGTATGAGCCGCAGATGGAGTCCCGGGTCATCCTGGGTCGGATCGACCAGGAGCGGGTTCCCCTCGTCGTCTCTGGGGAACCGGTCACGCTTCTCGTTGCTGTTGCAGGAGCCGCACGCCAGGAGGTGGTTGAGCCACTCGAAGGTGCCACACGGGCGGTCGCTGATGGGTTCGAAGTGATCAATATCCGTCGCGCGATTGTCGCCACAGTACATGCAGCGCTCGATGCCAGGGGCCATCTGGACCAGGTGCTCCCGCACTCCCCGCTTCTCCTTAGAAGCGGCAGCCCATGCCTTGCGTGCTGATTGCGAGTCGGCTTTGCTGGCCATGAGAGCGTACGTCCGATCCATAAGCCGCTTGGCCAGCTTTTCTTCAAGAGTAATCCGCTTGATCGGGATCATTCGATACGCCGGAGATACTCTGCGACTTCCACCGTGCGCGCGCTGAGCGAACTGGTCAGGGTCTTGCTAAGCGAGTGGTATTCGTCCTTCTCTTCGGCCGAGGCGTCTCCATCCGCGATCTTTACTTCAAGGTCTCCCAGTCGCTCGCGCAGCTTCTCCGCCTCAGGCGAGTATGGCGTGTCCACGCCGAACAGTTCGGTGAGAATCGCGTCGTCACCGCTTCCGTATACCACTCGGTTGTACAGGTCTTCGTCGACTACCTTCGGAGGACGGTTCTCGCGAGGTCCTGGGAGTGAGATCAGACCACCTGGGTCAGCACTCTGACAGATATACGGACTGTGGGTAGTGACGATGAACTGGATCTGCGGGAAGTGCTTCTTGAGCCAGATCCCGATCTTCTTCTGCCAGCTCACGTGCAGGTGTGCGTCGATCTCATCGATGAGGACCACTCCCGGGTAATCGAGAACTGGGGTGTCGCCCTGCCAGCTCAAAGCCAGCCCCCGGTACGCGGACCACATCTGGCGAACGATATCCGTCACTAGCGCGGTCACCGACCGATATCCGTCGCTCATCTCCCTAAGCGGGAATTCGGTCCCGTTATTGCGCACCCAAAGCCCTGACGAATCGATTCTCCGCACCTCGAATCCGTCAGGAAGGAGCCCGTCACTCAGCAGGTCCATCATGAGGTTGAGCAGGTCGGCCGCCCCGGCCCGCCCTTCGAGCTGAAATAGATGCTGCTCGATGAGCCAGTCAACGGCCTCGGCTAGCGGGATCGTCTCGTCAAATAGTGACGCTACTTGCTGCGCAAGCTTAGATGACTTGGCACCACGCCGCGAGACGGTACCCCCCAAATGGCGGAACGGGCCATACCCAGCGTAAAAGCAACCGATATCCGAAACACCGATTCCCGACCCCGAAAAGTCTGGTTCGTCTTCATCCGAGAATCCCGGACGCCTGAAATGCAGTTCCGCCTCGGGGGCAAATAGCTGGGGCTCATATTCGCCAGACATTTGCAGGTCGGCGATGATCTCACCTTGGAGGGCCCTGCTGCTCATCCAATCGGCGGGGCTAGGGAGGAAAGCCGTCGAACGAGGGCCTGCCATCGCCAGCGCCAGGGCTTGCAGCAGAGTGGATTTGCCGGACGCGTTGCGTCCCGCAAGGACTGTCCATCCGGCCAGCGATCCGTCTGGGCGTGTCAGGTCAAGATCGACGGCGCGATCGCCGTAGAAGCCCCGCACGCCGGAAACACGCAACCGGGAAACGTGCACGGCAACCTCCGCTCTTGTTCCAATACCTCCGTATGGAGCCCACGATAGCGCGCTCGGGGCTCGGATCCGCTGAACCGAGTGGCCACGCAAGGAACCAGTCAGGCATAAGGTTGATACCGGGTGTTCCGGCCCCTGCCTTCCGGTACCGCGCTCCAGCGTTCTGGAAGGCTCGCGCGGTCTGGGCGCGGGCCTTCCGGGTCGGCCGCCCTCAGCCGCAGACCAAGCTCAGTTCGGTGCGCGGCCGCCGCGGGTCACGGCAGCTGCCCAGCCAGCGCCTTAACCACCCTCCATGAGGACCGCCCCAGCCCGGCACTACCCGCGCCCAGATCGCCGTGGCCCGCGCGCACGAATCCCGGACTGCTCCGTGTGGAACGCAGCCGTATGCCGGAAGACGGTGGCCGGGCTCCGGCTGGTCTCGGGTTTGGCCGGACCAGCGCGGGTGGTGGGTGGCTGAGGCGATGGCCAGGGGTGCAGTCGTGACCCCCGTGCGGCCGCGCGCCGGATTGCACTCTGCCTGTGGTTGCGGGCGGCCGAGCCGGAAGGCCCGCGCCTGGACCGCGCGAGCCTTCCGGAACGGTAGAGCGTGGTACCGCGAGGTGGCCAGATGGCCGCAGCCGTTGCCTAGCCCTTGAGGGAGCCGGCCAGGGAGGCCTCGTTGATCTGGCGCTGGCAGGCGATGAACAGGATCACGACCGGCAGGGACGCGATGACGACGGCCGCGGCGATGAGCGTGTACTGCGAGCTGTTGTCGCCGGCGAAGCTGTTGATCCCCTTCGTCACCGTCGCCAGCGCGGGGTTGTTGAGCAGCACGACGGGGCCGATGATGTCGTTCCAGTCGTTCAGCATCGCGTACAGGAACCCGATCAGCAGTGCCGGGCGCGAGATCGGGACGATCACCCGCCACAGGTAGGCCAGGTAGGACGAGCCTTCCATCCACGCCGCCTCGTCCAGTTCCAGGGGCACCGACGAGATCGACGCGGTCAGCAGGACCACGGCCAGCGCCATGCCCGGCAGTCCGGGCATCGCGATGTGGATGAGGATGTAGCCGACGGCGTTGTCCCACAGGCCGAGCATCCGGGCCTCGGCGTACATGGGGATGATCGACATCGGGAGGAACATCCCGATGAACAGGTACGTGTAGATCATCGAGTGGCCGCGGAGCAGGCGCCGGGCGACCGGGAACGCAATCAGCAGGCCGAAGGCCACTGACAGCGCCCCGGACACCACGGAGAAGATGACCGTGTTGACCAGTTCGCCGCCCAGGTTCGCCGAACTCCAGGCCTGGCCGAAGTTGCTCACCGTCGGGGTCCCGGGGGTCATCGGCGAGTTCAGGAAGTGAGCCGGCGTCTCGAACGCCATCATCAGCACGTACAGCACCGGGAGCAGGAAGAGCAGCACGATGAGGACGCCGACGGCGATGTTGGACAGCAGCCGGGGACGGGCCAGGCGGATCACGTGAGGAGCTTCCTTTCCCGGCGGCGCAGCGCCAGCAGCATCGGCAGCGCGACGACCAGGGTCAAGACGAACAGCAGCACGCTGACCGCGGCGCCGTAGCCGAGGTCCGCCTCGAACGACCCGAACGCCACGTTGAACGACAGCATCCCGAGGGTCTGCGTGCCGTACTTCCCGGCGGTCAGCACGTAGATCAGGTTGTACATGGTGAACGAGCCGACCAGCGCCAGCATCACGTTGACCGTGATCGACGGGGCCAGCAGCGGGTAGGTGATGCGGCGCAGCCGCTGCCAGCCGCCGACGCCGTCCACCGCCGCGGCCTCGTACAGGGCCGGGTCGATGGAGCGCAGGCCGCCGATGAAGACGAGGGTGGAGAAACCGGTGTTCATCCAGATCTGGACGAGGATCACCAGCGTCATGGCCCAGTTGTCGGCGCCGAAGAACGCGCTGTGGATGCCGAACAGGCCGAAGAATGACGCCATCGGGCCCGAAGCCGGGTTGAAGATCAGGCTCCAGAGCAGGCCCACGATCGTGACCCCCAGCGCGATCGGCAGGAAGACCAGGAGCCGCCCCACGGCGGCGAGCCGGCTGGAGCCGGCGAGCTTGTGGGCGAAGAGCAGGGCCAGGATGTTCTGCCCGAGGGTCACCGCCACGACGAAGACGGCGGTGGCGACGAGCCCCTGCTCCAGCCCGGGGGCCTGGGTGGAGAACATCTGGGCGTAGTTGGTGAACCCGACGTTGTGGACGGCCGCGCCCTGCAGTTCGGTGTAGTCGGTGAACGAGATGACGATGTTCCCGATCATGGGGACGATCCCGAACAGCGTGTACACCGCGACGGCGAGCCAGAGCCCGCCCCACATCACGATCCGCGAGTTACGGCTGAGCAGTCGCGCGGGCTGGCGCCGGACCCGTCCCCGGGTCCGGCGCCGTCCGTTAGTCGTGACTTCCGACGTCACTAACCTTTCCAGTCCTTCTGGTACGTGGCCGCCGCCTGCTGCGGGCTCATCTTGCCCTGCATGACTTCCAGCTGCAGGTCGGCCCAGTTGGCCTGCTGATCGTAGTAGCCGTTGCTGGGGGACAGCGCCGGGTACAGGGTGGTCTGGTTGACGCCCTTGCCGAACCACTTGCCCATCACCTGCGACGCGTAGCCGGTGAACGTGCCGCTCTTCTGGGCCGACGAGATCCCGGTCGCGTTCACGTACTGCGCGTAGATCTTCGGCGTGGAGAAGAACTGCAGCCACTTCATGGCCAGGCTCTTGTTCTTCGCGTTCTTGAGCACGTAGAACGTGAGGTCGTTCTGGGCGTAGGCCTGGTTGGCGGAGGCGCTGCTGCTGAACGGCACCGGGAAGTAGCCGGCCTGGAGCTTCGGGTTCGCCTTCTGGATGGAGGGCAGGTCCCAGGAGCCGTCAAGCTCCATCGCGGCCTTGCCCGCGGCGAACGGGCCGCCCGCCATGGTCTGCCAGTTGATGCCGGTGTAGTTCGGCTCCAGGTACTGGGCGATCTGCTTTTCCTCGGACATGCCCTTCACGAAGGCCGGGTCGGTCCACTTGACCTGGTCGTTCATGATGGCGTTGGCCAGGTTGCCGCCGGGCGCCTTCGGGTACCACAGGTCGGTCATCGCCTCGTAGTACAGGAACTGCGTGTACGGCGACCCGACCTGGCCGAGCGCGGTGTACAGCGGCTGCACCCCGTGGGACTTCAGGGTCTTGCAGACGCTGAGGAACTGGCTGTAGGTCGTCGGCACGCTCAGGTGGTACTTGGAGAAGATCGCCTTGTTGTAGAAGACGCCTTCCTGGTACTCGCCGGAGGTGAGGCCGTAGACCTTCCCCTGGTAGGTCTGCGCCGACAGCGCGGACGACGTGTAGTCCTTGGTGAAGCTCTGCCCGCTCAGGTCCGCGAACTGCCCGTTCGTCTCCCACAGCTGGATGGGGGTGGCGTTCGTGTTGTTGAGCTTCTTCGGCAGCGGCAGCAGCGGGGTGTTGGCCGTGACGATGTCGGCGGAACCGGAGTTGACCGACTGCTGCAGCAGCGTCTGGTACGGGCCGTTCACGTTGGCGGCCGTGTTCAGGGTGACGCTGGTACCGGGGTTCGCCTTCTCGAACTCGGCGTTGATCTGCTTGAGCACGGCGACCGCGGGCGGGTTGACCCAGGTCGTGAGCTTGAGAGTGTTGCCGCCCCCGCTGGCGCCGGTGCCGCCGTTGCCGGCGCAGGCGGCCGCCGTGAGCGACACCGCCCCGGTGATCGCGACCGTTGCGGCGATCGTGCCCAGTCTTCTGCGCCTTCCAGGCCTGCGCTTGTCCGAGATCATGGCCGCTCCTTCTGGTGATCCGTTAGCGGCCTATTATCATGTAAAGATGTTGCGGATTTAAATATCCAGGCGGCATTTCTTTGCGAAAACGTAACAGGAGCCCCAGCGCGGTCCGGACGCCGCCGTGCCCGCCGGTGCCCTCGGCGGCCTGGAGCGCCGCCCGGGCAGCCTGCACGTCCGCCCTGCCCAGCAGCATAACCATCGCCAGCCTCAGATCTCCATCGGCCGCCGCGAGGGCCTCCGCGCAGGCGCCGGCCGGTTCCCCGCTGGCCTCTCCCAGGATCCGGACCTTGCGGTCCCGCAGCTTGACGTTGGACGCGCTGACCCCGACCATCAGGTTGGAGTAGGTCCGGCCCAGCCGGATCATCAGGGCGGTCGAGAAGCTGTTGAGGATGAGCTTCATCGCCGTGGTCGCCTTCATCCGGGTGGACCCCGCGATCGCCTCCGGGCCGGTCTCGGCCACCAGCCCGACGTCGGCCAGCGCCAGAAGCCGCGACCCCGGGTCGGACGTGATCACGGCGGTGAACGCGCCCTTGCCCCTGGCGCCGCTCAGCACGCCCGCGACATACGGGGTCCGGCCGCTGGCGGCCAGCCCGATCACGACGTCGCTGTCGCCCGCCACCGCCTCGCCCTCGGCCCGTCCCCGCTCCTCATCGTCCTCGGCGCCCTCGACCGCGCGGAACATCGCTTCCTCGCCGCCGGCCAGGTGACCGACGACCAGGTCCGGGGACAGCCCGAAGGTCGGCACCAGTTCGGCCGCGTCCAGCACCGCGATCCGGCCCGACGAGCCGGCCCCGAAGTAATGGACCCTCCCGCCCCGGCGCACTCGCGCGGCGGTCTCGTCCACGACCGCGGCCAGGTCGCCCAGCATGGCCCGGACGGCGCGCGCCACGGTCTCGTCCTCGTCGTTGAGCAACTCGAGCACGCCGAGGGTCGGAAGGACGTCGATGCCCAGGGTCCGGGGGTTGCGCCGTTCCGTCGGAGGCAGCGCCTCCGACGACAGTGCGGAATCATCAGGGAAGACCGTCATACTAGTTACGATATTACAAACCCTAGGAATACCCCGTTGATGAATTACACCCAGCTCCCCGGGCGCCTGGCCGGCATCGACGCCGGCGGCAGCGCGACCAGGGTAATCGTGCTAGCCCAGGGCCAGCTCAGGGCCTTGCCGGCCGCTCCCGGCATGAACGCGCTACTGACTCCCGACGTCTCCGACCGGCTGCTCGAACTCATCACGGCGGCGTCCTGCGACGCCGCCGGAGTCGGCCTGCCCGGCGTCCGCACCGCCGGCACCGGCCCCGAGCTGTCGCGGACCCTGACCGAGCGAGCGGGCCTCCCGGTGCGCGTGACCGACGACGGGGTCACGTCGGTGCTCGGCGCGTTCGGCGGCGAACCCGGGATCGTGGTCCACGCGGGCACCGGCAGCGCGGCCCGCGGCTGGGACGGCACCCGCTGGGCCCAGGCCGGCGGCCGCGGGTACCTGCTCGGCGACGAGGGCAGCGCCTACTGGCTGGGCCGCGCGGCGCTCAACGCCGCGCTGCGCGCCGAAGACGGCAACGGAGGATCCCCGGCGCTGCGCGACGCGGTGACGGAGGCCTCCGGCGGCTCGCTGCCCGCCCTGACGAAAAAAATCTACGATCACCCAGCCGAACGGTCCTTCGTTACCGACCTCGCCCCCGTCCTCACCTCACTGGCGGCGTCCGGAGACCCCGTGGCCCTGTCCCTGTGCCAGGAGGCGGCCTCGGAACTGGCCGCGCTGGCGTCGGCGCTGCGCTCCCGGCTCGGTTCGCCGCTGCCGGTCTGCGGGACGGGCGGGGTGCTGTCCGAGCCCGTGATCTGGGACCGGTTCGCCGGCCTGACCGGGGCGTCCCGGCCGGTGTCGCCACCGGAGGTGGGCGCGGCCCTGCTCGCGGCGGGGGTGGGCGCCGGTGCTCTCTGACCTCTTCGCCGACACGGTCGCCCGTCCGGCTTCGGACGGCGGGATCCCCGGGATCGCCGCGGCGGCCGGGCGCGGTGAGACCATCCTGAAGACGTGGACGGCGGGGCTGGCGGACACGACCCCGGGCGGGTCACGGCCGATGACCGCCGGGACGCTGTTCGATCTCGCCTCGCTGACCAAGGTCGTGTCCACGACCACGCTCGTGCTCGGCCTGGCCGGCTCCGGCGCCCTGGACCTGGACGCGCCGGCCGCGCGGTACCTGCCCGCCGTGCCGTGGGAGGCCGTCACCGTGCGGCAGTTGCTCGCCCACACGTCGGGGCTGCCGTCGGCGGTGACGTTCTACCAGACGTGCTCCAGCCGCGCCGAACTGCTGGACGCGCTGTTCGAGACGCCGCTGGAGGCTCCGCCCGGGACCCGGGTCGCCTACTCCGACCTCGGGTTCATGACCCTGGGCGAGGTGGTGTCGCGCGTTTCCGGGCTGTCGCTTGACGCCGCGTTCCGCTCGCTCGTGGCCGGACCGCTGGGCCTCGGCTCCGCCGGCTACCGGCCGTCCGGTCCCCCGTCCCGGTTCGCGGCGACCGAGCGGCGGGGCGACGGCACGCCCTGGACCGGAATCGTCCACGACGAGAACGCAAGGGTCATGGACGGCGTCGCGGGCCACGCCGGCCTGTTCGCCCCCGTGGCGGACCTGGCCCGGTGGGCGTCCTGGTGGGTCAGTTCCTCCGGCACCGTGGTCCCGGCGGCGCTGCGCCGCTCCGCGGAGTCATGCCAGACCGGCGGCCTTCCCGGCGACGGCGGCCTGCCGGGCCGCCGGGGACTGGGCTGGGTTCTGGCCGGCGACCGCTACGACAGCCTGACCGGCGCCTGGCCGGCCACGTCGGTCAGCCATAACGGCTTCACCGGCACCAGCCTCGCCCTGGACTCCGCCTCGGGCGCCTGGTTCGTCCTCCTCACCAACCGCGTTCATTACGGACGCGCCGAGACCGCCGGCTCGATCAAATCCCTCCGCCGGGCCGCCCACACGGAGGCGGCCCGGCTCCTGTTCTAGGAGGGAGAGCCGGAGCAGCCGGCGGGCGGGGAGACCGCGGCGGGTGCCGAGGTGACTCCCGGCGGGAGCGTTCCGTGCAGCGCGTAGTACGCGTCGTCGGTCGCGAGGGTCTGCGTGTCCGCGGCGGTGTCGCTGTCCGCGTCCACGTAATACCCGGGGCCGGGCGGGGTGTCCCGCTGGCCGGTGTAGTAGGAGAAGGGCGTCCCTCCGGCGGGCAGCCCGGACGGGTTGGGCCAGCCGCAGACGTTGCTGTACAGCGCCCGGGTGGCCGGGCCCCCGACCGTGTACACCAGGTACACGCCGCCGTCCAGGGCGTCCGCCCACGCCTGCGAGAAGGACGTGGTGACCGAGGTCGCGGGCAGGCCCGCCGACTTCGCCGCGCTCTGGGCGGCGGCCGCGTCCGACGGGTCGGCGGCGTAGAGGACGACCCGGTCCGGCCAGGTGGAGTCGGTGCCGGGCAGCGCCGTCGCGGTCCAGGACCCTCCGGACGGGTCACCGCTGCGCGCGCCGGTGGTCTCCTCCGACAGGCCGCCCGGCCCGGACAGGAACAGGTTCGTCGGCTCCTCCTCGAAACCGAAGGCGGTCACTCCGGCGATCGACTTGGCCCCGCTGACCGCGGGTACAGACGCCGTCTTCCAGCCGGTCCCGTCGTCGTAGCTGACGGCGGGAGCCCCCGAGGCGGTCAGGTAGAAGGCCTCGGTGCCGAGCGGCTCGGCGGTGCTGGAGTCGGTCAGCGAGCCGTACGCGGCCGGGAAGTCCCCGGGCGTGGCCGGGATCTGCGACGGCAGCAGGTAGGTCGTCGCGGCCAGGGTGGTGCCGGACGCCGGGCTGCCGGGAAGGTTCGCGACCGTCCACTTGCCGGCCGGCTGCCCGGAGGCTTCCTTCAGCGTCCCGCCGTCGGCGTAGAAGACGGCGGGAGCCCCGCCCGGAGTGGTCGTCGCGGTCAGCGGGGCGCCGGCCGCGGTCTTGGCCGGGAGGCCACGCTCAGACCAGTTCCCGCCGGCCTGCGAGGTGACCCGGATCGTGCCGTCCGGGCCGTCGGCGAACAGCACCGGGCCGGACGTCGTGTCGGTCAGCGACAGCGACGACGGCGTGAGAGCCGGGGAGTCCGCGGCGGCGACCACCGTGCGCGTCGCCCAGGAGCCGGCGGACTGCGAGGTCTCGTCGAGGTTCCCCTTCCCGTCGAGGAAGAAGACCTCCGGGTCGCCGGAGACGGACCCGGTGTTCGTCGCCACGATGGAGCCGCCGGCGACGGGGGTGCCGGGCAGTTTCTCGCTGACCCAGCCGGAGGAGGCCTGGCGCGTCTCGGCGAGGGAGCCGCCGGCGTCCCGGTAGAACGCGTGCGGGGTCATGCTGTCGGCGTTCCGGTCGTCGGGATAGCTGAGCGTGGTGATGTTCCCGGTCGCGGACGGCGTGCCGGGCACCGACGACCTCAGCCAGCTTCCGCCGTTCCACGCGTCTTCGGACAGGCCGTTCCCCGACCGGGTGAACGTGTACTGGTCCACCGGCCGCGCGTCGTACCAGACCACGTCGGTCGGGGCCGAGGCGACGGCCGCGGAGGGCGCGAGGACCTGGACGTTCTTGTGCAGGGTGACGGAGGTGCCCGCCGCGGAGGTGATGGTCACGGAGACCGTATAGGTGCCGGGCTCGGTGAACGCGTGGGTGACGTCCGGGCCGGAGGCGTTCGTGGTCCGGTCGTCGCCGAACGTCCAGTAGTACGCGCTGACGGAGGAACCCTGGACCGTCCCCGAGGCGTGGAACGCGCCGGTGCTGCCCGCGACCGCCGTCGACGGGGCGGTCAGCTGCCCGGTGGGCGCGGGAGCCTGCGCGGCGGACGGCGGGCTGACCAGCACCCATTCCTCGGACGAGTCGCCCTCGGCCTGCTGGGCGAAGGCGGCGAGGTTCGTGATGTCCTGGTCGTATTCCACGGCGACCGTGGGGCCGCCGTCGAAGTCGCCGTTGACCATGTCGATGGAGCCGTCCGGGTGGACCGCCGTCACGATGCCGACGTGATCGGCGAAGCTCGGGAACGAGCTCTTGCCGAAGAACAGGACGCTGTCGCCGACCTGCGGCGTCCCGGTGTCGGGCTGCGGGGACTGACCGTGCGCGGTCGCCCACTGGTAATACGACACCGCGCCCGCGTTGAGCGTGTTGACGTCGTCGGTGATCCCGTTCTGCTCCCACACCCACTTGGCGAAGTCGGAGCACCAGGTCTCGTTCTCGTTCCGCACGTTGTACGCCGAGTCGTAGCCGCAGCCGTTGGAGTTGGCGGAGAAACCCGCGTCCATCGTGCTGTAGGGGTCGCAGTCCACGCCGTTGAAGTTGGACACCGGCGGGTTGGTCTGGACGCCGACCTGGCTGAGCGCGGTCGCCGCGATCTTCTGGCCGATGCCGGACTGGCCGGCCGCGGACCCCGCCGCCTTCAGCAGCGCCGACCGGCTCTTGCTCGCGGCGGCGCGCTGGGACGATACCGGCGTGCCGCACAGCGAGGCCGGTGCCGTGACGTGCCACGCCGTCTTGAGCGAGGCGGGCAGCCCGGTGCCGCAGGCGTCCGGCCCGCTCCGCACCAGGTGCCAGGTGCCGCCCGTCTTCTCGAAGACGCCGGAGGCGGCGCCGTCCTGGAACGCGACCGACTGCTGCTGCGTCGCCGACTTGGCCGGGGCGAAGCCGGCGGTCGCCCACTGGTGCCCGCCGGCGGTGCCGGTGCGCAGCGTGCCGGACCGGATTCCGCCGATGGCCGATCCCGGCACCCGCTGGCTGGTCTCGAACGCCTGCGTCAGCTGCGACGCCGTCGACGAGGACGGCGCGGCCTTGGCCGGGACGGCCGGAGTGCCGCTCCCGGCCGCGGCGGACGCCGGTCCCGCCGCGAGCCCGGAACAGAGCAGGAAGCCCGCGAGAGCGGGCGCCGCCAGTCGCCTGACCAGATGAATTCTCACCCGCTGGTCCTTCCCCTTGACCGAGGCGACGTGACTTACTTCCGCGCGTCGCTAAGAATGGGAAAATTCTTTACGGCTTCGGCCGCGCTCGTCAAGGGGAGGGCGGCACTATGTTCGCTGTTTCTGTCGCTGAGGCAGCACTTTTCGCGAACATAAGCGCCGGTGGGGGTGGCGCCAGCGCCGGGGGGTGGCGGTGGCCCGTTAGCGGACGCCGTAGAGGTGCTCGAGGGCGAGCTGGTCCAGGCGCTCGTAGCCCATGCCGCGGGCGCCGAGGGCGTCGGCGTCCACGGTGAAGTCCTTCACGTCGCGCCAGGTCTCGCCCGGCTTCAGCGTCGGCTCCGACAGCTCGGCGACCCGCGACGCCTTCAGCGCCTCCTGGACGTCGGGGTCGGCGCGGAAGGCCCGCGCCTTGTCCCGGAGGATGAGGTAGTTGGTCATGCAGGCCCGCGCGGACTCCCACACGCCGCGGTCGTCCTCGGTGCGCGGGGGCTTGAAGTCGAAGTGGACCGGCCCGTCGTAGCCGCCGGCCAGGAGGG
>WRBL01000191.1 GCA_009784565.1 Streptosporangiales bacterium | reverse complement strand
TCCAGGTAGACGAAGCCGGGGTGCTCCAGCACGGCGCCGACCCGTCGGCGGATGCGCTTGCGGAGCAGGCCGAGGGCGGTGACCACCGGGGCCAGCTGATAGTCGCCGATCTCGTCGGGCTGGAGGCGGATCGCGGCCAGGGCCTGCTCCGAGGCGGTGCCGCAGTCGAACAGGAAGCGGATGCCGCCCGGCCGCTCAGGACGGCCCGGGCGCTCGGGACGGCGGGGACGGAAGTCCACGCAGGCCAGCCGACCGCCCCGCACCTCGATGGCGCATTCCTCCCGGGTCTCGCGCTGGCAGGCTTCCCAGGGGGTCTCCCCGTCCGCTTCCATCATGCCCCCGGGCAGGGTCCAGCCCGATTTGTAGGTGGGCCGCAGGATCAGCAGCCGTCCCGCCCGGTCGAAGATCAGCGCCCCGGCGGACGCCTGTACCGCCGGCAGGTCAGCATCGTCCATGCCATGATCATTCCCGGGTCGCCGACGGAACTAATCCCGGCGTCACCGCGGCTGGCGGGCGATCCCGGCGTCCAGCAGGGCCGAGATCTCCGCGTCGCCGGCGCCCAGTTCGCGCAGCACTTCGACGGTGTGCTCGCCGACGCCCGGGAGCATCAGGCGCGGCGCGATGGCGGGCGCCGGCCCGCACCGGGTCAGCGGCCCGATCTGCTCGAACCCGCCCCAGTCCGCGGTGTCGTAGGCGGCGATCCGGCCGGTCCGCCGGTTCACCGGGTCGTCCAGGATCCCGCGCCGGAACCCGTCGCGGTCCAGCGGCTCGATCAGTTCGGCCGGAATTCCGAGGTCTCGCAGCCGCGCGACCCAGGTCCCGGCCGGGCAGGCCTCGAACGCGCCCTCCAGCGCCGCCTCCGCCGCCCGCGCGGCCGCGTCGCCGGGATCGCGGCGGAGCGGCGCGTAGTCCGCGGGCAGCGCCGGCACGAGTCCCCGCAGCCGGGCCCACGCCGACGGCGACGGCACGACCAGGGCGAACCACTCGTCGCCGGATCCGCGATAGATCCGGTAGCCGGGCCCGTAGCCGGCCTGGCCGGAGTCCAGGGACGGACCGGGCACCAGGGAGCCGCCGCGATAGAACGCGCCGCTGTGCAGGAGGACCCCGGCACCGAGGAGGCTGGTCTCCACGATCTGGCCCTGCCCGGTGACCGCCCTCGCGTACAGCCCGGCGAGGATGCCGGCGGCGGCGAGCCAGCCGCCGGCCATGTCGATCGGGATCCAGGTGGCGGCGAGGGGGTCGTTGCCGTCTCCGCCGACGGCCCGCTCGAATCCGGTGACGGCCTGCATCAGCGCGTCGTTGCCCGGGAACCCGGACCGGCGCCCGCGCGAGCCGAAGGCGCTGGCGTGGCAGTAGACAGCGCCCGGGTTGAGCCGGGCCACGTCGCCGGCGCCGATCCCGAGGCGTTCGGCCACCCCGACCCGGAAGTTGTGCAGCACCACGTCGGCCCCGGCGATCAGCCGCTCGACGGCGGGCCGGGCGCCGACGTCGGCGATGTTCAGCGCGAGACTGCGCTTGCCGCGCTGGCAGGCCGCGACCGCGTACGCGGCGGCCCGCATCGCTTCCCCCCGCGGCGGCTCCACCTTCACCACGTCCGCCCCGAAGTCGGCGAGGACCTCCGCGGCCAGCGGCCCGGCGACGAAGGCGGAGAAGTCGACGACCTTCAACCCGGAGAGCAGCCCCGGGGACCGAACGGATCTCCGTTCCCGCCCCGCGCCGGGTTTCCGCTCCCCGAGGGGGCGGATGCCGATGGGGGCGCCCACCATCAGGTCCCCGTCACGCTCGACCGCGAGGCCGGTCTCCAGCAGGTGCGGGTCGGTCAGGATCTCGCCGGGACCCAGGACGGGCTCGCAGGCGACCCCGGCGTCGCGCAGCAGCTTCACCCACTCATCGCGAGGCTTCTCGGCGAAGAAGCTCCGCCAGCGGCGGGCCCGGTCGCCGAGGCGGCCCGCCATCTGGTCGGCGTAGTAGCCTTCCTCGCTCGGCTCGTCCCCCAGGGCCTTGATCAGCGCGGCGTACATGCCCTTGCCGCCGAACCAGACCTGGAGCAGTTCGGAGTCCGCGCACCGGTACAGGAAGTTCGGGAACGTGGAGCCCTTCTCCCAGTAGCTCTCGATCTCCGGCGCGGCCCGCTCGGAGCGGCCGATCATGCAGCCGAGGGTGGCCAGCATCCCGTCGTACAGGGATGTCTCGGCCCAGCCGCCGTCTCCGGTCTCCGCGTGACGCAGGAGCAAGCCCAGCACCGAGGTCATCAGCAGCGACGCGGTGCCGATGCCGGGCGCCCGGACATCGGCGAAGACCGGCCCGTCCCGGTGCCCGGCCAGCTGGGTGCAGAACCCGCTCCGCGCCTCGACCAGGAGACCGTAGTCTTCTACGGTCCCGCTCCCGGTCCGGCTGGGCCGGCACCGGGCGTACACGACGCGGGGATTGGCCGCGACGACGTCGCGGTATCCGAGGCCGCGTGCCTCGACCAGGTCCTCCGGGCCGTAGGCGAGGACGACGTCCGCGCCCTCGAGGACGGCCCGCGCTTCGCCGGCGTCGTCGGTGCGGACGATCCGCTTGTCTCGGTGCCAGACCTGTCCCCACGGCACGCCCTGGTCGATGCGCTCCGCGCTTCTTGCTGTTATCCGGGTGACGTCGGCGCCGAGCTGACCGAGCAGCATCCCCGGCAGGCCGCCGGCCAGCCCCACTCCCAGGTCGCTGACTCCGATCGCGAGTTCCGCGACCGTCACGCCGGCCAGCGGGCCGTCATTCGCCGTTGACGTCATCAGGCAACCTCCGGAAAACGACGGACACGGCAATTACCACTTTCCTGAAAATGACGCAACCGGCCGCCCACAGGCACAGGACAACCCGGGCGCGTTATCCACAGGCGTGCATTCGGTGCTGACACGGCGGCAGTCACACTCCGACGCTGGTGTACATGGATTCCCTTGAAAGGATGATCAAGGATCAGGAAGGAGTCATTAGCGTCAATAACGCGCTCACTTACCTGACCGACAGCCAATTGCGCTGGAAGATCGGCTCCGGCAGATGGCAGCGCCCCTGCCGCGGAGTGGTCGTCACGCAATCCGGGGCGCTGACCGACCTTCAGGTTCTCTGGACCGTCTTGCTGCAGTGGGGGCCGAAGGCGGCACTGGGCGGACTGACCGCGGCACGCCTGGACAAGCTGACGGGCTTCGACGACCGGGTTCCCTTCAGGAGGGGGCCCGTCTACCTGGTCGCGCCGCCTGGGAGCAAGCCGCGCCCCGCGCCCCTGGGCCTGCAGGTCATCGTGCACCGTTCCCGCCGCCTGAGCGAGAATGACGTGCATCCGCTGCGCCAGCCCCGGCGGACCCGGATCGCGCGCTCGCTGGTGGACGCCGCCGAATGGCGGAAGACCGACCGCGGGGCGATGGCGATCCTGGCGGCAGGGGTTCAGCAGGGCCTCACCCGCGTGGACGACTTGCGGACGGTACTGCGACGGCCGGGACCGATGCGGCGGCGAGGTCTCCTGCTCACGAGCCTCGGAGATATCGAGGGCGGGGCACAGGCGCTTTCCGAACTCGACTTCACCGAGAAGGTGATCCGGCAGTTCAGCCTGCCGGACCCGAGCCGCCAGGTCGGCAGGCGCGACTCGCGGAACCGGCAGCGCTGGATCGACGTCGCGTTCGAACCATGGAAGGTGATGGTCGAGATCGACGGCGCGCAGCATATGCAGCCGCTGCAGCAGTGGGATGACATGGACCGTGACAACGATTTCGTCATTGGCGGCTACCAGGTGCTGCGCTTCCCGGCCTGGCGTGTCCGGCAGGATCCCGGGCACGTCGCGAAAACGATCCTCGCAGCCCTTCGCCAGGCTGGGTACGAGGGCTGAATAGGCGCGATGTGCGCCGGATCTGTCGCTGGAACGACGCCTCCAGCACACAACCCCCGTTCGCTCCTGGTTCCTCGTCAACTGACTGTCAATCTCGGGAGAACTTCCTTTGACGCCAACTCCACTATTTCAAGGGTGTCGCTTTGAGCGGCGGGTGAGATGACGATGTGGCGGGCGCCCGCGTCCACGTACTGCTGCAGCAGCGCCGCAACCTCGGACGGGGTTCCAGCGGGCGCGACGCGCTCCAGCATGGCGCGGGGCTTGCCGCCGTAGGCGGCGCCGAGGAACGACGCGACGTCGTCTCGGGCCCGGTCGCCGTCCCGCCGGATCGAGCAGTAGCAGAACAACAGCCATTCAAAACCTGACATATCACGCCCAGAAGCGACCGCCTCGGCGGTAACCGTCGCGACCGAACGGGCGTACGCCGACGGCGACATCAGGTACGGCATCCAGCCGTCGCCCAGGCGGGCGGCCCGTCGCATCGCGGGCTCTTTTCGTCCCGCGACGACAATAGGCGGCCCGCCGGGCCGCATCGCCGCCGCCGAGCAACCCGGGGGCACGACCGGTCTCAGCGTCACGTCGTCGAAAGAGTAGAACTTCCCGTGGTGCGACACCGGTCCGCCGGCCCACAGGGCCCGCAGCGCCTCGATCGATTCCGACGTCCGCGCGCCGCGTTCCCGCAGCGGCACGCCGACCGCGTCGAATTCGGAACGGAACTCGCCGCCGACCCCGGCGCCGACGGTGACGCGGCCGCCGGAACGGGAGTCCAGGTCGGCCAGTTGCTTCGCCAGGACGACCGGGTGGTACAGGGGCAGCAGCAGCACCGACGTGCCCACTCGCACCCGCTCCGTCCACGCGGTCATCAGGGCCAGCCGGGTCATGGCCTCGCCGGTTCCGGTCGGCGGCAGCAGGTGCCCGCCTTGCCATACCGACTCGACCGGCAGCCTCTCCACCGCCGCGAGCCAGTCGCGTTCTGGTTCCGGAATTGCCGCTGCACCCAGCACGATCTTGTCATCTGACACGACCTGAAGATAGCAAATGCTCACTTTTTACGATAGATATGAGAACAGGGTTCTCACACGCCGACAGGAGGCACATGGGCGGGCCGCTGACCGGAATTCGGGTAGTCGAACTCGGGGGGAGAGGTCCCGCTCCGTTCGGCGGAATGATCCTCGCCGACCTGGGAGCGGAGGTCGTCCGGCTGGCCCGGCCCGAGCCGGAGGCAGCGCCGGGCGCGGACGGCACCGCGCGGATGATCAGCGGCCAGCGGCGCATCGACCCGGTGATGCGCGGGCGGCGGACCGTCACGGCGGACCTGAAGGATCCCGCCGGGCTCGCGGCCGCCCGGGACCTGATCGACCGGGCCGACGTGCTGGTCGAGTCCAACCGGCCCGGTGTCACCGAGCGCCTGGGCATCGGCCCGGACACCTGCACCGCCAGCAATCCGCGCCTGGTCTACGCGCGGATCACCGGCTGGGGGCAGGACGGCCCCCTGGCGAACGTGCCGGGCCACGACATCAACTACGTGGCGCTGACCGGGACCCTGGACCTGCTGCGGCGGTCCCCCGGGGACGCGCCGGCGCCGCCGCTGAACCTCCTGGGAGACTACGGCGGCGGCGGGATGCTGCTGGTCACCGGGATCCTGGCCGCCCTCGTCGAGCGGTCCGTCTCCGGGAAGGGGCAGGTCCTCGACGTGGCGATGACCGACGGGGTCACGCTGCTGACGTCCGTCATCCACGGGATGCGGGCCGAGGGACTGTGGGGCCCGCCGGGCAGCAACGTCCTGGACCTGGGCGCGCCGTTCTACAACGTGTACGAGACCGCCGACGGGCGGCACCTGACCATCGGCTGCGGCGAGCCGAAGTTCTACGCGAACCTGCTGACGCTCATAGGGCTGCCCGACGAGACCCGGTCCGCGCTACTCGACGGGCAGGCCCGGCCGGACACCTGGCCGGACGGGAAAGCCAAACTGGCCGCCGCGTTCAAGTCCCGGCCGCTGGCCGTCTGGCGCGAGCTCCTGGAAGGTCAGGACACGTGCTTCGCGCCGGTCCTGACCCCGGACGAAGCGGCCGAACACCCGCACAACACGGCGCGGGGCACCTACCTGACGGCGGGCGGAGTGACCCAGCCCGCGCCCGCGCCCCGGTTCAGCCGGACCCCCGCCCCGGCCCCGGCCGACAGCGAGCCGGCCGCCCTGGAGGACATCCTGCGCGAATGGGAGACGCGATGAGCACGCCGTCGGCGGACGCGACCACCGGGATACCGCCCGCGGTCAGCGAGGAAACCCGGGTGTTCTGGGACGCGGCGGCCGAGGGCCGCCTGGTCATCGAACGCTGCACGGGCTGCGGGGCCCACGGGTTCCCGCCGCGCGGCATCTGCCGGGCCTGCCGGGGCCGGGCCATGGAGCCCGCCGAGATCACCGGGCCCGGGACCGTCTACAGCTACACCGTCAACTACCAGCGGTGGCTGCCGGACCTGGAGGTCCCGTACGCGGTCGTCCTGGTCGAGTTCGGCCAGTGCCCCGGGGTACGGGTGACCGGACGGCTGCGCGGCTGCCCGGTCGAGGCGGTGCGCGTCGGCATGGGCGTGGAGATCGGGTTCGAGCCGGGCCCCGGCGGGTTCGCGATCCCGAGCTTCGTGGCGGTGGGCTCGTGAGCGTGAAGGACTTCTTCGAGAACCGGGCCGTCATCTCCGGGATCGGGCAGTCGGCCATCGGGCGGACCGTGGACCGGGCCGGGTTCCAGCTGACTCTCGACGCGATCAGCGCCGCGGTGGCCGACGCCGGGCTGACCGTGGACGACATCGACGGCCTGTCCATGTATCCGGGCGGCGGCGTCGCGAACCTGCCCGGCTACTCGGCCGGGAGCCTGTACGAGATCGCCGACGCCCTCAACATCACGACGACGTGGAAGCAGGGCGTCGTGGAGGGCCTGTCGCTGCCGTTCTACGGCGCGGCGATGGCGGTCGCCTGCGGCCAGGCCCGGCACGCGGTCGTGTGGCGGACCGTGAAGGAGGGCAGCGCCGCCCGCCAGGCCGGAGGCCGGCCCGCGTACGGGTCGACCAAGCCGGCGGCCGAAGGGCCCATGGCCTGGCTGCTGCCGGTCGGCATGCTCTCCCCCGTCGTGCAGATCGCGCCGTTCGCGACCCGGTACATGCACGAGTACGGGGTGACGCGGGACCAGCTGGCCTGGATCCCGGTGACCCAGCGCTCCCACGCCGCCCTCAACCCGGACGCCGTCTACACCAAGCCTCTCACCGTCGATGATTACCTCGGCGGCCGGATGATCTCCTCCCCGATCAGCCTGTTCGACTGCGACGTACCCTGCGACGGCGCGACCGCGATCGTCGTGTCCGCCGCCGACACCGCGCCGGACCTGCGCAAGCCGGTGCGGATCGAGGCGATGGCCGGGGTGGTGGACGGGCGCCCGTTCTGGGAGCAGTGGGAGGACATGGGGCGGGTCGGGCACGGATGCGCCCGCGCGATGTGGGACCGCACCGACCTGCGCCCCGCCGACGTGGACGTCGCGCAACTGTACGACGGCTTCACCATCGAGTGCGTGTGGTGGCTGGAGGCCATGGGCTTCTGCGGCCCCGGGGAGGCCGGCTCCTTCGTCGACGGCGGGGAGCGCATCGGGCTCTCCGGGGATCTGCCCCTCAACACGTGGGGCGGGCAGCTGTCCGGGGGACGGCTGCACGCGGCCTTCGGCCACACGGCGGAGGCGGTACGCCAGGTGCGCGGCGAGGCGGGCGGCCGGCAGGTGCCGGGCGCCGAGGTCGCCGCGGTGACGAACGTGGGCGGCCCCGAAGCGGGCGCCGCTCTCCTGACCAGGTTCTAACCCGATAGGAGCGAAACGGATCATGGTGACTCGTCCGGGCAGGCTGGAAGGCAAAGTCGCGATCGTGACCGGCGCGGGGTCCACCCCCGGGCCGGGCATCGGGACCGGGAAGGCCGCGGCCGTCGTGCTGGCCCGCGAGGGCGCCGACGTCCTGCTGGTGGACCTGTACCCGGAGCGGGCCGAGGAGACCCTCGCCATGATCGAGGCGGAGGGCGCCGGGAAGGCGAAGGTCCACGCGGCCGACGTGACCAGCGCGGCCGCGTGCGAGGCCATGGTCGCCGACGCGGTCGCCACGTTCGGCGGGGTCGACGTCCTGGTCAACAACGTGGGCCGGGCATCCCTCGGCACGGTCGTCGACACGACCGAGGAAGCCTGGGACGCCGCGTTCGCGATCAACCTCCGGTCGGCGTTCCTGGCCTCGAAGTACGCGGTCCCCGCGATCGCCTCGCGCGGCGGCGGGTCCGTCGTCAACGTCGCGTCGATCTCCGCGCTGCGGGGCGACGGCACCGTGGCCTACTCGGCGGCCAAAGGCGGCCTGCTCGCCATGACCGTGGACATGGCGTACTCCCACGGCCGGGACGGCATCCGGGTCAACGCGATCTCGCCCGGTCACATCACCACCCCGATGGTGCTGTCGGTGTCGCAGCCCGGTGCGCAGGCCGAGTTCATGAACACCATGCGCTCCGAGGCCGGCCTGCTGGGCACTCCCGGCGACGGCTGGGACGTCGGCTGGGCCGCCGCGTTCCTCGCCTCCGACGAGGCCCGCTGGATCACCGGCGCCAACCTCCCGGTCGAGTCCGGTGTCCTGTCCGTCACCCCGCTGCTCATGGCCCCGCACCTGCGCGGCGTCCCCTCTCCGGAGTAGGGTCCCGCCCCGGAGTAACTCAGCGTCCCGGGCCGGCTCACGCCGTTCGCTATCAGGTGCCGTCGAGCAGTTCGATCACCGGTGCGAACGTTTCGGCGAACTGGGCATTGACCGAGATGTAAGACACCGCGGTGCGATCCCGTCGTCGCATGAGCGTGTCGGCCATCTCACGGGCAGAGCCTGCCAGCACGGTGATGGAGCCGTTCCGGATCAGCGCCCCGGGGTCCGCGCCGAGCCATGAGGCGGCATGGGGCGGGAACTCGTCACCGACCAGGGCGATGTTGAGGTTGAGTTCGAGCCGGCCGAAGCCGGTTCCGGCGATCTCGCGGACCTGATCGGCTTTCGCCGCCAGGTCGTCCTCCGTGCTCTGCGGCGGCAGGCCGAGGGCGAGGATGTCCGCCTGCCGCGCGGCGATACGCAGCATCCTGGGCCCCGTGCCGGCGATGAGGACAGGTGGCCGGGGATGCTGCAGCCCGCGTACGGGGTCGCTTCCGGGCGCTGAGTCCGACGCGGCGTAGCGGGCGCGTACGGCCTCGATCGTCTGCTCAATGCGGCGGACCCGCTCGGCCGCGGTGCCGAAGGCCACGCCGACCCGGCCCGCATCGCGCTCGGCGCCCGGACGGCCCGCGCCGAGCCCGAGATCGAACCTGCCCCCGCTGAGCACGTCCAGGCTCGCGGTCTCCCACGCCACCTCGCCGGGAGTGCGCAGCGGAGACGCCAGTACGTAACTGCCCAGCCGCAGGGTGCTGGTGGCCGCGGCAGCCGCGCTCAGCGCCTGGAACGGCGCGAACGTGCCGGTACCGTCGGGACACAGCAGCGTGGAGAATCCGAGCTCCTCGATGTGCCGCGCGGTCGCCGCCCACTCCTGCCCGGTACGGGCGAAGCCGGTCACCGCGCCGAACCGGAACCGGCGCTCGCCGCTCATGACCGCTCCGTCGTCCCGGGGACGAACAGGATGATCACGTAGCCGAGCAGTGCCACGCCCGTGGCGATGGCCATGCCGAACGACGCGCCGTCGGCCGCGTCGCCGACGAACCTGGCGCCCGACAGCCACGCGGCGAGCACCGCGAGGAAGGCGATGGCGCCGATCACGATCGCGGCCGTCTTCCGGGCCAGGACCGCCCGGATAATGAGGATCACCGCGGTCAGTATGAGCAGCGTGCCGAGCCCCGCGTGCACCGCCAGCGCCACCGGGCCATCCGCCACCGCGGCGCCGAAGGCGGCGAAGGTGCCCTTGCCCTGATCCGAAGCCGGGATCTGGGCGTACAGGTTCACCCAGATCCCGAGGCCGTATTGAACCAGCAGCATCACCGCGGCGCTGAAGGCGTTGGTCCGCAGCCCGCTGCCACCGCGAGCGGCACTGCCGGCGCCGCCGGCGGCGCGGCTGCTGCTGCGCGTGTCATTCCGACTCATGGCAGGTCACTTCCTGTGAGTGGTTCACTTAGGTGTTAATTTAATCAGTCAGACAGTATGATTAAATCCGTCACCAAGTCGGCTGTCAACCCGCGGCGGCCGCGCAGGCGCCCGCCGGGAGTACAGTCTCAGTCAGCTTGCCTGGCCGAGGCATGCCGGAACTGTCCGAGGAGATGTTGAACCGCAATGAGCCCGCGCCCCTACCGGCTCGGCAAGCGCGAGGAGGCGAGAGACCAGGGCCGGCGCCGCATCCTGGACGCCGCCCGGGAACTGCTCAGGACATCGACCGCCTATCCGGGATTCACCGTCGACGCGGTGGCCCGCGGCGCCGACGTGGCCCGGGCCACCGTCTACTACCAGTTCGGGTCCAAGTCCGGGCTGCTGGAGGCGCTCTGCGACGACCTGGCCGAAGCCGGCGGGATGGCTGACCTGGCCCGCGTGTTCACGGATCCGGCCCCGGACGCGGCCATCCACGGTTTCCTCAACGCCTTCGCCGGGTTCTGGGCGGCCGACCGGATCGTCATGCGCCGGCTGCGCGCCCTGGCCGCACTGGACCCGGATGTCGGCGCGGTGGTCGAGGCCCGGGACCAGCGGCGCCGCGAGGGGCTCACCGTGCTGGCCAGCCGCCTGCCCGCGAGCGCCGGAACCCCGGCCGGGCAGACGGTGCAGCTGCTGTACGCGCTTACCAGCTTCGAGACCTTCGACACGCTCGCCGGACCCGATCAAGACCTCGCCGCCGCCCTCCCGATGGTCACCAGGCTGGCCAACGCGGCCTTGTCATCTCACGGCGCTTTCCCGCACGGGACGCCGGAGGAGTGATCAGCCAAGCCGGGGACCCGGCGTGAACGTGATCGGGACCGACAGGGGCGCGCGGTTGAAGCTGGAGTGCCAGCCGATCTCCGCGCCCGGCTGGAGCTTCACGTCGTGCAGGCGGCGGGCAATCTCTTCCAGGGCGACGCGCAGGTTCATCCGGGCCAGGTTCGAGCCGACGCACTTGTGCGGGCCCGCGCCGAAGGCCAGGTGCCGGTTCCGCTCGCGGCCGGGGTCGAACTCGTCCGGCCGGTCGAACTCGGCCTCGTCCCGGTTGGCCGACGCCCAGTACAGGAGCGCGCGTTCCCCCTCGGCCACGGCGCGGCCGCCGATCTCGGTGTCGTGCCGGGCCGTCCGGCCGATGCAGACGAAGCTCCCGTCCAGGCGCAGCAGTTCCTCCACGACCGCGGCGATCCGGTCCGGGTTCCGCCGGATCTCCTCCAGGATCTCCGGGTGCTCGCAGAACTGCAGCATCGCGGCGCCGAGGACCCCGGCGGTCGTCTCCAGGCCGCCGAGGATCAGCAGGTGGATGGT
Organism: Streptosporangiales bacterium; assembly: GCA_009784565.1. Lineage (GTDB taxonomy): Bacteria > Actinomycetota > Actinomycetes > Streptosporangiales > Streptosporangiaceae > Trebonia. Next base: position 1,184 of record WRBL01000191.1, on the reverse strand, counting down.
GCCGATCGCCTCCCCGATGTCGATGGGGCGGCCCTCGATCTCCGCGGCCATGACCTCGTCGACGACGTCCCCGCGGGGGCCGTCGGCCTTGCGCCGCTCGATCAGGTTGTAGATCCACCCCGCGAGCTGCATCAGGCTGTCCTGCTGCTTGTCCGACTTCGGCAGCGACGCCTGCACCGCCCACTCGTTCACCTGGTCCAGGTCGTCGGACGGCGCGTGCAGCGCCAGGTCGAAGAACGCCCGGCCCGGCAGGGGGCGGGCGAACTCCGCCATGAAGTCGCACTCGCCCCGCTCGATGAAGGAGTCGATGAGCTCGTTGACCAGGGCCCGGGTCGCCTCCTCCCACGGCGCCACCTTCGTCTTGGTGAAGTGCGCGTTGACCAGGCGCTTGAACTCCTTCTGCAGCGGCGGGTCGACGGCCACCGGGAGGATCTTCACCGGCGCGGGCTCGAACGGCACCGTCATGCCCAGTTCGGAGCTCCACGTCTCCCAGTCCTGGGCCGCCTTCAGGACGTCGGCGTATCGCGTCATGACCCAGAACCCGCCCTCGTGGGCGTCGCTGCGCGCCACCGGGCAGCGGGCCCGGGTGCGGGCGAGCACGGCGTGCAGGTCGGGCGCGACTTCGGGCGCCAGGTGGTCGAAGTGATGCTCGACCCAGTCGTCGCTGATCGTCATCGGATCTCCTCTCCGAACTCGCTGGTGTGCTCTCCGAGCGCGGGAATGCCGCGCATCGCGGCCGGGCGGGAGACGGGGCCGAGAGCGGGCGGGAAGCAGGGCTGGCGGGTGACGCCGTGCTCGCCCCAGTCGTAGGCGACGACCCGGCCGCTGGCGACCAGCACCGGGTCGGCGGTGAACCCGGCCGCGAACCCTTCCCGGTCCGGCTCGGCGACCGGTTCGGCCGGGATGCCCGCCGCGCGCAGCGCCGCGGCCCAGTCGGCCGCGTCGCGGGCCGCGAACGCCGCTTCCAGGACCGCCTCGGCGGGCTGGGGGTCCCCGGGTACGGTCCGCAGGGGCGGGACGGCCTCCGGCAGTCCCGGGGTCCCGGTCACCTCGCGCAGCTTCCCCCAGGCCCGGTCGCCGGGGACCGCGAGGGCGATCCAGGCGCCGTCGCGGCACCGGTAGATCCGGTAGGCGGCGCCGTAGCCGGTCTGGTTCCCGTCCAGGACGGGGCCGGGGACCACCTG
>WRBL01000190.1 GCA_009784565.1 Streptosporangiales bacterium | reverse complement strand
GTGACGTTCTCGACGACCAGGTGGCTGATGTCGGTGGCCGAGTTCGCGGCGGTCGACGCCTGGACGGTGACGTTCCGCAGCGTCGCGGTGCCGACCGGGTCCGACGCCGAGGCACCGGTGATCGACCAGAGGCCCTCGCAGGTGTCCACGGTCCAGTCCGACAGCGTGATGCCGGTGAGGTCCGGCGGGTAGTTCCCGGTCTGGCCACTGTAGGCGCCGTCGATCAGCAGCAGCGGCCCGCCGACCGTCCCCGCCGTCACCCGGTACACGTTCGAGTTCTCCACGTACCCGCCGCGCGCCAGGTTGGACTTGACCCGGTGCCCGGCCTGGAGGTTCGCGGAGTTCATCGTCAGGTCGCGGGCATACACGTTCCGGACCCCGCCGCTCATCTCGCTTCCGATGGTGATCCCGCCGTGCCCGTCGGCGAAGTCGCAGTTCTCGATCACGATGTTCTGGCAGGGCACCCCGACCCGGCGCCCGTCGGCGTCCCGGCCGGACTTGATCGCCATGCAGTCGTCGCCGGTGTCGTAGGTGACGTTCCGCACGACGACGCCGTCGCAGGACTCGGGGTCGCAGCCGTCGGTGTTCGGGCCGGAGGACTTGATGGTCAGCCCCTCGATGGTCACGTTGGTGCACAGGTTGGGGTTGAGGTGCCAGAACGGGCTGTTGATAACCGTCACGCCGGAGAGCAGGACCGTGTCGGACCGGTAGGGCTGGATCATCTGCGGCGGCAGGTAGTGCCCGGCCCCGTACACCCGCTGGGGCACCGGCACCCCGGCGTCGGCCTGCGCCTCCAGGTTGTTGAAGTCGCTGGTCTCGGAGCTCTTCCAGTTCCACCAGTGATCGGCGTCGGCGTTGCCGTTGAGCGTCCCGGAGCCGGTCACCGCGATGTTGTGCTGACCGAAGCTGTAGATGAACGGCGAGTAGTTCATCAGCTCGACGCCCTGCCAGCGGGTCCAGACGACCGGGAGGAAGTCGTTCGGGTCCTGGCTGAACAAGATGGTCGCGCCGGATTCCACGTGCAGGTCCACGTTGGACTTCAGGTGGATGGCGCCGGTCAGGAAGGTGCTGCCCGACGGCACGACGACGTGGCCGCCGCCCGCCCGGTTGCAGGCCGCGATCGCCTGGGCGAAGGCGGCCGTGTCCAGCGTGGCCCCGTCGCCCTTCGCCCCGAAGCTGGTGACCGGGAAGACCCGGTCCGGGAAGTGCGGGCGGCGGACCGAGGCCACGATGCGATCGGCCGCGGCGTCCAGCGAAGATCCTTCCGCCGAACGGATCGTGGTTGCTCCCCGGGCTCCGCCGATTCCCCCGGCCGCGATCAGGCCCCCCGCGGCGCCGACGGTGCCGAGGCGAAGCAGGGAACGGCGGCTGATCTCGTGGGACATCCTGATCCTCCTGGGCGGCTAAACTCATGTCCGATATGCCGATTCTTCCGCTTCTCGTGGCCACCGATCTAGACGGAACGATCGTTCCTTCTGGCGGTTGTGTTTCGACTCGCACCGTCGCCGCCTTCTCTTTGGTGGAAAAGGCAGGAGGACGTTTCGTTTTGGTAACGGGGCGGCCGCCCCGGGTGATGCCGGAGATCGCGGCGGCGTTCGGCAATACGGGGACCGCGATCTGCGCCAACGGGGCGCTGGCCTACGATTTGCGTACCGGGCAGGCCGAGGCGCTGGACCTGATCCCGCCGGATGACCTGGCCTCCGCGGCCAAGGCCCTGCGGGCGGCGGTCCCGGGCATCGGGATCGCGGTCGAGTACGCCGACGGTCACGCCGCCGACCGCCTCTACCGGGCCGCGATGCCGGCGCTGGACCGCTCTATCCCCCGCGTGGACGACGACGAGCTGTTCGCCCGTCCGGCCGCGAAACTGCTGGGACGGCACTACGACTACACGCCCGACCAGCTGCTGGCCCTGACCCGCCCAGCGTGCGAGGGCCTCGTGACCGTGTCGCACTCCAATGCCCGGAGCCTGGTGGAGGCCTCCGCGCTCGGCGTCAGCAAGGCCAGCGCGGTCGCGGCCCTGGCCGCCCGCCACGGGATCGGCCCGGAGTCGGTGCTCGCGTTCGGCGATATGCCCAACGACCTGCCCCTCCTGTCCTGGGCCGGCACCTCCTGCGCCGTGGCCAACGCGCACCCCGAGGTGCTCGCGGCCGCGAGCCGGGTTATCGGCGGCTGCGACGAAGAGGGCGTCGCCGCGGTGCTCGAAGAGCTTTACTCTGGGATTTTAGGCACTTAGAGTAACTGTCTGATCACGAAGGGAATCGTGTGATGACCGGTCTCGTCATTCTCGCCGCCGTTATCGCCTTCGCCGCCTGGCTGTGCGTGAAGGCGTCGGAACTCTACTCAGGCAACCGGACCGAAGCTTTCGACCCGGATCGCCGCCGGGTCGTGTCCCGCCTCGACCAGCAGGGACACGACCGTCCGCGTGAACCCGGGCGGGCCGCAGACGAAGATGCCCGGCCGGGGGCCCTCCGGGAACGCACCATCTCCCGGCCCCGGGATCACGGTCGCGTCGATACGGCCCAGGCGCTCCCCCGGCGGCGCCTCCCGCGTGTAGCAGAAGGTGACGGCGAGGGCCGAAGCATCGATCCGTTCGGCTAGTTCGCCGGCGTAGACGATGTCGGCGGGGGTCCGGGCCGAGTAGATCAGCCGGGCAGCCACCCCCCGGGTGTTCGACCTGATCATGGACATCAGGGGGACGATGCCGCTGCCGCCCGCGATCAGCAGCAGCGGAGCGTCGTCTTCGCCGGGCTCCCAGGCGAACGACCCTCCGATCGGGCCCCGGACCTCGATCCGGTCACCCGGCCGCGCTTCGCCGGACAGGTGCGGCGAGACCTCCCCGCCCCGAGTGGACTGCACGGTCAGCTCCAGTGGCCCGCCGGGCGGCGAGGCAATCGAGTACGAGCGCTGGGCGTCGTAGCCGTCGGCCGCGGTGAGCTTCACGTCGACCGTCTGCCCCGGCAGGTGCTCCGGCAGGCCCGGCACGTCCAGGACGATCGTGGTCGCGGTCGGGGTCTCCGCCTTCACCGCGGTGACGGTCGCGGCCCGCCAGGCGCCCAGGTCGCCGGCGTACCGCTGCTCGCGCCACGGGTCGCCGTAGGCGTGATAGCCGTTCTCCTCCCAGAACCCGTCCTCGTCGCGGGTGAGGAGGCGCAGCCCGGTGATCCACTTGGCCGACTTCCACAGGTACAGGTGGGGCACCAGGAGGCGCGCGGGGCCGCCGTGATCGGGCTCCAGGGGGCGGCCGTCGAACTCGAAGACGAGCCAGGCCCGCCCGCCCCGGAGGTCGGCGAGGGGCAGGTTCGTGGTGTACCCGTCGGCGCCCTCGGCCAGGACGTGGGTGGCGTCCGTGGCGACGTCCTTCAGGAGGGTGTCGAGACTGACGCCGCGCCAGCGCGTGTCCAGCTTCGACCATTTGGTCACGCAGTGGACGTCGGTGATGATGTCCTCCGCGGGAAGCCGGGTGATCCCGTCCCAGTCCCAGGCGTGCCGTTCCCCCGCCTCCGTGGTGATGGCGAACGTCCACGTGTCCGGCTTCACCGGCGGGGCCGGGCCGATCGACATGACCGGGAAGCCGGCCTCGGGGTACTGGCCCGAGGGCAGGCGCTCGTGCCCGGGGCGGCGCGCCCCCTGGAACCCCCGGGTGATCACGCGTGCTCCCGGGCCGGCTCTGTGCCCGGCGGCGGGGCCAGCGGCAGGCGCACCTGGAAGCGGGTGTCGCCGGGACGGGATTCCACGCGCAGGTCCCCGTGGTGCTTGTTCACCACGATCCGGTAGGAAATGTCCAGCCCGAGCCCGGTCCCCTCCCCCACCGGCTTGGTGGTGAAGAACGGCTCGAAGATGCGCTCGATCATGTCGTCGGGGATGCCCGGCCCGGTATCGCCGAACTCGATCAGTGCCTGCTCGTCCTCCAGGGCGGTGCGGACGGTCAGCATGCCCGCTTCCCCCATCGCCGCCGCCGCGTTGTCGATGATGTTCGTCCAGACCTGGTTCCGCTCGGCGGCATAACACGGAATCCGCGGGAGGTTTTTGGCATATATTTTGACGATTTTTATGGATTTAGCAATCTTACCGGACAGCATGAGCAGGGTGCTGTCGAGGAGCTTATGGATGTCGGCTTCCCGGTAGGGCGCCCGGTCCAGCTGGGAGTACTGCTTGGCCGCGCCGACCAGGGTGGAGATCCGGGTGACCGCGTCGGTGATCTCGCCGATCAGCAGTTCGGTCGCCACCGCCTGGTGGATCCAGCGCACCGCCGGCTCGATCAGGCTGGCCGGCACCGCGTCGCTGACCTGCTCCAGCAGGTCGATGCCGGTTCCGGCGATGACGAAGGCCTGGGCCAGCTGCCAGCCCTCGGGAACCCCGTGATCCTCCAGCCAGTCGGAGATCTCGTCCTCTGCGTCGGAGGCGGCCAGCGCGCCCAGCCGGGGCGCCGCCGCGACCCGGCCCACCGCGTCCCGCACCAGGTCCACCAGCAGTTCGAGGGCGGCGCTCTGCTCGGGATCGCGCACCAGCACCGCGAGGGCTTCCCGCATCCCGGTGACCCGCTCCTGCATGGCGGCGGTGGCCGAGACCACGGCCGTCGCCGGGTTGTTGAGCTCATGGGTCAGCCCGGCCGACAGGGAGCCCAGGGCGAGCAGCCGCTCCCGCTGCTCGACGGCGTGCTGCGTGCCCCGGACCCCGGCGAACATTCCCTCCAGCAGGTGCACGGGCATCGGGAACCACTCGCGCATCACCCGGCCGAAGTCCGCCGCGGGCATGACGTAGAACCGGGATCTCACGGTCGCCCGCATCGAGTTGACATACAGCGCCGCCGACCTCCGGTCTTCCAGGTAGGCAAGCAACGCGCCGCTGTAGATCCCGGGCCGGGTGGACCGGACGAGTTCGACCTCGTCGTCGCCGACCTTCCGCGTCGTGACCAGGTTTCCCTCGATCAGGACGAAGAGACTCTCGGCCGGCTCGCCCTCGCGGAAGACCAGGCCCTTTGGCACGGTCTCGACGCGGCCGATCCGGCACAGCTCGTCGATCTGGGCGTCGGTGAGCTCCGCGAAGAGGAACAGGCTCCTGAGTTCCTCCGGCTCCGGGCGCCTCGGATCCCGGGTCGCCGTCACAGCAGCTTCTCCAGGTACCGGTGGACCAGCATGACCGCCATCCCGCCCTCCCCGACGGCGGACGCGACCCGTTTCGCCGACTCGGCGTGGACGTCCCCGGCCGCGAACACCCCGGGGACGGAGGTCTCCAGATGGTAGGGCGGCCGGTCGAGCGGCCAGGTCTCCAGGTCCCCCGGCTTCAGGTCCGGGCCGGTGAGGACGAAGCCGCGCCGGTCCCGGGCCACCACCCCGTCCAGCCATTCGGTGCGAGGCGCCGCGCCGATGAACACGAACATCCGGGTAGCCGGAACGGTCTCGGTCTCCATCGTGCTCATGTCCATGATGGTCAGGGCCTCGAGTTCCTTGTCCCCGTGGGCCTCGACCACTTCGGTACGCGTCCGGGCCGTGATCGCGTCGTTGGCCTCGATCTGCTCGGCGAGATAAGCCGACATCGGGGTCAGCGTGCGCGCCCGGACCAGGATGGTCACCGACTTGGCGAACTTCGACAGGTACACCGCGGCCTGCCCGGCCGAGTTCGCGCCGCCGACGACGTACACGTCCTGCCCGGCGCAGCCCTCGGCCTGGGTGAGGGCCGAGCCGTAGAAGATCCCGCGGCCCGCCAGTTCCGAGCAGCCCGGCTGGGTGAGCTGGGTGTAGGACACGCCCGTGGCGAGGATGACCGAATGCGCGCTGATCCGGGTTTCGTCGGGCAGGACGACCGTGCGGGCGGCGCCGTTGACTTCCAGCCGGGTCGCCTCGGTCGTGGTCAGCACCTCGGCTCCGAACTTGCTCGCCTGGCGGCGGGCCCGGTCGGTGAGCTGGCTTCCGGACAGCCCGTCGGGGAACCCGAGGTAGTTCTCGATCCGGAAGCTCTGCCCGGCCTGACCTCCCGTGGCGATCTTCTCGACCAGGATCGTGCGCAGGCCCTCGCTGGCCGCGTACACGGCCGATCCCAGCCCGGCCGGGCCTCCGCCGACGATGACGAGATCGTAGAAGTCCTGTTCCGGGATGGTGGCGAGACCAACCTTCCCGGCGAGTTCGGCCGGGTCGGGGCCGATCATCCGCTCACCGTCCGGAGTGATCACCAGCGGCAGGGTGGAGCCGTCCGCGTTCGCCGCGCGCAGCAGGTTCTGCCCCTCCGGGGAGTCGCTGGAGTGCCAGAGGTACGGCACCTGGTTGCGGGCCAGGAACTCCCGCATCTCCGACGACGGCGCCGACCAGCGGTGACCGACGACCCGGGTCTGGTGGGCCTCCCGGTTCGCCGGCTTCCCGCTCTTGCGCCAGGCGGTCATCAGGTCGTCCACCACCGGGTAGAGCTTCTCCTCCGGCGGGTCCCACGGCTTGAGCAGGTAATGGTCAAGGTCAACGACGTTGATCGCGTCGATCGCGGCGCTCGTGTCCGCGTAGGCGGTCAGCAGCACCCGCCGGGCCCCGGGATAGATGTCCATCGCCTCTTCGAGGAACTCGATCCCGTTCATCCGCGGCATCCGGTAGTCGGCCAGCAGCACGGCCGCCTGCTCACCGCGCAGTTTCATCTGCCGCAGCGCGTCCAGCCCGTCGGCTGCCGACTCGGCCCGGACGATCCGGTTCCGCCCCCCGTACCGGCGCCGCAGGTCCCGCGCCACGGCGCGAGACACTCCCGGGTCGTCATCCACGGTCAGGATGACCGGCCTGTCTGCCACTGCTGTTTCCCCCGAGCTCCGTTGAGTCATCAGTAGTGTCTCCGCCCCCGCCTCTCGCGCCGCCTAGTAGCCCTGGGGGCCGATCACGTTCTCCAGGGGCTCACCCGCGGCGTAGCGGGCAAGCTGGGCCCGGACCACCGCGGCGGCCCGGGAACCGGCGGCCCGGACCATGCCGCCGACGTGCGGGGTCACCAGCGCGTTCGGGGCCCGCCACAGCGGATGCCCGTCGGGCAGGGGTTCCGGGTCGGTGACGTCCAGTGCCGCCTTCAGGCGTCCGCTGTTCAGTTCCCGCAGCAGGGCCCGGGTGTCCACGATCGGGCCGCGGGCCGCGTTGACCAGCAGCGCGCCGTCCTTCATCGCGGCCAGGAACTTCGCGTCGGCCAGGTTCTGAGTCTGCCCGGTGACCGGGACCAGCAGCACGACGACATCGGCCCGGGGCAGCGCACCGTAAAGCTCGTCAATGCCCCCGACGTCCTCGTCCGGCCGGGCCCGCCGGGCGATCCGCTCGACGGTGACCTCCCAGCCCGCCAGGCGGCGCTCGACCGCGGCGCCGATCGAGCCGTAGCCGACGATCAGCACGTGCTTGCCCGCCACCCCGTCGCTCACCGCCGGGTCCCAGAGGCCGGTCTTCTGCGAGCGGATGAACCGGGGCAGGTTCCGGGACTGGGCGAAGATCGCCCCCACGACCCACTCGGCGGTGGCCGGGTCGTGGGCGCCGCGCGCGTTGCATACGGTGACGTGGTCCGGAACGTGGGGCATGACCGCCTCGGCGCCGGCTGAGCGAAGCTGGATCAGCTTCAGGTTCGGGAGCCGGGCGACCTTGGCCGTCATGGCCGGGGTAGCCCGGAACGGCATGACGATGACCTCAACCTCGCCGGCGCTGTCTGGCAGCGAATCGCCGCCGGCCCAGACGTCGGCGGCCATGCCGTCGGGGAGGCCGCCGATAGACTCAGGGGGCTCGGGCAGCCAGACCATCGTTGGCACCATAGGCGTAACCCTACGGCACTCGCGTCCCGCCGGTGAGGCTCCGCGTTCAGGTCAGGAACCGTTGAGCAGGGCCTGATGCCGCCGGGCCGCCTCGTCCGCGACGGCGTTGACCTCCACCACCTTGTCACGGCTGGTCGCGCCGGTGACCAGGGCGACGTCGCGTCGGCGCACTCCGAACGCGTCCGCCACGGCTTTCAGCGCCGCCTCCGTGGCCTTGCCGTCTACCGCCCTGGGACTGACCGCCACGACGAGGGCATCGCCGTGGCGTCCGCCGGCCTTCGGCCGGGACGAACCCGGCTTGACCCTGATCGCTACCCGCATCCGTCAGACAGTAGCCCTTCCTACGCGGGTGCCACCGTCGGCATGGGGAGGATGCCCAGCGCCCGGGAAGACCGGGCGCCGGAGTTCCCGCCCGCCGGCGCCGCCTGGCGGCCGGACGCGCCGCGGGACGGACCGGAGCCCCGGAGCGGGTCCTGCTCCTCGCTGATCACGACCACCGGGCAGGGCGAGCGCCGCAGGCAGGCCCGGATCACCGGGCCCGCGGGACGAGGCGTTCCCCGCTGGTCGGAGGAGGTGCCGAGCACCAGCATGTCGGCGCCGTCGCACCGCTGGAGCAGCACGCGTGCCGCCAGGCCCGAGGCCACCTCGGTACGGACGGGGACATCCGGGTCGTCCGGCGCTCTGTCAGGCATCACCGTCTTCCACAGGACGTCGGAGTCGGCGTCCTCCGGTGAGCCCGCCTGGGAAGGCATCGCATAACTGGCCGTATGCGGAGCCTCCCGGACATGCACGGCATGTACCTCGGCGCCGCGCAACCCGGCCTCGCGACATGCCCACCGCACCGCGGCCGTTGATTCGGCAGATCCGTCCACTCCGACGACAATGCGCCGGACTGCAGGGACCGACATGGCGGAACCCCCTCGATTCCTCTCGCCGCCTGACGCGCCTGCCCGCCGTCCCCCGGTCGGTCAGTCAGGGGTTTCGCTTCTTCCAAGCCCCGATGCTAGACCCCGATTCCGGACTAGACGAGACCCCCAGGCGAGATTTTCCCAGGTGATCATGGGTCATGCCTACGCTGAGTCATGTTCTCCGCCAGCGAAGATCGAATTTTCCTCATCAGCGGCATATAGCCGCATATTTCCATAGATTTGACTTCTATCAAATCTACTGGGCATTAACATAGGCAACTCTTGACTCAAATCGTCTTTTGACTCCATTATCAGGATTGACGCGGGGCACCCCCGCGGCGTCTTCACCCTGCCGGCATGCCGGGACCCAGGCGTGCCCAGAGAGGAAATCCTGGTGAAACGTGCCTCATTCCTGGTGACAGCCGGAGTTCTCGGCTCGCTGCTCGTCCTTCCGGCACCCGGCCTCCTCGCCGCGACCGCTCCGGCTCAGGCCGCCGCCACGGCGGGCACGGCCAGCGCCCCGACCGGGTACACCGTGACCAAAGGCCACGCCGCCCGGCTGAACCAGTCGGCCGGCGGAGTCTCGGGCCTCAAGACCGAAACCCCCGCGACCTCTCCGTTCCTGGACGCGCTCCGGGGAGCACCGACCACGGACACCGGCGGTGACCCCGGGAACGCCGCGAACGCGACGAAGGCCAGCCCGGAGACGAAAGCCCTGGCCAAGGCCGCGAAGAACTCCTCCCTTCACGCCAGCAGCGGCGCCAGCGCCCCGGCCGCGAACCCCGCCGGCACCGCGAAACCCGGCGCCGCCCACGCCCCCGGCGTGTCCCACGCGTTCAACGGCGTCAGCGACAAAGACTCCCAGGCTCTCATCGACAGCCCGATCACCCCGCCGGACCAGGGCCTGTGCGTCGGCACCGACACCACGCTGCGCGGCAGGCCGGACGCCGTCTGGGAACCGGTCAACGAGGCCGCGCAGGAGACCACGAAGACCGGGGCGAAGCTGCGCCCCGACGTCAGCCTCGGAACGATCTTCCAGGACCAGTACTTCATCGGCGACGTCCGCTGCGTGTACGACCAGCCGACCCAGACGTTCTTCTTCACCGAGATCGGCTACCCGGTCGCGTCGGGCCCGGCGAGCGACGGCAACAACACCACGGTCGACGTGGCGGCGGTCAATTCCCGGGGCGCGGCGGAGTACCAGTTCGACACGTCGCTGAACGGCACCTGCTTCGGCGACCAGCCGAAGACCGGCTTCGACAAGGACGCGCTGGTCATCTCGACCGACGAGTACTGCGGCCCGGATGAGACGACGTACGAGGGCGCGGCCATCGACGTGATCTCCAAGTCGCAGCTGGCCTCCGAGGCCGCCACGGTCAACGACGACGAGATCGGCCCGGTCTCCATCGCCGGGAACCCGGTCACCGGCCTCGACCCGGCGGACAACACCGGCACCGGCAGCGATTACTTCGTGGACTCCACGTCCTTCCTCGGCGCCGCGGACACCCCCGCGCCGTCCGCGAAGACCCTGGACCTGTCCACCCTGTCGGACACGGGGTCGGTCACCACCGGCCAGGGAACGCCGCGCCTGGAGTCGGCGACCCTGCCCAGCGAGAAGTACGTGTACCCGGTGCCGGCCGCCAGCACCGGCGACGGATCCACGACAACGCTGCCCGACGGAACCGTGGTCACGTCGGAGACCGCGATCCAGCCCGACGACGACCGCACGTCCGGCCCGGTCAACGTGGTCCCGGACCCCCGCGGCGGGCTCGACCTCTGGACGGCCGTCGACACGGCGCTCACCCCGCGGGGAGACAGGGCGACCCGGGACGGCTCGGCCTGGTTCGAGATCTCGACCGCGAAGCAGCGGGTAGTCGACCAGGGCTACACGGCGGTGAAGGGGGAGAACCTTCTCTACCCCGCGATCGACGCGCTGCGCGGCGGGGCCACGGCCCAGACGTTCACCGTCACCGGCCCGTCCGTCAACCCGGGCATCGCCTACAACGACCCGGTTTCCGGCGGCCCGGTCAAGACCGTCGCCTCCGGCTCGGGCCCGCACGTCAGCTTCGCCGACACCGACGGCGGCAGCCGCTGGGGTGACTACTCCATGGCCGTCCCCGACCCGGACGGGTCCGGCATCTGGCTGGCGACCGAGTACATCCCGCCCGCGTCCGACCAGGACCCCTACGACAACTGGGGCACCTACGACTTCGAGGTTCCCTCGAAGTAAGCCGGACCGTCCAGACGGAGACGGGTGCGGCTCCCCGGCCGCATCCGTCTCCTTTGTCCGGGGCGACCCTCCGGTGTTTTGGCCGAACCGGGCCGGGCAGGCTCTCCTCGCTGGGGTGGGAGCCGTACAGGGGGACCACTATGGCTGCTCCAGCGCCGCACCATGTCGGCCACGCCCGGGCCTCGGCCCAGCGCAACAACGGGATCGCCGTCACGGCGGTGTGCTGCGGCCTGGCCGGCATACTGATCGGCCTCATACCGATCCTGTTCCAGGCGGCGGGGGCGCTCGGGATCGTCGGCATCGTGCTGGGATTCATCGGCCTCCGCCGGGTCAGCCGGGGCGAGTCCTCGAACCAGGGGATGGCGATCGCCGGGCTCGTGACCGGGATCCTCGCGCTCGGGCTGGCGGTCTACGGCCTGTCCGTCGTGGTGACGAGCCTGCACCAGCTCGAAGTCGATATCGACCACGGCCTGAACGGCGCCCGCGCCCTGACCCGGGCCCAGCACGTGATCCTGGGACAGGAGACCCACGTGATCCACCGTCTCCTGTGGATCGGCAACGGCTGACGCCGTAGCGGCAAACGACTATTCCGCCCGAAGCGCGCACGGCCCGCTGTACCGTTCCGGTGTGAGCGCGTCCCTGGCGATGACCGTCATCACGCTGGCCGGCACGGCGGCGGCGCTGGTCCTGTACTTTCGGCCGCGGGGCGGTCCCGCAGGCGGCAAGCGACTCGTCCTGCCCGTGCGGTCCGGATCGCCGCTGATCCTGCTCGGCATCGTGATCGCGCTGATCTACGTCAACCAGGTGCTGGTCACGGTGTACGTGCTGCGGGTCCATCACGGCGACCCGTCGTTCATCGCGCGGTACCTGCCGGCGGGCTGGTTCCGGCTGGCCCGGGGCGGCGTGCTCGGCGCGTTCGCCCGCTGGTTCCCCTTCCCCCGGCTGCTGGCCCCGTCGGTGCTTCGGGTCCAGGCCTTTCTCGAGCTTCCGTTCGTCACATGCACGTACTTGACGGTGTGCCGGTGGTTCTCCGCCGACGCCTACCGGGGAGCGCTCCGCCTGGCGTGGCCGCTGTCGGCCTGCGCCACCGCGACCTTCTGCCTGGTGGAGTGGTCGCTGCGCAACCCGTACACGGTCGATGACCTGGTCCTCCGGGTCGCCTCTGGCCTCGCGGTGCCGCTGCTGGCCCGCTGGCTGCTGGCCCCGGGCCCGGAGCCGACCTCCAGCGGTCGCGCGGACCGGATTCCGGGGCTGGCCGGGCTCGGGGTGTTCGTCGTCTCCACGGTGGCCCTCGGCGCGGTCGTGATGACGGTCTATGACACCGCGCTCCTGTACAACCTGGGCGACCTTCCCGGGCGGCTCCCGGAGACAGCCGCCGCGATCGCGGTGCTGGCCGCGGCCCGGGCGGTCGCGCACGCGGCGTCCCGCCGGGAATCCCCGCGGGAACCTGGTCCCGGAACGCAGGCAGTTGTCCGGTCGTTCGGCGTGTTCCTGGTCCTGTTCGCCGTCCCGGCGCTGCCGCTGCGCTACGCGATGCTGAGCTGGGGCACCCGAGCCGGGGCGGCCGCCGCCGGCCTGGCCATCGTCGGCTCCGCCGTCTGGTCTGGCGTCTCCGGCGCCCTG
>WRBL01000189.1 GCA_009784565.1 Streptosporangiales bacterium | reverse complement strand
CGGGCGCCGGGGGCGGGCACGGCGCCGACCACGCTCTCGTCGCCGCGTCCGGTGACCCGCGCGTGGTCAAGGAAATCCACGTGACCATGTACCACGTGCTGTGGGAACTGGTGCATGTCTTCTTCGAGCAGCCGGGGGCACTGGCATGAGCGATCCGGAATGTCACGGCGACACCTGCGTCACCTGCGGCGACATCGCGGTCGAGGTGACCGTGCGGCGGCTCCTGCCCGACGGGCTCGCCGTCGTGGACACCGGCCAGGGCACGGAGGAAGAGGTCAGCGTGGCGCTGGTGCCCGCGGCCCCCGGGACGAGGATCCTCGTGCACGCGAAGGAGGCGATCGCCGTTGTCCAGCCATGACACGGACGCGAACGCCATGGAGTCGCTGTACCCGTTCCTGTACGCGGACTCCTTCGACCTCGACTCGGTCCTGGAGCAGGTCCGCGCGTCAACCGAGGCCAAGGCCGCGGAGATCGGTGAGCTGCGCCGCGCCATCGGCCAGCGCGACGGCAAGCGGCTCGGGGAATGCGCGCGGGAGGCGGCCCGGCGATTCCGGGCGGGCGGACGGCTGTTCGCCTTCGGGAACGGCGGCAGCGCGACCGACGCGCAGCAGCTGGCCACGCTGTTCCTCCACGACTCCGGACTGCCGGCGTTCGGCCTGGCCAACGAGACGGCCGTGGTGACGGCGCTGTGCAACGACATCGGCACCGATGTCGTCTTCGCCCGGCAGATCGCCGCGGCCGGCACCCCGGACGACATCGCGGTGGGCCTGTCGACCAGCGGCAACTCCGAGAACATGCTGCGGGCCTTCGACGCCGCCCGCCAGCGGGGCATGCTCACGGTCGGCCTGGCCGGCTACGACGGCGGCCGGATGGCCGAGGCCGACAGCATCGACTACCTGTTCGTCGCGTCGTCGCCCTCGGTGCACCGCGTCCAGGAAGCCCAGACCACGATCTACCAGGTCCTGTGGGAACTAACCACCCAGGAGGTGACGCATGTGCCTCGGCATACCAGGTGAAGTCATCGAGATCCGCGCTGATCAGCCCGACCTCGCCAAGGTCAACGTGAGCGGGGTGAAACGGCTGATCAACATCGGCCTGCTCGCCGACGACCCGCCCGCCCCCGGCGAATGGGTGCTGATCCACGTCGGCTTCGCCCTGTCCAGAATCGACGAGGCAGAGGCCGCCGCCGCGATGGAGTTCCTGGAAGGCATCGGACAGGCCTACGAGGACGAGATCGCGGCCCTTAAAGAATCCCTCATCGAGTAGGCATCATGCGTTTTGTCGATGAATTCCGCAACGCGGAACAGGCCCAGGCCCTCTCGGCGAAGATCGCCGGACTGTGCGAGCCGGGCCGGCAGTACAAGTTCATGGAGGTGTGCGGCGGGCACACCCACACGATCTACAAGCACGGCCTCGAGGACTACCTGCCCGAGGCGATCACCCTGGTGCACGGGCCGGGCTGCCCGGTGTGCGTGATCCCGATGGGACGGATCGACGACGCGATGCACCTGGCGGCGACCGACGACGTGATCATGACGTCGTTCGGCGACATGATGCGGGTACCGGGCAGCAACGGGTCGTTCTTCGACGCGAAGGCGTCCGGGACCGACATCCGGATGGTGTACTCGCCGCTGGACTCGCTGAAGATCGCCCGCCAGAACCCGGACAAGCGGGTCGTGTTCATGGGGATCGGGTTCGAGACGACCGCCCCGTCGACCGCGATGACCATGCTGCGGGCCCGGGCCGAAGGGCTGGGGAACTTCTCCGTCTTCTGCAACCACGTCACGATCGTCCCGGCGATCAAGGCGATCCTGGACTCCCCCGACCTGCGCCTGGACGGGTTCCTCGGGCCCGGGCACGTCTCCACGGTCATCGGCTGCCGCCCGTATGAGTTCATCGCGCGGGACTACGGCAGGCCGGTCGTGACGGCGGGGTTCGAGCCGCTGGACATCCTGCGGTCCATCTACATGCTGATGGTCCAGCTGTCCGAGGGGCGGTGCGAGGTCGAGAACCAGTACTCCCGCGTCGTCCCGTGGAACGGGAACACCGTCGCGCTGCGCGCGATCGGCCAGACCATGGACCTGCGGCCGTACTTCGAGTGGCGCGGCCTCGGGTTCATCTCGCACTCGGCGCTGAAGGTCCGCGACACGTTCGCCGACATGGACGCCGAGCGGCTGTTCGAGGTCCCGGGCGTGCGGGTGGCCGACCCCAAGGCCTGCCAGTGCGGCGAGGTCCTGAAGGGCGTGCTGAAACCGTGGGAGTGCAAGGTCTTCGGCACCGCGTGTACCCCGGAGACGCCGATCGGCACCTGCATGGTGTCGCCGGAGGGCGCCTGCGCCGCGTACTACAACTACGGGCGGATGGAACGGCACAAGGTACCCGTCACGATCGGGGAACGGCCATGACGCAGACCAGCGCGGAGAGCCGGGAACGGCAGGTACTGGAGCGGATCGACCGGGCCCGCCGGCGGCGGCCCCGGGTCCGCGAGGAACGGCTGACCATGGCGCACGGGGCCGGAGGCAAGGCGACCCGGACCCTGGTGGAGGCGGTCTTCCTCGACGCCTTCCGCAACCCGGAACTGGAGCCGCTGGAGGACGCCGCCGCGGTCGCGGTGGGCGGCGCCCCGCTGGCGGTGACCACCGACTCCTACGTGGTGTCGCCGCTGTTCTTCCCCGGCGGGTCGATCGGCGACCTGGCGGTCAACGGGACGGTCAACGACCTGGCGGTGTCCGGCGCGACGCCGCTGTACCTGACCGCCGGGTTCATCCTGGAGGAGGGCTTCGAGGTCGCCGACCTGAGGCGAGTGGTGTCCGCGATGCGGGAGGCGGCCGACGCGGCGGGTGTGTCCGTGGTGACCGGCGACACGAAAGTGGTGCAGCGCGGCAAGGCGGACGGCTGCTACATCTGCACCGCCGGGGTCGGGCTCCGCCGCGACGGCCCGCCCCTCGGGGTCGCCCGGGCCCGGCCGGGCGACGCGATCATCGTGTCGGGGCCGGTGGGCGACCACGGGATCACCATCATGCTGGCCCGCGGGGAACTCGACCTGGAGGCCGAGATCCAGTCTGACACCCTTCCCCTGAACGGGCTGACCGCCGCTCTCCTGGACCAGGTTCCCGGGACGCGGGCGATGCGGGACGCCACGCGCGGGGGCGTCGCGACCATCCTCAACGAGATCGCCGCGGACGCCTCCGCCGGCGTGGAGGTCACGGAGGACGCCATCCCGGTACGGGAGGAGGTCCGCGGGGCGTGCGAACTGCTCGGCATCGACCCGATGTACGTGGCCTGCGAGGGCCGCCTGGTCGCCGTCGTCCCGGGAGAGGACGCCGGCCGGGCCGTGGAGGCGCTGCGCTCGCATCCGGCGGGCTCGGACGCGGCGGTCATCGGGCACGTGACGGACGCCGACCCGGGCCTCGTGCGGCTGACGACGTCGTTCGGCGGCACCCGGATCATCGACCTTCTCGTCGGCGACCCGCTCCCCCGCATCTGCTAGCCACTACGCTGGGGAGTCGTGGCAGACGACGAGATCAAGCGGCTCATCACCCGGGCGGGCGAGCTGAAGGCGGAGCTTCTCTCCTACGCGCAGACCAAGCGGTTCGACCGCTACCGGGAGGCGGAGCTCCGCAAGGCCGCCGAGGCCCGCGACGATGCCAAGCTGGAGCCGGGCGGCGACCGGTGGATCACCGCCATGGACGACTTCATCATGACGTTCCGGTTCCCGGACGGCACCGGCGTCATCGACCGCTACCTCGCGGCGAACGGCAAGAACCTGCGCAAGTCCGACCGCGTGCTGCTGGACGGCTGGCGCGACCCGGTGGACGGGATCTTCGAGCTGAAGTCCCGGGATGAATCCGCGAACTCCCTCACGCTGCACAACCTGATCGACGAGCAGGACTACCAGGCCTACGCGACGCTGAACGTGTCGCTGGTGCCGGCCGATGACGGGGATTTCGTCCTGGCCCGGCTGGCCCCGGTCGCCGAAGGAGCCTGGTCCGTCTCCGGGACCCTGACCCCGTTCCCGCGCGAGCACGCCAAGGTTGTCGCCCAGCTGGCCCTGGAGTGGCTGACCACGCGCCCGAAGCTGGCCTTCCGGAACCCGGACAAGCGGGAGCGGGGCTGGGAGCTCATGCGGCAGGAGCGGGACTCCTTCGCCGGGTTCTTCGGGTCCGACCAGGTCATCCTGGAACCGCGGGAGGCCCTGGACCGGCTCAACGACTACTACCAGTCCCGGGCCGACGAGAGCGAGCGGGGCCTCAAGCGCGAGGACGAGCCGTTCTTCCGGCTCTCCGATGAGCAGCTCAGGCTCATGAACACGATCGGCATCGTCTACGACGAGACCGACGGGATGAGCCTGCTGCCGGACTTCGGGATCCTCAAGGAGCTGTTCGCCGACCCGTCCCAGGCCACCCCCGGCTGCAAGCACACCGAAGCCCTGCTGACCTACCTGGACTCGGAATCGATCTACCCCGGGCCGCTGCGCCGCCTGGCCGCCGCCCACCCGGACACCGTGGACGAGGTGTACCGCAGGGTCCTGAAGAAGCCGTCCTTCACGTGGGAGAAGCAGGGCGAGCCGCTGCTTCGCAAGCGCAAGCCCTGGTATTTCAAGGAGGACCGCCTCCCGAAGACCACCCCCACCAGCGACTACCTCATGGAGCTGCTCGCGGGCGAGGACGGCTGACCCGATCCGGTGCGCACAAGTCAGCGCGCCGGGTCGAACGACTGCGTGTACTGGCGGGAGTCGTCCGGGATGCTGTCGCTGGGGGTCCAGGTGACGGTCGCGGTGTTCACCTCGGTCTTCGGCGACGGCGCCGACGCGTAGACGCAGGCGTAGGGGAAGGTCTTCGTGGTCAGCGCGCCGGGATAGGCGGGCGACGCCGGAATCGTGACCCCGGTCCCGCCCGTGACGGCGCAGGCCGCGCGGGAGTCGTTCACCTTGTCGGTGACGGTCACGCCGGTCAGCGGGACGTTGTTGGTGTTCGTCACCGTGATCGTGCCGCTGACCGTCCTTCGTCCGCCGGCGGACCGGGAGGGCGGGTTCGCCGTGATGCCCGACGGGATCGGTTTCATCGTGGCGTTGACGGTGGTCGTGGCGGCGGCGGTCACGCTGACCGGGGTGCCGGGATGGTCGTAGCCCTTGAGCGCACTGGTCCCGGGGCCCGGCGCGCCGTGCCACTGGGGCTGGTACCGGGCTCGTGAGTCGATGAACTGGACGTTGTACCGGTCGCTGCCGGGGACGGCGAGGGGGATCCGGTAGCGGCCGTCGCTGCCGGTGCAGGCCTGGTAGGTGGCCGGGGCATAGTTGTTGCCGTTGTAGGCGGTCAGCGACGACGCGACGAACACGTGGGCGCAGACGTCCGTGAGGGGATGGCCGGAGGCGTCGGTGACGCGGCCCGCGATGGTGCCCATGTCCGACGGCGGCGGCGGTCCGGCGGCCACGGTCAGCGTGAACGCCTGGGACGAGGAGCCCTTGGCGTTGCCCGCGGTGATCGTCAGCGGGTAGGAGCCCGCCGCCAGGCTGCCGGGATCTCCCGTGAGGGTCCCGGTGCCGTCGCCGTTGTCGGTGAAGCGCACGCCTTCCGGCAGGCCTCCCCCGACGGTCAGGCGGGCGGCGGGGTAGCCGGTCGTCTCCACGGTGAACCGGTCGCCGGCGGCGGGCGATCCGGTGTAGAAGGTAGCGGCGTTCCCGGAGCTGACCGACGGGACGGTGGGCAGGCTGAGCCCGTAGCCCCATTCCAGGCGGTCGACGAAGGACGGGTTGACGACGTGCGTCACGTACGGGGAAGCGGCGGTGCCGTCCCCGGTGACGGTCGCGACCGACCAGCCGTCGGTGCCTTCGTAATCCCAGTAGACGAGGCCCACGTGATGGGCCCGGGCGTAGTCGGTCACGGCGTACACGTAGGACACGCAGTTGTTGCCGTCGCGGGCGCCGTCGAAGTTCGTCCCGGCCTGGCTGAGCCCGAACTCGGTGATGACGGTGCGGGACTCCATGCCCGCGATCTGGCCTTTGATCCACCGGGTCCAGGCGGCCTCGGTCGGGAAGTCGGCCGGGGCGGCGGGGGCAGCGGGGGCGGCGGGGGCGGCCCCCGCGGTCGCGGGCTTCATCGGCGGGAAGTCCAGGCCGAAGGAGCAGTACGGGTGGTAGGACAGCAGCGTGCCGTCCAGGCGGGGATCATGGCCGAGGGTCAGGTAGTAGTCGTCGCCGGTGCCGCCGAGGATCACCCGCCCGCGGGGGAAGGCGGGATAGCGGTCCAGCCACGCGGCGTCGAGGTCGGACAGTTGCGTCGGGGACGGCCCCTGGTAGCCGGTCGCGGCGTCGCTGTAGCCGGCCGCCTCGTTGTACGGCTGGAGGTACACGTTGCCGGAGGCGGCGTAGGTGTCGATGACCTTCTGCCACATCGCCCACCAGGGCGCGTAGTCCGGGACCGGGTAGCAGCCGTTGAACGTGCCGTCGGCGCAGGGAACGACGCTGCCGGCGGAGCTGTTGGACGGGGACCAGAAGCCCAGGATGACGTTCATGCGCAGGTCGGTCGCGGCCTGCACGACCGCGCCGTAGGTGGTCCACCAGGGACCGGCGACGGTCGCCTCGTTGAGGCCGAGCCGGACCGTGTTGATGCGCAGGTTCGACTGGAGGCTGGACAGGACCTGGGTGGCCTTCAGGTACGCGGTGGCGTAGGTGTCCGACGGGGACAGGCCGGCCTGCAGCAGGTCGCCGGTGGTGAAGTTGTCGCCGGTGCGCGCCCAGTTCACGCCGCGGAACCGCTCGTTCAGCGGCTGGCCGGCGCCCGAGGGCGGGGCGTACGTGAGGTCCGCGGCCCTGGCCGCCGACGGGGGCCGGGCCGCGGCGGCCGGCTTGGCGGCGGCGGTGGCGGGTCCGGGGGCCGCCGCGAGGGCGGCGATCAGTCCGGCGATCAGCAGGCAGGCGCCGGCCCAGCGGCTCCGGCGTCTCGCATGTGGAACCATGGGCCCTCCCCAGGACGCGCCTATCTGCGGCTTCCTGAGGTTATTAGCGCTCTTTTACCGAGAAGAGTCAACTTGTGACTGGACGCGAACTGCGAGACCGAGCGTTTCCAGCCGGGAAACCACGGCGCCGCGCAGCAGCGCGTTGCCGAACAGGTCACCGTCCAGCGTGACCGCACCCGCTCCGCGGTGTTCGCTCAGCCGCAGGCAGGCCGCCTCGATCGCGGCGGCGACGCCGTGGTGGAACCGGGCGGCGATCACCGGGCGCGGGACCCCGGCCACCAGATCGGTGAACGCCGAACGGACGAGGTCCGCGCCGTTCACCGCGAACGTCCCGGCGCCGTCCTGGGTCCCGGGTCCGCCTGGCGGCCGGTACTCCCGCGACGGCGGCCGGTAGGGGCCGATCGCGGACGGGTAGGCACCGGTCTCGGCGGGATCGGCCAGCCGCTCCAGGTCACGCGCGGCCCGGCCCGCGTCGCCGGCCTCGTCGCAGAGGTCCAGCAGGGCCGCCGCCGCGCCGAACAGCACCCCGGCGCTCGCGGTGAACGGCGCTTTGATCCGCCGGCGCGTCATGGCCAGGGCCGCGGGCCACTGGCCGGCGTTGCGGTCCCGGACGCCCAGAACGCCGTCGGCGAGCGCGTCGGTGTCCAGCCCGGCCGCGTCCAGGTAGGCCGCCGCCATCCGCCACGGCTCCCGCAGCGCCGGGTCCCCGCCGGGCAGCGCGACCGGCGCCAGGTGCCCCGCCCGCTCCGCGGTTCCGTCCCCGGTGACCAGGAATTCCCCGCCGCGCGGCGGGTCGTCGCCGACGGCGCGGATGGTGCCGAAGACCACCCTGATCGCGTGCTTCCGCGGCGCTCCGGTCACCCGGTGCCGCGCGCGAGACCCGCGTCGACCTCGACGCCGATCTCGTCCTGGAGCTTCAGCGCCCCGAAGAATCCCGAGAAGGGCGTGATGCCGAAGTCCGTCTGCTTCACCGTGGCGGTCGCCCGGAACCGGCCCGGCCCGGCCTCGGCCACCGCCAGCCGCGCGGGGCGCGACTGGCCGTTCAGGGTGAGCGTCCCCTCGATCGTGCCGCCGCCGGCCGGCGACGGGATGATCTTCGATGACTCGAAACGAGCGACCGCGCCGGCACCCAGCGCCTTGCGGGCGTTGCCCTCGATGTCCTTGCGGTCCTTGTCGGTGAGCGGCTTGGCGCCGCCGGTGCCTTCGGTCACCGCGAGCGAGGTCAGGTCAAGCTCGGCCGTGACCGTCGCGCCCTCCAGGGCGCCGTCACCGGGCACCGTGGCCTGAGCCGACCACCTGGTCACCTCGATGGTCAGGTCGTGCCCGGCCCTGGCGGCCAGCCCGGCTCGCCCGGTGCGCAGCAGGATCCGGCCCGACTCCGGCCCGATTGCATGGTTCCCCGAGATGTCCTCCACGCCTCCCACCGTATGCACGCGGCCCGGCCTGGTCCAGCGCGGCCCCGGGCCCGGGGGCCCGGTGACGTCTCACGGCGCCCGCTGCTCGGTGATCCAGGCGTCCAGGCGGGCCCACCAGTCATACAGCCACCGGACCTGCTCCTCGTGGGCGGCGTCCCGGGGGACGCCGGCCGACGGCACCAGCCACCACCGGGCGCGGACCTCCATGTCGGCGGACAGGCTCCGCCACACGTCGCGGACGCTCACCAGCCGGTCCAGGCCGGTGTGCGCCACGAAGACGACGTCCGCGTCCGGGCAGGCGGCCAGCGCCGCGAACGCGCCGCTTTCCCGGGGCGGCAGCAGGTTGGGCATGGCGGCCGCCCGGTCGGCCAGGCCGGCGTGGCCCCGCCGCCTCAGCCGGAGGCCGGCGCGCCGCCAGCGCAGCGGCGTCCAGTTGCCGCCCTCGGGGAACAGCAGGAGCGCGCCGCCGGGGCCGAGGCCGGCCGCCAGCCGCCTGATCTGCTCGACGCGGTACCGGCCGCCGCCGCGGCGCAGGAACGCGTTGGGGACCCGGTTGGCGACGATGTCCAGGCTCGGGTCCAGCTGGAGCGCGGCCTTCATCACCACCCGGGGACGACGCCCGCACACGCTCAGCAGGTACCGGGCCAGCAGCAGCGAGTCGCCGGGTCCGGCGTGGCGGGACAGGACGATGAGCGGCCGGCCGCCGGCGCCGCTCTCGGGCCCGTCGACCCGGACGCGCAGCCCGCAGGAGCGCTCGGCCGCGCCGTAGACCAGGTCGAGGAACCACCGCATGACCTCGTAATGGCGGGCCCGGTAGGGCTCGGTGTCCAGGCGCCCCCCGAAACCGCTGGCGATCCACAGCCCGAGCAGGACCGTCAGGGCAGCGGTCTCCCCCGCCGACCAGGCCAGGGCCAGGAACGCGACCCGCGCCGCCCGCCACCGGTGCGGCCGGCCGGGATCGGCACGCCGCAGAAGGCTGAAGACGGCGGACAGCAGGGCCACCGCCGGGGCCAGGGCCGCGAGGGCCGCCGCGACGAGCACGGCGAGCGGCGCCAGGAGCAGGCGGCGGATCAGGGGCGGTGGCAGCATCGGCGTCCAGGGCGGCGGGTCAGCCCGCCGCCTCGGCGAGATAGGCGGCCGACGCGGCGTAGGCGCGGTCGATGCTGCTGGTGACCCGGTTCCGGCTGCGGTAGCGGAACTGGCCCAGCCCCGGGGACGCCTGGTCGCCGCCGGCGGGCAGGACATGCACCCGGACACCGGACGGCACCGCCGACATCTCCTCGTGGAACCGGTGACGGCGCGCGATCTCGAACGCGACGAGGCCCACTTCCCAGGGCCGGGCCGGCACGGGCAGCGGGCTCTCGATCCGCCCCACGTGCAGCACGTAGACGGTGGTCGCGCCGAGCGCTACGGCCCGGCCGACGGGGATGGAGTCGACCAGCCCGCCGTCGAAGTAGTGCAGGCCGTCGATTTCCACGGGGGGCAGCAGCCCGGGGACCGCGCAGGACGCCATGACCGCCGGCGCCAGCGGCCCGCTGCTGAACCAGCGGGCCGACGCGTGCTCGATGCTGGAGGCGACGCAGTGGAAGGGCAGCCGCAGGTCCGCGAAGTCGTCGGCGCCGAGCTGCCCGGCGAACTGGCGGCGCAGGGGCTCGATCGCGTGCAGGTGGGTTCCGGAGCGGGCCAGCCGTACCGCCCGCCCGACCACGGTCTCGCTGAACACGGCGCGCAGGGACTCGCCGCGCCACAGCCCGGCAAGGCGTTCCGCGGCCCCGCCGGGGTCGGCCGCGATGAAGGCGCCGTTGACGGCGCCGATCGAGGTGCCGACCACCAGGTCGGGGCGGACTCCGGCCTCGGTCAGGGCCCGGAGCATGCCGACCTCGTGCGCGCCGAGCAGGCCCCCGCCGCCGAGCACGAACGCGGTCGTCACGGGAACGGCACCTCGCCGAACAGGTCGTGGATGCGGCGGAGGTCGCGCAGCCGCGGCTCGGTGCTGCCGCCGACCCAGCGGCTGACGGTCTTGACCGAGACGCCGAGCTGCCGGGCGGCGGACTCGATGCTCATGCCCTCGCGGTTCAGGACCCCGGACATCCACTCGGCGAAGGACCGCCTCACCGCCTCGTCGGACTCGCCGCCGCCGGCGGGCTCCTTGCCGGGCTCGAGGTCGGGATCGGGGGACACCGCGGCCGGGCGGGCCCGGAGCATCGACGTCAGGGCGTCCACGCCGGGAGGGCTCTCCCCCTGGGGGCCGGAGCGGAGCACGTCGACCTCGACGTGGTCGGGGAAGATCCGGAAGGAGACGCTGATCGCGCCGGTGGGGCCGGCCGCGTCCAGCAGGGCCGCCGACACCGTCTCGCCGACTTCCCGGGTGTCGTCGTCCGACAGCGGCGACTGGGCCAGGCAGCCGCGCACGAAGTCGCGAATGTCCGGGATCGAGGAGGGCCGGGCCGGGAAGGTCTGCGAGACGACCACGATGGGTACAACCTCGATGTTGTCGCTGATCGGCTGCTCTGCGCTGTCCATCGACACGCTGTCTATCGGCCCTTCCTTGTCGGCACCGCCCGCGGGGTCCGGCGGTTCCTCGTGATTCAAGCGTACGTGGGTCATCTCCTGAGATCGACCGGACAGGGTTCGGACAACGGCGGACAAAGCGGCAGGCAAACGCTGGACAGAAATGTCCAACGCGCCGACGGAAGTGTCTTGTTCTTCTGTTACGGCGGGCTTACGCTGAGGACACGCAACACCCCGGAAGGGTGACTCGCCATGACAGAGCAGTCAACGCAGCAGTCACAGGCGACGGACGCGGCGGAGCCCGTCATCCACATTCTCTGGATGAACGGCGGACTCGGCTGTGACGGCGATTCCGTCGCCCTCACCGCCGCGACCCAGCCCAGTATCGAGGAGATCGCGCTCGGCGCCCTGCCCGGGCTTCCGCAGGTCGCGGTCCACTGGCCTCTCATCGACTTCGAGTGCGGCCCCGAACAGGGGGCGGACACCTTCATCGAATGGTGGCACAAGGCCGACCGGGGGGAACTCGACCCGTTCGTCCTGGTGGTCGAGGGCTCCATCCCGAACGAGGCCATCAAGTCCGAGGGCTACTGGTGCGGCTTCGGCAACAACCCAGCGACCGGGCAGCCGATGACGACCAGCGAGTGGCTGGACCGGCTCGCGCCGAAGGCCACGGCGATCCTCGCCGTCGGCACCTGTGCCACTTACGGCGGCATCCACGCGATGGCCGGCAACCCGACCGGCGCCATGGGCGTGCCCGACTACCTGGGCTGGGAGTGGAAGTCCAAGGCCGGGCTGCCGGTCGTGTGCGTGCCCGGCTGCCCGATCCATCCCGACAACCTGTCGGAGACGATCCTGTACCTGCTGTACCAGGTCACCGGGCAGGCGCCCATGATCCCCCTCGACGAGGCGCTGCGGCCCCGGTGGCTGTTCGAGAACACGGTGCACCAGGGCTGCGACCGGGCCGGCTACTACGAGGAGGGCGTGTTCGCCAGCGAGTACGGTTCTCCCCGCTGCCTGGTCAAGCTGGGCTGCTGGGGGCCGGTCGTGAAGTGCAACGTGCCCAAGCGGGGGTGGATCAACGGGGTCGGCGGCTGCCCGAACGTGGGCGGCATCTGCATCGCCTGCACGATGCCCGGGTTCCCGGACAAGTTCATGCCGTTCATGGACGAGCCGCCCGGCTCCCGGGTGTCCGCCACCGCCAGCACGACCTACGGCACGGTCATCCGGACCCTGCGCGGCATCACCGCGCGGAAGGTCGACAAAGAACCGAAGTGGCGGGCCAAGGGGCCCGAGCTTCGCACCGGCTACCAGAAGACCTGGTGATCAGCGATGACGACCACGGAAAACACCCAGCTCACCGAGATGGCCTGGGACCCGATCACCCGGATCGTGGGCAGCCTCGGCATCTACACCAAGATCGACTTCGCGGCCAAGCGGGTGGCGGAATGCCACAGCACCAGCTCGATCTTCCGCGGCTACAGCATCTTCATGAAGGGCAAGGACCCGCGGGACGCGCACTTCATCACCAGCCGGATCTGCGGCATCTGCGGTGACAACCACGCCACCTGCTCGGTCTACAACCAGAACATGGCTTACGGCGTCCGGCCGCCGCACCTCGGCGAGTGGATCATCAACCTGGGCGAGGCCGCGGAGTACATGTTCGACCACAACATCTTCCAGGAGAACCTGGTCGGGG
>WRBL01000188.1 GCA_009784565.1 Streptosporangiales bacterium | reverse complement strand
CGGTTCCCCGGTTCAGGATTCGTCGCTGGTCACGGCGAATGACATGTGATCGGTGTAGCGCACCCCGACGACGCGGACGCGCTGCCCGATCCGCGGGGCGGGGCCGAGATAGCGCGTGGCGATGCGCAGTCCCTCGTCGAGGTCCGCGATGCAGACCGTGTACGGGAGTTCCTCGGTGAAGACGGCCGGGGCGGAGTGCAGGGTCGTGTGCGAGTACAGGACGCCAAGGCCGCTCAGTTCGGTCCACTCCATGTCCCCGGACCAGTCCGACGGCGAGACCGGCTTGGGCGGGAAGGTCAGCCGGCCGGTGGAGGCGCTGGCGGTGGTGAGGAACCGCCCCTCGGCCAGGCCGTCCCAGAACGTCCGCGTGAAGGCGCTGACGCGCGGCGGGTACGGATGCGGCCGGCCGGCCTCGATGATCTCGAGCATCAGCGCATTCCTTCCCAGACATGCACGAGGGCCGCGTTGTAGTTGCCCAGCTCGGCCGAGGTCACCGCCAGGCGCGCGCCGGGCACCTGCCGGTCGCCGGCCTCGCCCCGCAACTGCTCGACGGCCTCGAGGATTCCGTAGAGCGGCGTCACGTAGGGCGGGTGCCCCCGCGAGGTGAGCCCGCCGGAGGTCGCGACCGGGATATCGCCGCCGAGGGTGGTGCGCCCGTCGGCGGCCCACCGGGCGCCCTCGCCTCGGGGCATGAGCCCGAGTGCCTCGCTGACCAGGACTTCCACGATCGTGCAGGGGGCGTACAGTTCGGCGAGATCCAGGTCGGCCGGCGTGACTCCGGCCTCGGTGTAGGCGATCCGGCCGGCCGCCCGCGCGGCCTCGAGCGCGATCATGTCGTTGGGCGTCTCGCTGATCTGGTGGGCGCCCTCGTGGAAGAACCCGCGGGAACGCAGCCGCGCGTAGGGCCGGCGCAGCGCCCGGGCGGTGTCCTCGTCGGCCAGCACCAGGCAGATCGCGCCGTCGCTGCGCGGCGGGACCTCGTACAGCCCGAGCGGTTCGACGATCGGCCGCTGGGACAGCACGTCATCGAGGGTGATGGGCTCGCGGAACTGCGCGAGCGGATTCAGGCTCGCGTGGTACCGGTTCTTGACCGCCACCGTCGCGATCTCCTCCCGCGATGACCCGTATTCGTGGATGTACCGCATGGCGTCCATCGCGTACCAGGCGATCGGCGTGATGCCGAAGGGCGAGTGGAAGTCCACGTCCCCCGTGGTGCGCATCGACGACATCATGTGCTCGGCGGCGGGAATGGCGGACTCGAAGTTGACGCCCAGCGCCAGGGCCACCTTGGCCCGGCCCAGCCGGATCTCGTTGGCGGCGTTCTCGAACGCGATGCCGCCGGTCATGCCGTTGCCGAGCGATTCGCCGACTATCCCGTTATCGACGGGAAGCCTCAGGTAGTTCGCCATGAACGTGGCGAAGTACTTCTGGCGGGTATACGGGCGCGGCATCGCGAACGAGAGGCCGCCCACGTCGCTCTTGCCGACGCCGGCCTCCCGGCACGCCCTGATGACCAGTTCCGCCAGCACCTCGTGTTCGAGCACCTGATGCGGTTCGTTCTCGGCGCTCTGCAGTTTGCCGCATGGCGTCGCCGCGTACCCGATGACCGCCACCGATTTGCTCATGGCCGTGTCACAGGCCGATGCGCTTGGCGATGATGTTCCGCTGGATCTCGTTGCTGCCGCCGCCGATCGGGCCGACCCGGGAGTCGCGGAAGAACATCTGCATGTCGTACTCCATCGAGTAGCCGGCGCCGCCGAGGATCTGCAGGCCCATGTCGGCGCACTTGAAGTTGTTGTCCGTGCAGGTGATCTTGGCCATCGACGTCTCGATGATCGCGTCCTGGCCGCCGTCGAGCAGGGCCGCCACGCGGTAGGCGGACTGCCGGGCCGTCTCGGCCATCATGTGCATGTCCACGAGCTTGTGCTGGATGACCTGGAAGTCCGAGACCGGCTGGCCGAAGGCGATGCGCTGCTGCGCGTAGTCGCGGGCGTACTCGGTGATCCGGAAGCAGTTCCCGGCGGAGATGGCCGCCAGGGTCAGGCGTTCCTTGCCCAGGCAGGCCATCAGGTTCTTCCAGGCGCCGTTCTCCTCGCTGAGGATGTAGTTCGCCGGGATCCGGACGTTGTCGAAGAAGACCTCGTTGGTGGTGGAAGTCCGGCGGCCCAGCATGGACAGCGGTTTGACCGAGACGCCCGGGGCGTCCGCGGGAACAAGGAAGGTGGTCATGCCGCGGTGCCGCTGCGCGGACGGGTCGGTCTTGGTGACGACCACCAGGTAGTCGGCGACGTGGGCGCAGGTGATCCAGACCTTCGTCCCGTTGATGACCCATTCGCCGCCGTCCCGGACCGCGGACGTCTTGACCCCGGCGAGGTCCGATCCGGTGCCCGGCTCCGACATGGCCAGCGCCAGCTTGATCTTCCCGGCGGCGATCTTCGGGACGAATTCCTTCTTCACCTCGGGCTGGCCGAACATCGCCACGTGCTGGCCGGCGTAGATCAGGCTGGTCATGACGCCCTGGGCGAGCCCGGCGTAGTGGTAGCCGAGGGCCTCGAGGAACACCGTCAGGTCGGTGAAGGACCCGCCGGCGCCGCCGAGGTCCTCGGGGAACGGGAGCCCGAGGAAGCCGGCTTCGGCGAGCGCGTCGTACGCGGCGTGCGGGAATGCCTTCGCTTCGTCCAGTTCCCGGATGGAATGCTGCGGCAGCGCCCGGTCCAGGATGGCCAGGACGCTGTCGCGCATCATGATCTGCTCGTCGGTCAGGCCGAAGGTGTTGACCAGGCTCGTGGACTGCGTGGAGGTCATGATGTCCGCCTTTCTTCGTCGGTTTTCGCGGCCAGGCCCGCGCGAGTGAGCACCATCGTCGTCATGAGGCCGGTCTGCACCCGCTCGCCGCGCTGGTTGAGCAGGTCCATGCGGCGGACGAGCACTCCCCGGTCGGGCCTGGAAGTAGTCCGCGCCTCGACGACCGTTGTCCGCAGCGTGACCGTGTCGCCGAGCAGGATCGGCTTCTCGAACCGCCACTCGTCGACGCCCAGGGCGGCGATCGCGGTGCCGTCAAGGTGGCCCAGGCGCGCGGACAGGCCGGTCACGATGGACATGCCGAGCGTCCCGTGCGCGATCCGCTGCCCCAGGGGCGAGCGGGCGCTGTATTCCGCGTCGGTGTGCATGGGGTTGGTGTCGCCGGAGACCCACGAGTAGGTGACGACGTCGGTTTCGGTCACGGTGCGGCCGGGGCTGACCGCGACCTCTCCGACCGTGAAGTCCTCGATGCATTTGCCGGTCATTGCCGTCACTCCCCTTCCTGCCGGGCCTTGACCCGGATCAGCGCGTCGGCCGCGACCGCCGTCGCCGGCGAGAGCAGGACCGGGTTGGCATCGAGTTCGGCGACGACGTCGCGGAGGTCGTCGGCCAGCTCGGAGACCCGGCACACCAGGTCGGCGGCGGCGTCGACGGCGAGTTCCGGGGCGCCCCGGTGCCCGGTCAGCAGCGGGTAGCAGCGCAGGGACTCGATCAGGCCGCGGGCCTTCTGCGGCGTGACCGGCACCAGGCTCCGGGCGACGTCGCGCAGCACCTCGACCCAGACTCCGCCCTGGCCGACCAGCAGCACCGGGCCGAACTGCGCGTCGTTGGTGAATCCGGCGACGAGCTCGAAACCGGAGCCGACCATCGGCTCGACGATGACCCCGTCCAGGATCGCGCCCGGGGCGTGCCGCCGGGCCGAGTCCAGGACTCCCCGGGCCGCCTCGCGGACCTCGTCCGCGGCGCCCAGGTTGAGGCGGACTCCCCCGGCCTCCGTCTTGTGCGGCAGGTCGGCGGAGTCGATCTTCACCACGACCGGGTAGCCGATCTCGTCGGCCGCGGCCGCGGCCTCGTCCGGGGTGGCGACGGCCCGGCCCCGGCTGGTGCGGATGCCGTAGGCCTCCAGCAGGCGCTTCGCGGGGTCCTCGCGGAGGACCCCGTCGGTCCCGGCCAGGATTTCCCTCGCCCGGGCCCCGGCGTCCGCCGGGCTGACCCGCCGGGCCGGCGGCGCGGCCAGGGCGCGCTCGCGCCGCTCGTGCCAGTCGGCCCACGCGCTGATCGCGTCCATGCAGCGACCGGGCGAGCGAAACAGCGGCACCCGGGGGTCGGCGTCGAGGTGGGCGCTGCCCGGACCCTCCAGCCAGTCGTTCATCCACACCGTGACGATCGCCGTGCCGGTGGTGGCCGCGACGTCGGTGATGACGCTGGAGCGCTGCCCGGCCGAGCCCGGGTGGGCGAAGACCAGCGGCACGACGACCGCGCTGAAGTTGGGGTCGTCGGCGAAGGCCCGGATGCAGCTGGCGAACGTCGTGTCGTCCTTCAGGACTTCCGCGGTGAGGTCGGCGGGATTGCGGACCGACCCGAAGTCCGGGACGTACTCCGAGAGCAGGTCCGTGGTGGCCGGCGACAGCTCCGGGATCTCCAGCCCGCTCTCCTCGGCCTTGTCGGCGTTGATGACGCCAGCGCCGCCGGAGGTGGCCATGATGCCGACGGACCGCCCGCGCCGGGGCGGCGGCGTCTTGGCGAACATCCCGGCGAATTCCAGCATGGCCTCCAGGTCGTTCACCGCTACCACGCCCGCGCTCTCGAACGCCGCGCGGTAGGCGTCCAGCGACCCGGTGAGCGTACCGGTGTGAGACATCGCGGCCTGGCGGCTGACGACGGCGTTCCCGGCCTTGTAGGCGATGAGCGGCTTGCCCGCGGCCTGGGCCAGGCGGGCGGCTTCACCGAAACGCCCGCCGTCCTTGATGCCCTCGAACAGGCAGATGATCGCGCGGACGTCCGGCTGCGCGGCGGCGTAGGCGATGAAGTCGCAGACCTCGACGTCAGCGGAATTGCCGGACGCCAGGTAGTGGCTGAAGCCGGCGCCCCGCACCATGCCCTGCAGCACGGTGTAGCCGAGGGCCCCGCTCTGCGACACGATCGCGATCGGCCCTTCGTGGCCGTCGATCATGTCGCCGCAGTCGTTCATGAAGTTCATCGCGGCGCCGGATCGCACGTTGACCAGGCCCACGCAGTTCGGCCCGACGACCGGCATGCCCGCCGACCGCGCCAGTTCCGCCAGGCGGGCCTGGTCCGCGACCCGGTCCGGCTTGCCGGTCTCGGCGAAGCCGGACGCGTAGACGACGGCCCCGCCGGCGCGGACCTTCGCCGCCTCGGCGAGCGTGCCGCTGACCGTCGTGCGCGGCGTGCAGATGATCACGGCGTCCGGCTCTCCGTCCAGGTCGGCGAGCGACGGCACGCACGGGCGCCCCAGGACGGTCGCGTACTTCGGGTTGACGCCGGTGACCGGGCCGGCGAAGCCAGCCAGGTTCTCCAGCGTCCGGGCTCCGAAGCTGCCGGGCCGTTCCGACGCCCCGACGACGGCGATGCTCCGGGGATTGGCGAGCCGTTCCAGATGCCCGGCCTGGTACACCGCTCGTGGAGCCGTTGTGCTCACGCGCCCTCCCGAAAAAATTTCAAAGGTTGAACCTTTGAAATTGGACGACGGAGACCTGGGCCAGGTCAATAGATCAGCGGCGACATGAGACCCATGTCACAGTGAATCGCGCGCGGGAGTCAAGGACCGGGGCCCGGCTACTCCGGGGCGGGGCCGGGGTCCTTGCGCCGCGATCCCTGGTAGGCACCGGTCAGCCAGCGGTCGTGCAGGACCTCAAGGTGATCTTCCATCTCCCGCACCGCGGCGTCGGCGTCCCCGGCCCGCAGATGGGCCAGCAGCCGGTGACGCGACCGCGTGACGATGTCGTCGGTCTGGGGACCGGACGCCTGGATGATCGGCGGCAGCAGGTCCAGGACCGAGTTCACGAGGAAAATGAGCAGCGGATTCTGCGTCGCCGCGACCAGGAGCTTGTGGAACTCGATGTTGACCTCGGCCCGGCGCGCCCACTCTCCGGCCGCGGCCAGTTCCTCCGCCCGCTCGACGTTGGCCTCAAGCTCGGCCAGGTCCTCCGGGCTCATGCGGTCGCACGCCACGCGGACCACGACCGACTCGATCCACAGCCGCGTCTCGGTGATGTCGCCGAGCGAGAGACCGGTGAGGTTGAGCGCGTCTGACAACTGCCGGGCCACCACGGCGCTGTCGGGGCGCGCCACGAAGACGCCGCCTCCCGACCCCTGCCTGACGGTGACGAGCCCGGAAATCTCCAGCATCCGCAGCGCTTCGCGCACGGTGTTACGGCTGACCTGCAACTGCTCCGCCAGGACCCGTTCCGGGGGAAGCCGGTCCCCCGGCTTCAGCTCTCCGCTCTGCAGCATCGCCCTGATCTGCGCGATGATCTGGTCGAAGGCCCGGCGCGGGCGGGTGGGAGCGAACACAGGCCCGCTCCCGCCGGCATCCCGCTCGGGGAAGGGTCGAGACACAGCAACTCCGTCTGATCAGCATGGACGCTGGGGTCAATGGTTGAACAATAGCCCGCCCGGAATCGCCGGGCCCACCTGATCGCTCCCGGCGGCCGCCAATCCGCCCGGCGCACGGTGACGAATAGCCACCGGCTCTGGATTCACGGGAGGAGGCTGCGATGCTACGGGATGAGAGTCGCCGGGTGGCTGTCGTCGGTGCCGGGGTCAGCGGGCTGACCGCCGCCTACCTGCTGTCGAGAAGCGGCCGCGACGTGACCCTGCTCGAGGCGGATGACCGGCTGGGCGGCCACGCCCACACGCACACGGTGACCAGCGGGGCCGGTCACCGCGTGCCGGTCGATACCGGGTTCATCGTGTTCAACGAGCGAACGTACCCGACGCTCACCAGGCTGTTCGCGGAACTGGGTGTATCCAGCCAGCCCTCGGAGATGAGCATGTCCGTCCGGTGCGCCGGATGCGGCCTCGGTTACGCGGGCAAGCGCGGCGCGGCCGGCGTGCTCGCCGGCTTCCGTCCGGGCGGCCGGCGGTACGCCCGCCTGCTGGCCGAGATCCCTCGGTTCCACCGTCGGGCCCGGTCGCTGCTGGCCGCCGGCGACCACGAGCGGCCCACGCTGGGCGAGTTCCTCGCCGACGGCGGGTTCTCGTCCTACTTCCGGGGCCATTTCGCCCTGCCGCTCGTGGCCGCGGTGTGGTCCTGCCCCCCTGAGACCGCGCTCCGGTATCCGGCACGGTACCTGTTCGCCTTCCTGGCCAACCACGGCATGCTGACGATCTCTGGTTCCCCGCCGTGGCGCACGGTCACCGGTGGTTCGCGCAGCTACGTGGACCGGATCGCCAAGCAGGTCCCGGTAGTCCGGCCGTCAGCGCCCGTGCGGGCCGTCCGGCGTTTCCCCGGAGGCGCCGAGGTGAGCGTCGCCGGGGGCGGAGCGGCCGTGTTCGACGCGGTGGTGATCGCGACGCACGCCGACCAGGCGCTGCGACTGCTGGCCGATCCCACCGGGGCCGAGCGGGCGGTCCTCGGCGCGTTCGGCTACACGCCCAACCCCGCGGTCCTGCACACCGACAGCCGGCTGCTCCCCAGGAGCGGCCCGGTGCGGGCGTCCTGGAACTACCAGCTCACCGCCTGCGACGCCGCGGGCACGGGCACCGGGATCAGCTATCACATGAACCGGCTGCAGGACCTCGACGCCGACGAGGACTACATCGTGACGCTGGGCGGCGGGCTGGCGCCGGCCCCGGACCGGGTCATCGCCACGATGGACTACGCGCATCCCGCGTACACGCCTGAGTCGGTCGCCGCGCGGCGCCGGCTTCCGGAGCTCACCTCGCCCGTCACCGCCTATGCCGGCTCGTACCACGGCTGGGGTTTCCACGAGGACGGCTGCCGGTCCGGCGTAGAAGCCGCACGCGCGCTGGGAGCGTCATGGTGACGCGGGGAGCGCGCAGGCCGGCGAGCCGTTTCAGAGGTGCCGCGCTCTATGAGTGCCGCGTCGCCCACGCGCGGACCGTGCCGCTGCGGAACGTGTTCGCCTACCGGACGTACCAGTGGCTCGTCGACCTCGATGACATGCCGCGCCCGGGCCCGGTCTCGAGGCTGTTCGCTGATTTCCGCGCCCGTGACCACCTCGGCGACCCGCACCTGAGCATCCGCGAGAACATCGGCCGTCTCCTCCGGGCCCGCGGCGTGGACCTCGACGGGGGACGCGTGCTCATGCTCACCAACGCCCGGGTGCTCGGATACGTGTTCAACCCGCTCACCGTCTACTGGTGCCACCGCGCCGACGGAAGCGTCGCCTGCGTCGTCGCCGAAGTGCACAACACCTACGGCCAGCGCCATGCCTACCTGCTCCGCACCGACGACCGCGCCCGCGCCCGCGCGGCCAAGGAGTTCTACGTCTCGCCGTTCTACCCGGTCGACGGCGAGTACCGGATGAGCCTGCCTCCGCCCGGGGCGAAGCTCGCCCTGTCCGTCGTACTGAGCCGCCCGTCCGGGGACTCCTTCACCGCCGGACTGCACGGCTACCGGATTCCCGTGACCGGACGCGCCCTCGCCGGGGCCGCGGCCCGGCACCCGTGGTCCACCGTCCTTATCACGCTCCGCATCCACGTGCAGGGCATCAAGCTCTGCCTTCGCGGCCTGCGCACCGTGGCGCGCCCGCCGCATACCCGACAGGAGGGAGTCTTATGACCAGGGTCAGCTGCGCTCAGCCCGCGACCAGCATGATCGATTCCGCCCGGTGGCCGGATGTCGCCGCCGCGGCGGGCCCCAGAGGACGCGCCGCGGTCGCGCGCGTACTGTTCACCAGGGCGGCGGCCCGGCTCCCGTTGCGGGTCCGGTTTCCCGACGGGCACCTGCTCGGGGCCGGCCCGGCCGACAGCCCGGTCATGAACCTGCGGCGCCCGCAGGAGTTCTTCCGGCGCCTCGGCGCGGGCGGCCTGATCGGATTCGGGGAGGCCTACATGGCCGGCGACTGGGACACCTCCGACCTGGTCGGCCTGCTCACCGTCTTCGCCCGGCAGACGGCCAGTCTCGTCCCGGCGTGGGCACAGCGGCTGCGGCGGGTCGCCGTGCGCGGTCAGCCGACGGCGGATGAGCCGACCCCCGACGGCGCACGGCGGAACATCCACCGGCACTATGACCTGTCCAACGACCTGTTCGCGCTGTTTCTCGACGAGACGATGACCTACTCATCGGCCCTGTTCGGCACTGACTCCGCCAGCCGGCCGGTGGCCGGCGAAGACCTGCTCGCCGAGGCCCAGAGGCGCAAGATCGACAGGCTGCTGGACCGGGCGGGGGTCCGTCAGGGTACCCGGCTGCTCGAGGTTGGGACCGGATGGGGAGAACTCGCGCTGCGCGCCGCGGCCCGCGGCGCGAGCGTGCTCACCATCACGATCTCGCCGGAGCAGCGGGAGCTGGCGGCCCGGCGAATAGCCGACGCGGGACTGTCCGGCCAGGTCCGCGCGGAACTGCGCGACTACCGTGACGTACACGGCGAGTTCGACGCGATCTGCTCCGCCGAGATGATCGAGGCGGTGGGAGAGAAATACTGGCCAGGCTATTTCGGCGCGCTGGGCCGGGCGCTGGCGCCCGGCGGGCGGATCGGTCTCCAGGCGATCACGATGGATCACGACCGGATGCTGGCCACCCGGCATTCCTACACCTGGATCCACAAGTACATCTTCCCCGGCGGCCTGATCCCGTCGGTGACCGCGATCGAGGACAACGCGCGGCGCTGCGGGCTGCGGGTCAGTGACCGGGAGGACTTCGGCCGCCACTACGAGCAGACGCTGCGGATCTGGCGGGAACGCTTCACCGCCCGTCTCGGGCAGGTGAAGCGGCTCGGCTTCGACGACACGTTCATCGGCATGTGGACGTTCTACCTGTGCTACGCCGAGGCCGGCTTCCGTTCCGGATACCTCGACGTCTGCCAGCTCACCCTGGAAGGCAGCCGGTGACCGGCGGGCCGGACGTCGCCGGGACCATCGAGGCGCTGACCGCGCGGACGGGGCTGGCCGCGCTTCCCGTGCGGGTACGGGCGTGGGACGGCAGCGAGGCGGGCCCGGCCGGGGCGCCGGCCGTGGTGCTCCGGTCGCCCCTGGCGCTGCGGCGGCTGCTGTGGCACCCGGGCGAACTCGGCATGGCCCAGGCTTACGTCGCCGGGGACCTGGACCTCGACGGCGATCTCACCGACGGGCTGCGGCACGCGTGGCGGGCGGCCGCGGACCGGGGCGGCGGCCGGATACGGTTCCCGGCCGCCGTGCTGGCCGCCGCCAGGGCAGCCAGGCAATTCGGCGTGCTAGGCCCGCCGCCCCCTCCGCCGGCGAGCCAGGTCCGCCCGCGGGGCCGCCGGCACAGCCGCACCCGGGATCGCGCGGTAGTCGCGGGCCACTATGACCTGCCGGCCCGCTTCTACCAGCTCATCCTGGACCCGGCCATGGCCTACTCATGCGCGTACTGGAAGTCGGACGGGCCCGGATACACGCTCGCGGACGCCCAGCGCGACAAGCTGGATCTCATCTGCGGCAAGCTCGGCCTCGCCGACGGCGCCCGGCTGCTCGACCTCGGCTGCGGCTGGGGCTCGCTGTCGATTCACGCCGCCCGGGAATACGGGGCGCGGGTTACCGCGGTGACCCTGTCCGGGGAACAGGGTCGCTTCGTCGCGAGGCGAGTCCGCGAGCTCGGGCTGGAGAAGCTCGTGGACGTACGGATCCAGGATTACCGGGACACGGCGGACGGCGGGTACGACGCGGTGGCGTCGGTGGAAATGGGCGAACACGTCGGCTCGGCCGGCTATCCCGCGTTCTGCGCGGCACTGCGCGGTTTCGCCGGGCCCGGCGGCCGGATACTGATCCAGCAGATGTCACGTGGCTCGCGCTCGCCCGGCGGCGGCCCGTTCATCGAGGCGTTCATCGCGGCCGACATGCACATGCAGCCCGCCGGCGCCACGATCACCCGGCTGGAGGAGGCCGGGCTCGAGGTCCGCGGGCTGGAAGGCATGCGGGAGCACTACGTCCGGACGATCCGCGCCTGGACGGCCAACTTCGAGCGCGAACTGCCCGGCGTCACCGGGCTTATCGGCGAGGAACGGGTCCGCGTCTGGCGGCTTTACCTGGCCGGGGGCGCGCTCGCGTTCGAGGCGGGCCGGATGGGCGTGGACCAGATCCTGGCGACCCGCGGCCGCTGACATGGCCGCCAGCACGGCAGGCTCGTTCGGCCTGGTTCTCGGGGTGACGGCCGCCCTGGCCTGTGTGCTGATGGGCGCTACCTTCGTGCTCGCCCGCGCGGGCGGACGGCACCGGATCGTCGACACCACGTGGGGCATCGGCATCGCCGCGCTGCCCGTCGCGGCCCTGGTCAGCACGGCCGGCGGCGGCCAGCAGGACCGGCGGATCCTGCTGGCCGCCGCGAGCGTGGCCTGGGGATCGCGACTCGCGGTCTTCACCGCCTGGCGCGGCGCAGGCCAAGGGGAGGACCCCCGGTACCGTGACCTGCTGCGCCGGGCGCGCAGGCACCCGGATCGTTACGCACTACGGGTTATCTACCTCCCGCAGGGCCTCATCCTGTGGCTGGCGACGGCACCGGTCCAGGCCGGCATGCTCGCCGCCCGCCCGGCGGACGCGGTCACCGTGGCCGGTGCCGTGCTGTGGCTGGCCGGCTTCGCGTTCGAGACGACCGGTGACTGTCAACTGGCCCGGTTCAAGAGCCGCCCGCGTGACTCTGGCTCGATCATGGACCGGGGCCTGTGGCGGTACACCAGGCATCCCAATTACTTCGGCGACGCGTGCATGTGGTGGGGCCTGTACCTGGCCGCGTACGGCGGCTGGCCGTGGCTGCCCGGCGCGCTCGCGCCGCTCGCGATGACGTTCCTCCTCGTGCGGGGAACCGGCCAGCGGCTCACCGAACGGCGCATGGCCGGCCGCCCGGGATACGCGGCCTACATCCGCCGGACCAGCGGGTTCTTCCCGCTTCCGCCGCGAGTGGTCGCCGCGGCGCGAAGGAGGCGGCCGCCGCGCTGAGAATCGCGGGGGATGTATTCGTTGCCCGGGGCTTCCCGGATGGGTGCGTGGGCCGGTTTAACCGCCTGTTCACGGTGAGACTTTCCGCACACTGGCGACGGGCAATCCGCGAGCCGGGCGGTTTCGAATTTGTCGCGTGATAACCAAGCGGAACCTGATCCGCGTCCGGCACGCGTCGAGAGGCGGGCTGGCCGGCCTGCTCGCCGCCGCGGCGGCGCTCGGCGTGGCCGAGCTCGCGGCGGGAATCACCGGACCGCTGAGCAGCCCGGTCCTCGCGGTCGGCGCCGTGGCCATCGACCTGACGCCGGTGCCGGTCAAGGACTTCGCCATCGCCCATTTCGGCAGCAGCGACAAGGCGGCGCTCGAGACCGGCATCCTCGTCCTGCTCGCGGTCTACGCCATGCTGATCGGCGTGCTCGCCCTGCGGCGCCTGGCCCTCGGCCTGGCGGGCCTGGCGGTCTTCGGCGCCCTCGGGGTGAGCGCGGCGCTGACCCGGCCCGCGTCCGGTCTGGCCGACGCGCTTCCGTCCCTGGCCGGGACCGCCGTCGCCGCCGGGGCCCTGGTCGTGCTGATCCGGACCGTCCGGCGTCGCGGGGACATGCCGGAGTCCGGGGCCGGCGAGGCCGGACGGCCGGGGAGACGGGGCTTTCTGGTGGCGGCCGGCGTGACGGCGCTGACGGCCGTGGTTACCGGAGGGGGCGGCGACCTCCTGCTGCGACGGTTCAGCGCCGCCTCGGCGCGCTCCCTGATCCGGCTGCCCGGAGCGGCCGTCCAGG
>WRBL01000187.1 GCA_009784565.1 Streptosporangiales bacterium | reverse complement strand
CAGGTCGCCGTCTGAGGTAATCGCCCCGCGCCACAGGTTCATCTCCGGCGACCCGAGGAACGAGGCGACGAACAGGTTCGCCGGCTGGTCGTAGAGCGATCTCGGCGGCCCGTACTGCTGCAGCACGCCCCGGTCGAGCACGGCGACCCGGTCGCCCATCGTCATCGCCTCGACCTGGTCGTGGGTGACGTACAGGGTGGCGGCGCCGATCGACCGGTGCACGCGGACGATCTCGGCCCGCATGGCCACCCGCAGTTTCGCGTCCAGGTTGGACAGCGGCTCGTCCATGCAGAAGACCGACGGCTCGCGGATGATCGCCCTCCCCATCGCGACCCGCTGCCGCTGCCCGCCGCTGAGCCGGCCCGGGGTCCGGGACAGCAGCCGGGACAGCCCCAGGACCTCGGCCACCGAACGGACCTTCGCTTCCCGTTCCGCCTTCGGCACTCCCTTGTTCCGCAGGGCGAACCCGAGGTTCTCCGCGACGGTCAGGTGCGGGTAGAGGGCGTAGTTCTGGAACACCATCGCCACGTCCCGCCGCCGGGGCGAGACAGCGTTTACCACCTGGCCGCCGAAGCGCACCGTGCCGCCGGTGATCGGTTCCAGGCCCGCCACCATCCGCAGCGCGGTGGTCTTGCCGCAGCCGGACGGGCCGACGAGCACGGCGAACTCGCCGTCGCCGACGTCGAGGTCGAGCCCGTCCAGGGCGCGGACGCCGCCGGGGTAGGTCTTGGCCAGCTTCTCCAGCGTGACGGGGGCCATCAGTTCGCCACGCTCCCGAGAAGCATGCCGCCGCGCCAGTACCGCTGCAGCACCGCGAACAGGGCGATCATCGGGATGATCATCACCAGGCCGCTCAGGACTAGCAGCGGGTACAGGTTGGTGTCGCCGGAGCCGCCGACGTGCTGCAGCCACAGGCCGATGCCGACCGTGCCCGGGAAGAGACTGTTGTTGCTGAAGATGATGAGCGGGAGGATGTAGTTGTTCCAGGTGGCCGCGATCGACAGCAGCAGCACGGTCATGAGCCCCGGGACCATCAGCGGCAGCACGATCCGGAAGAAGATCCGGAACTCCGACGCGCCGTCCACCCGGGCGGCGTCGGTGATCTCTTCCGGGATGGACAGCTCCACGTAGGTCCGCATCAGGTAGACGCCGACCGGATAGACCATGGACGGCAGGATCATGCCGGCCATCGAGTTGATCAGGTGCACCTTGGCGTAGACCAGGAAGAGCGGGACCGCCACCAGCGTGATGGGCACCAGGAGCCCCGCGATGATCATGGCGAACAGGAACCGGGACCCGCGGAACCGGAACCGGGCGAACCCGTACCCGGCCAGCGCCGCGAGGATGGTCGCCCCGACGCCGGAGACCACCGAGTAGATCACGGTGTTGGCGAACCACTGGGCGAAGATCCCGTCGCCGTCCACGTCGGTGAAGAGGTTCGCGAACGTGTGGAAGAGCGCGAATGGCCGGGCGAACCAGAAGCCGAACGTCTCGAAGATGTTGGCCTGGGTCTTGGTGGAGTTGATGATGAGCCAGATGATCGGGATCAGGGTGAACAGCGCGAACAGCGCGCAGATGATGGTGAGCGCGGTGACGGTCCCGCGCCGGAGCCCGTAGAACTCGACCGGGATCCCGTCGTCTTCGTCGGCGGCGTCTTTCATGCGAGTTCCCTCTGGTTACGTCGGAAGGCCAGCGAGGCGACGGAGATCGCGACGACGATGACGGCCAGGACCACGGCCATGGCCGCGCCGAGCTGGTACTCGCCGCTCTGGATGGACGTGCTGTAGATGTCCATGACGGGCGTCCAGGTATTGGTGATCACGCCGGCCTGGTAGTTGTTCAGGATGGTCGGCTCGATGAACAGCTGGGTGGCGCCGATCGCGTTGATGAAGATCAGCATGATGATGGCCGGGCGGACCATGGGGAGCTTGATCCTCAGGACGATCCTCCACAGCGGGGTGTCGTCCAGGATCGCGGCCTCGACGACGTCCCGGGGCACCGACTTCAGGGCCGTGTACAGGATGATGCTGTTGTAGCCGGTCCATTCCCAGACGGCGATGATGATGATCGCGGGGAGCACGAGCGCGGGGGACAGCCAGTTGAAGTTCGAGAACCCTAGGGCGTCCATCACGTGGTTGAACGGCCCGTACCCCGGGTCGAAGAGGAACCCCCACATCAGGGACGAGACCACGATCGGCACGGCGAACGGGATGAAGTAGATCGCCCGGAACACCCGGCCGAACTTCGTGAGCCCGAGGTCGAAGACGGACGAGAAGAAGAACGCGATCGCGAGCATGACCGGGATCTGGATGGCGCCGAAGATGATCACGCGGACGACCCCGCCCCAGAACGGCCCGGAACCCAGCACGGTCGCGTAGTTGGCGAACCCGCTGAAGCTCGTCCCGCCGATGAGCCTGGTCGTGTACAGGCTGTCGTAGACCGCGAACAGGACCGGCACGATCATGAACAGCGTGTAGATGATCATGAAGGGCGTCACGAACGCCAGCCCGGCGCGTCCCCGGCGCCTCGTGTAAGCCGAGTGCCGGGGACGCGCCGCCGTGCTGGTTGCCGAGGTCACGTGGAGACCTTGAATCCCTGGGCCTTGGCGTAGCTGACCTCCTGCTGCTGGATGGCGGCGAAGGCCTGCTTCAGCGTTTCCTTGCCGTTCATCACCCCGCCGACCGTCGTCATCTCCTGGCTGATCAGCTGGGTCATGAACGGGGGCCAGGGGGTCTTCGGGATGGTGAGGGCGCCGGCGGAGAAGACCTGGTTCGGCTGCGACTTCCCGGAGACCGGGTAGGCGAGCGACGTGAACGACTTGGACTGCAGCGTCTTCAGGTAGGTCGGGAACAGTGAGGACGGCGGGGTCTTCACGATGTTCCACGACTGATCGGTGGCGGTCAGCCATTCGGCGAACTCGGCCGCCTCCTTCGGGTGCTTGGACGCCGACAGCACCGGGTAGGTGGAGCCGCCCCAGTCCGCGGCCACGTTCGCGCCCGCCGTCCACTGCGGCAGCGGCGCGGCCCGCCACTGGCCCGTCGAGCGCTTGGCGTTCGCCGCGAAGTAGGACGGGGCCCACGCCGAGTCGAGAGCGGCGGCGATCGTGCCGGAGTCCAGCGCGGTGTACTGCTGGGTGGCCTGGTCGGTGATCGTGGACACGGCCCCGGCACTGATCAGCTTCTGCCAGTAGGCGGCGAACGCCTCCTGCTTGGGGCCGGTCCAGTTGATCGTGATGTTCGAGCCGCCGTTGTACTGGAACGGCCACGCGCCGGCCTGGCTCATCATGTCCATCAGCCACTGCGCGTCGTTGACCGGGAAGTCGGCCAGGGTCGCCTTCGGATTCTGGCGGTGCACCTTCGCGGCGTCCGTCGCGAAGTCGGCCCAGGTCTTCGGCGGGGTGACGTGGTACTTCGCCAGGGTCTTCTGGTCGTAGTAGAAGCCCATCGGCCCGAAGTCGCTGGGCATCGCGTACACGCCGCCGCCCTGGCTGACCTGGCTCCAGGCCCAGGGAGCGAAGTCCTTCTGGTACTTGCCGGCGCCGTAGGGCACGAGGTTCTTCACGTAGTGCTGGATCTCGAACGACGGAAGCTCGTCGAACTCGATCTCGGCCACGTCGGGGGCGCCGCTTCCCGCCTTCATCGCGTTGGTCAGCGCGGTGTACTCGGGTTCGCCGGCGCCCGGGTCCTCCAGGGTGACGCAGATGCCCGGATGGGTCTGGTTGAACTTGTTCACGGCGCGGTTGATGCCGGGCACCCAGGCCCAGAACGTGAGTTTGACCGAGCTGGAGGAGCAGGACGAGCCGCCGGCCAGCACGGAGGCGGAGGGTTTCGCGGCGGAGCTTGACTTGCCGGCGGGGCTGGGGGCGCCGGTGCCGCAGGCGGTCAGTGTGACCGCCGCGATGGCTCCGGCGAGCCAGGCGAGGGGTTTGTTCGGGGACATGGCTCCTACTCTCTGGTGATGGCCGCTTCCACGACCGTGAAGGATTGCGGGGGAAGAGTCAGGACGACCGCGCCGCCGGAGAGGTCCTCGGTGCCCTCGGTGACGCGGGCGGCGGCGATTCCGGGCAGGTCGCCGCCGTCGGCCGGTCCCTCGGTCACGGTCGTGACGGCGGCCGGGCCGCTGAACACGAAGTCGCGGAGGACAATCCGGGTCTCCTCGGGCTCCGGGCTCCGGTTGACCAGCGTCACGGCCACCCGGTCCATGTGATCGGTCACACTAGAGGCCGCGTCGACCACCGTGAACGGGCCGAGGTCCGCGATCCGGTGTCCCCACCGGCTCGCGTCCGGGGGCAGGGCGGGGCTGACGGCGGGCCCGTCGACGTGCGTGTCGGCGCCGGCGTCCAGGGCCGCCCTTGCGTGCAGCAGCACCGGGTAGTAGATCGGCTGGACGGCGACGCCGTCGGCGGCGGTCACGATCGGGGCGATCGCGTTCACCATCTGCGCCAGGTTCGCCATCGTCACCCAGTCGCAGTTGCGGACGAAGATGTTGAGGTAGGTGCCGACGGCCAGGGCGTCAGCATGCGAGTAGCGCTCCTCCAGGCCGGCGCCGTGCTGCCGGAACCACACGTTCCACTCGTCGTAGGCGATGCGCGGTGCCTGATCGAGATCGTGGGCGTAGGCCGCCCGCTGGAGCAGGGCCTTGGTCGTCGCGATCGCTCGCTCGGCCTGGTGCGGCTGGAGCACGTTGGTCCAGTAGTCATCGCTGCCGGTGTAGAGGTGGACGGAGTGGTAGTCCACGAACGGTGCCAGGCCGTCGACGACCGTCTGATCCCAGTCGTTCCACCCGTTCAGGCCGCAGCTGATGAGCTTGGCCTCCGGGTCGAGCATCTTGATGGCCCGCGCCCACCGGGTGGCCTCGCGCACGTACTCCTCGGCACTCAGCGCGCCGACCTGCCATTCGCCGTACATCTCGTTGCCGAGGCCCCAGTACCGGACGTTGTACGGCTCCGGGTGCCCGTTGGCCCGGCGGAGGTTCGCCCAGTGCGTGTCCCCGGTGCCGTTGCAGTACTCGATCCAGTCCAGGGCCTCGCGCAGGGTGCCGGTGCCCATGTTCAGGCAGATGCAGGGCTCGGTGCCGAGTTCGGCGCAGTAGGCGAGGAACTCGTCGGTCCCGAACCGGTTGGATTCCTCGTCGTGCCAGGCCAGTTCGGGGCGGCGCGGCCGCTCGTCCCTGGGGCCGATGCCGTCGGTCCAGTGGTAGTTGCTGACGAAGTTCCCGCCGGGCCAGCGCAGCACGCCCATCCGCAGGTCGCGCAGGAGCCCGAGCACGTCGGTGCGGAAGCCGTTCGCGTCCGACAGCGGCGAGCCCTCGTCGTAAAGCCCGCCGTAGATACATCGCCCGAGGTGCTCGACGAACCCGCCGAACATGTTCCGGTCGATGCGGCCGATTAGCCGGGCGGGCGATACGGAGACTTGCGTCATACGGCCTCCTTGCCGAGCGTGTCTGGGCCATGACGCTAGATTTGCATTCTGTATACGTCAATAGGCATGCACCAGGCCCGCCCGCGGTCCGTTGACTGCCCACAAAAAGCCACTTACGTTGACTGTGTTCCGAATCACCCGAAGCGACAGCCGGCGCGCGCCCGATACGATCGCTCCATGATCGGGCACACGCCGGGGGGTACGCCGGGAGGCCCGGGGGGCCGTCCCCCCGGGCAGATACTGTCGCTACCGG
This sequence comes from Streptosporangiales bacterium, assembly GCA_009784565.1. Lineage (GTDB taxonomy): Bacteria > Actinomycetota > Actinomycetes > Streptosporangiales > Streptosporangiaceae > Trebonia. Next base: position 7,053 of record WRBL01000187.1, on the reverse strand, counting down.
AGTGGCTGGTGCTGAGCGTGCTCAGCCAGCGGCCCGCGCACGGGTTCGCCCTCGCTCAGATGACCGCGTCCGACGGGGAGCTGGGACGGATCTGGCAGATCCCCAAGGCGGTCGTGTACCGGGCGATCGGGCGGTTGCTGGACGCCGGCCTGATCACGGCCGAAGGGGTGGAACCGGGCCAGGGCCCGCGGCGCACCGTGTACGCGGCGACGCCGGAAGGCCGGGAGCGGTCGCGCGAGTGGCTGCACGCCCCGGTGGGGCACGTCCGGGAGATCCGTTCGGCGCTCTTGCTCAAGCTGGCCCTGATCGATCAGGCCGGGGACGATCCGGCCGGCCTGCTGCGCCGCCAGCGGGAGGCCCTGGAACCGATCGCCGAGGCGATCGCGGAACGCCAGGCCGCCTGCGACGGCTTCGACTCGGTTCTCCTGGCCTGGCGTCAGTCCACGGTTCAGGCCGCCCTGTCGTTCCTGGACGCCGTGGCCCCGTCCCGTCCGGGCGAGCGCGGGTGAGCGGCGGGACGGGCGAGGTCTCAGCGGCGGGTCGCGAGGGCCAGGAAACGGTCCGCGGCGTCGTCGTAGGCGGTTAGCTCCCAGCCCGCGGCGGCGGTCGCCCGCCGCAGGGGTCCCTCCGAGAGCGGCTCGTCCGGCCGCAGTGCCCGTCCGTGCCGCGCGGCGAGCGAGGCGCGCCCGGACGGGTGGAACAGCACGAGCCGGCCGCCGGGCCGGGTGACCCGGGCCAGTTCGGCGAATCCGGATTCCGGATCGGGCAGGTGCATCACCAGGCCCGCCGCGAATACCGCGTCGGCCGAGGAGCCGGCCAGCGGCAGCCGCCGGGCGTCGGCCAGGACGAGCGCGTCCCGCGCGGCCGCGCACCGGGGCCGGGCCTCCTGGAGCATCTCCGGGGTGAGATCCAGCGCCACGACCGTCCCGGACGGGCCGACCGCCGCGCGCAGCGCCGGGACGGCCCGGCCGGTCCCGCATCCCACGTCGACCACGGTCCCTCCGGCGGGGATGCCCGCCTCGGCGACGGCGGCCGCGTAGGAGGGAATGTCATCGCCGAACTTGACGTCCCAGGTCGCGGCCCGGCACGCGAAGAAGGCGCGGGTCTCGGCGAGGTACCACTTTCCCCCGGCGGCCAGGGGCCCGGAGACCTTGCGGATGACCGGCCAGCCGGGGTCCTGGGCGTCGATCACGATGTCGGCCTCGGCCCGGTCGCTCCGGGCGGTTCGCAGCCGGATCACGACCGGCTCCGACCGCTGGCCGTCAGCCGGGGGAGCGTGCCGCGGGCAAGGCACGCCCGCGACGGACAGGGCCTCGCTGATCCGTTCGGCGGAGATGGCGGTGACGGCGTCGTCGTCGGAGGGACAGCTGATCACCGCGGGGACGCCGTCCGGGATGAGGGAGATGATTCCCTCGAGCAGCTCATCCCAGCGCCGTTCGGCCGCGGCGGTCATGATCTGTGGCATGTATTCATCATGCAAATACTTCATAGACCACTTCAATACTTCGCACATGCGGTTTTCCAGGCACCAGATCGCCGTGTCTGCGTACCGAGCCGCCGTCCGCACCGGGGGGTACGGGGGCCGTCCCCCGGATGAATACTGCGTTATGGTCGCAGGGTGCCGCTGTACCGGATCAGAGAGGCCGCGGATCTTCTCGGCGTCAGCTACGACACCATGCTGCGCTGGGCGGACAGCGGCCGGATCGAGAAGCAGACGGACGCCGCGGGCCGCCTTGCGGTGGACGGCGAGGCGCTGGCCCGGCTGGCCCGGGAACGGGCCGAGACGGGCGTGTCGGCGTCGGCCAACGACGCGCCGGTGGCCGCCCACTCCGCGCGCAACCGGTTCACGGGGCTCGTGACCAGGGTCGTGAAGGACACGGTGATGGCGCACGTGGAGATCCAGGCGGGGCCGTACCGGGTCGTTTCCCTGCTCAGCCGGGAAGCGGCCGACGAACTGGGACTGGAACCGGGCATGCTCGCCGTGGCCGCGGTCAAGGCCACCAACGTGTCCGTGGAGATCCCCGCGGCGCTTCCGGCCGCTCGCGCGCGCCGCTAACGACTCCGGAGAACTGACGAGAGTCAAGCTCGATCACCTGCGTGTTTCGCGATTACCGTAGGGTAATCGTGGTTACTGTTCGATCATGCGTTGTTATGTGTTTAAGGCTGTCCTGTTTTTTGCTGTTTCAGGGATAGCTATCGGGGGATGCGCGCAGACGTTCAAAGCCGCCCCGGACGCCCGGAATGTCAGCCCGGCCGACGCCTACGCCGGGACCGCCCCCGGGAAGGGACGCGCCGCGGCGGGCACCGGCAGCCCGGTGATCAGGGCGGCACCGCGGACCAGTCCCGGCACCGCGTCCGGAAATGCTCACGGGCGCGGCGCTGGCGGGGCGGCCCGCGCCCTGGACGCCGCGGTGGCCCCGCTCGCCCGGGAAGACGGCGGGCACGTCGCGGTCGCGGTCCAGAACCTGGTCACGGGGAAGCGGGCGTCCTACAGCGGCACCGGAGAATACGCCGCCGCGAGCATCGAGAAGGCCGACATCCTGGCCGCGCGGCTGTACCAGGAGCAGCGAGAAGGGGAATCCGGGCTCAGCCGGGACGAGCGCCAGCTCGCCGACGCGATGATCACCCGCAGCGACAATGACGCCGCCTCCGCCCTGTGGCGGGACGCGGGCGGCCCGGCCGGAGTGGACGCGGCGAACCGGGCGTTCGGCCTGCGGGAGACGGCCGCCGGGAACGGGCCGTACTGGGGGCTGACCGAGACCACCGCCGACGACCAGCTGCGGCTGCTGCGGCAGCTCATGGCCGGAGGCCCGGTCCTGAAGGCGGCCGCCCAGGGCTACGAACGGGACCTGATGAGCGACGTCGAGCCATCCCAGGCCTGGGGCGTCTCGGCCGCCGCCGATCCCGGGACGCCGGTCGCTCTCAAGAACGGCTGGCTGCCCAATCCCGGCCTGTGGGTGATCAACAGCATCGGCGCGGTCACCCACCGCGGCCAGCGCATGCTGGTGGCGGTCTTGTCCGACGACAACCCGACCGAGGGCAGCGGCATCGGCCTCGTCGAGCAGGTCGCCCGGAAAGCCGCCGACGCGATGGCCTCCTCCCGGTAAGACCGTGATTCCCAGGCGGAGGCGCCCGGCGGCCTCGTAAGCCTCGTCGGACAGGGCCCGGTGCTGGCGGGCGGCCAGCAGGTCACGCAGATGGCGCTGGACCGGGCTGGACAGGGACAGCAGCCGGCCGCCGCCGTAGCGGAACAGGTCCGACACCACGTCGAAGCAGGTCTCGGCCGCGTACACCGACGCGGACGCCACCGCGGCCCGCTCGGCTTCCGACGGCAGGGAACCGGCACGCGCCGATGACCAGGCCCGCGACATCGCGTCCCGGTGGGCCGCCCGTGCCGCCCGCAGCCGGACCTCGGCCCGGCCCAGCGCGGACTGGAACACCTCCCGTTCGCTGACCGGCGGCCCGCCGGGGGCCCGAGCGGTCACGGCCGCCAGCGCCGTGATGTCGTCCAGCGCCCGCCGGGCCACTCCCGCGCACCACGGCGGCACCTCGTTGGCGATGAACGTGGTGAAGCCCAGCCGGAACAGCGCCCCGCCGCGGGCGGGGCCCGATCCGATCACGTAGGTCATCTCCGACGGGACGAACACCTCCTCCAGGGTCCAGTCGAGGCTGCCGGTGCCCTGCAGGCCGGCCACGTGCCAGTGGTCGATCACCGACGCCCGGGATTTCGGCACGGCGAACAGGACCACCCGGGAGCCAGCGGGGAACGCGCCCAGCAGCCAGTCGGCGTGAGCGATTCCGGAGGAGAATCCCCAGCGGCCGGAGACGGTGAACCCGCCGTCGACGGGGACGCCGGTGCCGCGCGGGGACGGCTGGCCGGCGACCACGGGCAGCGGGCCGCCGGCGGCGAAGATGCCGCTGGCCCCGGGCAGCCAGCCGCCGGCGAGGCCGCCGCACCCGGACCCGATCATCGCGGCCCAGGCGACGGACGCGTCGGCGTACGCCAGTTCTTCGATGACGTCGCAGAACTCCAGCGGGTCCAGCGGCGTCCCGCCCAGCTCGGCCGGGGTTTTCAGCCAGAACAGGCCCAGGTCCGCGAGCAGGCTCACCGCGGTCTCGGGCAGGGTCCTTATTTCCTCCGAACGGATCCCCGCTTCCGCGAACGTGTCCGAGTGACGGCGGATCTCCGCCAGGAGCTCGTCACGGCGACCGCTCATGGAGCCGGGGCGGCGGAGACGCCGAGCGACCTCAGGGCGGGCATGACCTCGCCCGCGAACAGCTCCGAACTGTGCATCACCTGCGCGTGGGTGGCCGTGCCGATGCAGAACAGCCCGATGATCTGCCCGAAGCCGCCGAGCTGCTCATGCAGTTCGCCGAGCCGCTCGGCCACCGACGCCGGGCTGCCGACGACGGCCTGGCCGTTGGCGATGATGTCCTCGTACGGGGCGGCGAACCCGCGCAATCCGGAGGCCAGCATGCCGCGCAGCGAGCCGGGGGACACGTAGCCGGGGGGCTGCACCAGCTGGCGGGGCTGCTTCAGGCCCTTGTTGTAGAGCCATTCGACGGCGGGCTTGGCCTCCTCGTGGGCCCGCTGGTCGGTGTCGGCGACGTAGATCGGGACCGAGAACGCGATCTTCTCCGGGTCGGGGGTGTAGCCGAGATCGGCGGCGGCGGACCGGTAGCCGTCGAACCAGCGCCGCACGATCTTCGTCGGCGCGTACACCGACATGTAGGCGTAACGGTGCTCGGCGCAGAACTGCATGGTCTCGGTGCTGCCCGAGCCGGGGATGTAGACCGGCGGGTGCGGCCGCTGCACCGGCCTGGGCCAGAGGTTGACGTACCGGTACTCGTAGTTGTCGCCGTACCAGGAGAACATCTCGTCGCTGGTCCAGGCCTTGATGATGAGGTCGTGGGCCTCGTTGAACCGGGCCCGGGACTTGGTCGGGTTGATGCTGTGCCCGAAGTACTCCCAGCCGATGCCCCGGACGAACCCGGAGTCCACCCGGCCGCCCGACATCAGGTCGAGCATGGCGATCTCCTCGGCGACCCGCAGGGGGTTGCCGCGAATGCCGATGGCGTTGCCCAGCACCATGATCCGGGCCCGGCTGGTGCGGCGGGCGAGGGAGGCGGCCATGAGGTTGGGCGATGGCATCAGCCCGTAGGTGGACTGGTGGTGCTCGTTGACGGCGATCCCGTCGAACCCGAGTACGTCCGCGTACTCCAGTTCGTCGAGGTAACGCTGGTAGAGCTGGACTCCCTGCTCCGGGTCGAAGTTGCGGTTGGGGTAGGTGAGCGACGCGGAGTCGTAGGCGGTATCGAAGTCGTCGGGCAGGTAGGGATAGGGCATCAGGTGGAAGAAGCTGAACTTCACCGGTTCACCTCGTTCAGGAACGTGCTGACGACATCCGCGAATTCGGCGGGCTTCTCGAAGTACATGGCGTGGCCGCAGTCGCTGACCTCGGCGTACCGGGCGCCCGGGATGCGCTCGGCGTACCGCTTCGCGTGCTGGGCCGGGATGACCCGGTCGTCGTCGGGGGCGACCACGAGGGCCGGCGCGGTGATCCGGCGGAGGCGGCGCTCGAGCTTCGGGTTCGCCATGAACGGCTTCCAGCAGAAGCGGGCCAGGGCGGTCGAGTCCCGGTAGGCGGCCAGGACCGCGTCGATGTCCGGCTCGGCGTCCGGGGAAGGCGCCGGCGGCGGGTTGCGGAACAGGAGCGCCGGGATCTTCTCCGGCGGGGTCGCGAACAGGTCCGCGGGCGGGTATTCGGGAAGCCGCAGCCCGGCCGCGCTCAGCAGGGTCAGGGACCGCACCCGGTGCGGGGAATGGACGGCCAGTTCGGCGGCGATCCACCCGCCGAAGGAGCCGCCGGCCACGTGCACCGACTCGAGGCCGAGGGCGTCCAGGACGTCGAGGTAGTGGTAGACGAGATCGGTGATGTCGTCGGCTTCGGGGAAGTCGTCGGACTTGCCGAAGCCGGGATGGTCCGGCGCGATCACGTCGAAGCCCGCGGCCAGCCGCGCGTGGAACTCGGGCCACGTTCCGGCCCCGCCGGCGGCGTGCAGGAACAGCACCGGTTCCCCGGCGCCGGCCCGGAACAGGTGGACCCGTCCCGAGCCGGACAGGTCCAGGTAGTCCTCGGCTGGAGCATCGGTGCTCATGGCGTGACACCTCCCGGCAAGTGGGGCCCGGGGCGTCCCCCCGGGATAGCGCATTTCGGACGCTACGCGCCGCACCCGGGGCCGGCCAAGGGGCTGGCCGGCAGGCTGTGGCTGACCACGAACGGGACCGCTAAACGTAATACTTATGTGAGGTTTCCAGAACCGGTTGATTATGCCGCTTAGCTCCCAATAAATTGACTTGCCGGCTAAGAGAGGCACAACTTAGGCGACAATCGGAAAACGAGGAGTGTGGGCCGTGGTCAGGCTGCTGGGCTGGGGGGCGAACTCGTCCGGGGAGACGGGCAGTTCTAATTCTGGTAAGAGGCGAGGTGTTCGCCGCTGGACTGCTCTCACCGTCACGCTCGTGGCCGCGGCCGGGATCGGCGTGGTGGGCTACAGCGCGTCCGCGAACGCGCAGCCGGCGCCGACGATGGACCAGGTGCAGTCCGAGCTGAACCACCTGCAGTCGCAGCAGGACGAGATCGGCGCCCAGTTCGACCAGTTGCAGTCCAAGCTGTCGGGCGCGCAGTCGCACCTGAACGCGGTGAAGAAGCAGAACGCCGCCGCGTACCACCAGTACACGCAGGCCCGCAACGCGCTCCAGAATGTCGCCGTCGCCTCGTATGAGGATTCAGGCAACTCATCATTGGTGGGACTGGTGACCTCGCAGAGCCCGGACAAGGTCTTGTCCCAGGCGGCCCTGGTCCAGGAGGTCGCCAACCTTCACAACGAGCAGGCCGCCCGGTTCCTGACCGCTGCCAACGCCGTTCAGAAGGCCGAGCAGCAGGTGCAGCACACCGAGGCGGGCATCCAGCAGCTCACCGACCAGGTGAAGGGCAAGCGGGACGCGCTCAACAAGCAGGTGGCGAAGGAGAAGGCCCTGCTGAACAGCCT
>WRBL01000186.1 GCA_009784565.1 Streptosporangiales bacterium | reverse complement strand
GTGTAGGGGACCGAGATGAGGTTCTCGATCGCCATCGTGTCCAGGACCTGCCCGCCGAGGCGCTCGCCCACCAGGCCGGTCCGGATTCCCTTCCGGGCGGCGTAGATGGCGGCCGAGACGCCCGCCGGTCCCGCGCCCACCACCAGGACCTCGAACGGGTCCTTGGCGGTGAGGGAAGCGGAGATCCGTTCGGTAGAAGAATTGTCGATCCTGGCGAGGATCTGTTCGAGGGTCATGCGGCCCTGGCCGAACTCCTCGCCGTCCAGGTACACGGCGGGGACGGCGAGGACGTCGCGCTCCTCGGCCTCGGCCTTGAAGATGGCGCCGTCGACCGCGGTGTGGGTAATCCCCGGGTTCAGGACGCTCATCAGGTTGAGCGCCTGGACGACCTCGGGACAGTTCTGGCAGGACAGGGAGAGGTAGGTCGTGAAGTGGTGCTCGCCCTCGATGTTCCGGATCTGCCGGGCGGTCTCGTCGGTGATCGCCGGCGGGTGGCCCCCGACCTGGAGCAGGGCGAGGACGAAGGAGGTCAGCTCGTGGCCGAGCGGGATGGCGGCGAACCGCACCTCGACGTCGGTGCCCGCCCGCACGATCGCGAACGACGGACGCCGCTCATCGTCGCGCGCGGTGACCGTGATCTTGTCCGAGAGCGCCGCGACCTCGTTCAGCAGCTCTTCCATCTGCCGGGCCTTCGGGCTGTCGTCCAGCGCCGCGGTCAGCTCGACCGGGTGCCGGAGCAGGGTGAGGTGCTGGGAAAGCTGTTTCGTCAACTGCGGATCAAGCATGGCTGACCTCCTGTCGGTACCGGGTGACTGGCGGCCGCCGGCCGCGCCGGATGACGGGCGCGGCCGGCGGGGGACGGGTGCCTCAGATCTTGCCGACGAGGTCCAGGGACGGGGTGAGGGTCTCCTCGCCCTCTTCCCACTTGGCCGGGCACACCTCGTTGGGGTGGGTGCGGACGTACTGCGCGGCCTTGATCTTGCGCAGCAGCTCGGCGGCGTTGCGGCCGACGCCCTCGGGGGTGATCTCGAGGTACTGGATCACGCCGTCCGGGTCGATCAGGAACGTGGCGCGGTCGGCCAGTCCCTGGCCCGGGCGCAGGACGTCGAAGACCTCGCCGGTCAGCCTGGCCGCCGGGTCGCCGATCATCGGGAACTTGATCTTGCCGATGGTGTCGGAGGAGGAGTGCCACGCCTTGTGCGTGAAGTGGGTGTCGGTCGACACCGAGTAGACCTCGACGCCGAGCCCGGTCAGCTCGTCGTAGTTGTCGGCCAGGTCGCCCAGCTCGGTGGGGCAGACGAACGTGAAGTCCGCCGGGTAGAAGAAGACGACCGACCACTTGCCGCGCAGGTCGGAGTCGGAGACCTCGGTGAACTCGCCGTTGTGGAACGCGGTCGCGGTGAACGGCTTAACTTCGGTGCTGATCAGAGCCATCGGTAGCGGGTCCCTCCGTAGATGCAACTTTCTTGAATCATACAAAGAAATGAATCAATCAAGTGTGATTGCGGAAGTGGCCTCGGCCACGTGATCTGCGGCACTGATAGTGCCGAAGGTGCCATCGGGGCTGATAGGGCTGATGTCGTAAATTAAAGCCTATCGATATCCCTGGGCGGGGCGCGTCCCTGCCCACCGCGTTGAGGGTGATCAAACTAACGAGTGAAAAAATAGCACTAGCGGACGCGTCGGCCAATTACTTGGGCGTGTCCGGTTCAGTGCGTGACTTCGCGTGCCACGATGTGTTAATGGCTACTGGTGAGGCGGATGAAACGGCGCTCGCGGCGAAGTTTGGCGTGATGCGGAAGCTGCTGGATGAACGCCAGTGGCGTGTTTACCTGGGGTCGGAGGCGAACGCGCTGGGTCCCGGGGGGATCGCGGCGGTGGCGCGGGCGTCGGGGGCGTCGCGGAACACGGTCTCGGCGGGCGCGGCCGAGGCCCGCGATCCCGGTGCCCTGGCGGCGCTGGAGCCGGGCCGGGCCCGGAAGGCCGGCGCGGGACGGCCGGCGGCCGAGGAGCGGCAGCCCGGGTTAGCGCAGGCGCTGGACGGCCTGCTCGAAGAGGGCAAGCGCGGGGACCCCATGTCGGAGATCACCTGGAGCATCCTGTCGCTGCGGGACATCGCCGGCCGGCTCGGGATCCTGGGCTTCCCGGTCTCCAAGGACACGGTCGCCCGGATGATGCGGGCCGGCGGGTGGAGCCTGCAGGGCATGTCCCGGGTGCTGGAGGGAACCCAGCACCCGGACCGGGACGCCCAGTTCCGGCACATCAGCGGCCGGATCGGGGAGTACCTGGCCTCCGGGGACCCGGTGCTGTCCGCGGACGGGAAGAAGAAAGAGCACCTGGGCGCCTACTACCGAGAGGGGAGGTCCTGGCGGCCGGCGGGCAGCCCGGTGCAGGTCCGCGACCATGACTTCAAGGACAGGGACGGGGTCCGGGTCGTGCCCTACGGCCTGTACGACATCGCCGCCAACCGCGGGTTCGTGTCCGTGGGCACCAGCGCCGACACCGCCGCCTTCGCCGTGAACGCCGTCCGGCTGTGGTGGCAGGAGGAAGGGTCCTTCCGCTACCCCGGCGCACGGCGGCTGCTGCTGACCTGCGACGCAGGCGGCTCCAACGACTGCCGCAGCCGCCTGTGGAAGGACGAGCTCGCCGTCCTCGCCGAGGAGACCGGCCTGGTAATCGAGGTCTGCCACTTCCCTCCGGGGACAAGCAAGTGGAACAAGATCGAGCACCGGCTGTTCTGCCACATCACCCGCACCTGGCGGGCCCGGCCCCTGATGACCGTCGACGACGCCGTCGCCGGGATCGCCGCCACCGTCACCGCCCAGGGCCTGAAATGCCACCCCGCCCGCGACGACCGCGAGTACGCCTCCGGGGCCGGGATCGCCGACGAGCGGGCAAGGTACCTCGAAGACCGCGTCCTGGACCGCGCAGGGTTCCGCGGCGAGTGGAACTACAAGGTCCTGCCCGCTCCCCGCCTCGGCCCGCTCCCGGAACCGGAACGCCGCCGGGAACGCGCCGGCCGCGTCCCCGCCGCCGTCCTGAACCACCCCGCCCTCACCGGCCTGCAGGCCGCCGAGCTGGCCTCTCTCGCCGCCCGCCTGCAGGCCCCGTTCGAGGCCCGCCTCCAGCTGGACTACCGCATCAGGTTCGGCCCCCGCCACCGCGGGAAAAACGCCCGCGGCCAGCACGGCAACCGCCTGCTCGACCTGACCGACCACCTCCTGGCCCTCCGCCTCCGCGACCACCTGAACCTGCCCCACCAGGCCATCGGCTCCCTCCTCGGCACCGAGAGAACCGTCATCGGCCGCGCCGTCACCCTGGCCCGCGAGCTCCTCGAAGCCGCCCGCATCACGCCGGAAACGTCCCCGCCCCCCGCCAGCACGCCCCGGACCCCGGACGAGCTCCTCGCCTACGCCGCCGACGCCGGCATCCCCCTCACCATCCCGGAAAGCCGACACACCATGCCAGAAGGGTTCAGAACACGCACGACCAAACCATCCGCGACACGCCCGAAACGACCAACTAAATAGCCGACGCGTCCCCCAGTGCTTTCAATTCACTCGTTATGCTCCCGGGTCCGGCTCGCAGCCTCCGGCGAGCACCAGAGAGGGCCGCTGCGCCACTGTTGACATTGTGGCCGACCACAACCAGAGGCTCGAAAAATTGGGCTCTGGGCATGTATGGTAGAGGACGGCGGCCGAGAGGCGCTGCAACGGGCTGGCCCTTGGAGGTAGTCAGCCCGCCACGCTCGGCCCCGCGCGCGGGATGGCTCTCGCGCGCGTCCGGCTGAGACCAAGGGCGCCTCCCTGACGAAAGGGAGGTAGCAGGATGCGGGACCTGACCGAGGTACTCGACCAGCGGATCGCCGTTCTCGATGGCGCCTGGGGGACGATCCTCCAGTCGAAGAACCTGTCCGCGGACGACTACCGGGTCGAGGGCCACGACCGGGACACCGCCGGCGACCCGGACCTGCTGAACCTGACCCGCCCGGAGCTCGTGGTCGACATCCACCGCGAGTACCTGGACGCGGGCGCGGACATCACCACGACCAACACGTTCACCGCCACCAGCTTCGGCCAGTCCGACTACGGGCTGGAGAGCCGGGTCCGCGAGATGAACGTCCGCGGCGCCCAGCTGGCGCGGAAGGCGGCCGACGCCGTGGAACGCGAGACCGGGCGGCCCCGGTACGTGGCCGGGTCGGTCGGGCCGCTCAACGTCACGCTCTCGCTCTCGCCGAAGGTCGAGGACCCGGCCTACCGGGCCGTCACCTTCGACCAGGTGGCGGCCGGCTACGCCGAGCAGATCACCGCCCTGGCCGAGGGCGGCGTCGACCTGCTGATGGTCGAGACGATCTTCGACACCCTCAACGCCAAGGCCGCGATCAAGGCGGCCCGCGACGTGGCGCCGGAGCTTCCCCTGTGGCTGTCGGTCACGATCGTCGACCTGTCCGGCCGGACCCTGTCGGGCCAGACGGTGGAGGCGTTCTGGAACTCCGTCCGGCACGCGGACCCCCTGGTCGTCGGCGTGAACTGCTCGCTGGGCGGCAAGGAAATCCGCCCGCACATCGCCGAGCTCGCCCGCATCTCGGGCGCCTACACCGCCTGCCATCCCAACGCGGGCCTGCCCAACGCGTTCGGCGGGTACGACGAGGCCCCCGAGGACACGGCCCACTACCTGCACGAGTTCGCCACCGAGGGCCTGGTCAACATCGTCGGCGGCTGCTGCGGCACCACCCCGGGCCACATCACCGCGATCGCGGAGGCGACCCGGCGCGGGCACCGGTCCCGGCCGGTGCCGTCGGCCGCGGTCAGCCGGTTCTCCGGCCTCGAGCCGTTCGACATCACCGAAGACACCGGCTTCGTGATGATCGGGGAGCGCACCAACGTCACCGGGTCGGCGAAGTTCCGCCGCCTCATCGAGGCCGACGACTTCCAGTCCGCCGTGAACGTGGCCCTGGAACAGGTGCGCAACGGCGCCAACCTGCTCGACGTGAACATGGACGCGGACCTGCTCGAGAGCGAGCAGGCCATGACCACGTTCCTGAACCTTCTCGCCACCGAGCCCGAGGCCGCCCGCATCCCCATCATGGTCGACAGCTCCAAGTGGACCGTGCTGGAGGCCGGGCTCAAGTGCGTCCAGGGCAAGGGCGTCGTCAACTCGATCAGCCTCAAGGAGGGCGAGGAGCCCTTCCTGGAGCACGCGCGCAAGATCAAGAGCTACGGCGCGGGCGCGGTCGTGATGGCTTTCGACGAGACCGGCCAGGCCGACACCGCCGACCGCAAGGTGGAGATCTGCGCCCGGGCGTATGACCTGCTGACGCAGAAGGCGGGCTTCGCGCCCGAGGACATCATCTTCGACCCGAACGTCCTGGCCGTCGCGACCGGCATCGCCGAGCACAACGGCTACGCGAGGGCGTACATCGACGCGCTGCCGCGGATCAAGGAGCGCTGCCCCGGCGCGCGCACCAGCGGCGGCATCTCCAACCTGTCGTTCGCCTTCCGCGGCAACGAGACGGTGCGCCGGGCCATGCACGCGGCGTTCCTGTACCACGCCACCCAGGCCGGCCTGGACATGGGCATCGTCAACGCCGGCCAGCTCGACGTGTACTCCGACATCAAGCCCGACCTGCTGGAACTGGTCGAGGACGTGCTCTTCGACCGCCGCGAGGACGCCACCGACCGGCTCGTCACCTACGCCGAGGAGATCAAGGCCGCGGGCGGCGGCCAGGGCGGCTCCAGGAAGGCGGAGGATCTCGCCTGGCGCGAGGCCCCGGTCGGCGAGCGGCTGTCCCACGCCCTCGTGCACGGCATCGCCGACTACGTCGAAGACGACACCGAAGAGGCCCGCCAGGCGTTCGCCCGTCCCCTGGAGGTCATCGAGGGCCCGCTGATGGACGGCATGAAGATCGTGGGAGACCTGTTCGGCGCCGGGAAGATGTTCCTGCCGCAGGTCGTCAAGTCGGCCCGAGTCATGAAGCGGGCCGTGGCCTACCTCGAGCCGTTCATGGAGGCTGAGAAGGCCGCCCTCGCCGCCCAGGGCGGCCCGGACACGCGGACGAAGCCGCGCGGGAACGGCAAGGTCGTGCTGGCCACGGTCAAGGGCGACGTGCATGACATCGGCAAGAACATCGTCGGCGTCGTGCTCGGCTGTAACAACTACGAGGTCATCGACCTGGGCGTCATGGTGCCGACCGACAAGATCCTGGACACCGCGGTCGCCGAGGACGCGGACATCGTCGGCCTGTCCGGCCTGATCACGCCGTCGCTGGACGAGATGGTGAACGTGGCGGCCGAGATGGACCGGCGCGGCATGACCAAGCCGCTGCTCATCGGCGGGGCCACGACGTCCCGGCAGCACACCGCGGTCCGGGTCGCCCCGGCCTACGGCTCGTCCACGCTGCACGTCCTGGACGCGTCCCGGGTGGTCGGCGTGGTGCAGCACCTGCTCGACCCCGAGCGGGTGAGCGGGTTCGACGAGGACAACCGGATCGAGCAGCAGCGCCTGCGCGAGCAGCACGAGAACCGCCGGGCCCAGCCGCTGCTGACCCTGGAGAAGGCCCGCCTCAACCGGGAAAACCTCGCCTTCGACCGAACGGATCCTTGCTTCACCGGCGTCAGGTCCGTCTCCCCCTCGCTGGCCGAGCTCCGCGAGATGATCGACTGGCAGTTCTTCTTCCTGGCCTGGGAGCTGAAGGGCAAGTACCCGGGCATCCTGGACGCGAACCCGCAGGCCCGGGAGCTGTTCGACGAGGGCAACGCGCTGCTGGAGGAGATCATCGCCAGCGGATCGCTGACCGCCCGGGGCGTCTACGGGTTCTGGCCCGCCCGTTCCGAGGGCGACGACATCGTGGTGTCGCCCTCGGATTCGGAGCCGGTCCGGTTCCCGATGCTCCGGCAGCAGACGGTCAAGCCGGAGGGCCGGCCGAACTCCTGCCTGGCCGACTACGTGGCGCCCGAGGGCGACCACCTCGGCGGGTTCGCGGTCGCGATCCACGGGGCCGACGAACTGGCCCGCCGCTACGAGGCGGAGAACGACGACTACAAGTCGATCATGGTGAAGGCCCTGGCCGACCGCCTGGCCGAGGCGTTCGCCGAGCACATCCACCTCAGGGCGCGGCGGGACTGGTTCGAGGCCGCCGATTCCGAGGCCCGGCTGGAGGACCTGCACGCGGAGCGGTTCCGGGGCATCCGGCCGGCCCTGGGGTACCCGGCGTCCCCGGACCACAGCCTCAAGCAGGAACTGTTCACCCTTCTGGACGCCGGGCCGGGCGGCGGGCTGGGCCTGACCGAGTCGTTCGCGATGACGCCGGCGGCGGCGGTCAGCGGCCTGATCTTCGCCCACCCGAAGTCGAAGTACTTCACCGTCGGGCGCCTGGGACGGGACCAGATCGCCGACTACGCCGGCCGTCGCGGCGCCGGGATCGAGACCGTGGAGCGCTGGCTCCGCCCGAACCTGGCCTACGAACCGGAGTAGCGGCCGGGCCCGGGGGATAACCCCCAGAGCCCCAGATCTCGTATTTTTATGCAATTGCGCGAGAAAACATCGGTCATCTGGCCGATGTTTTCTCGTTTTTCTCCTTAATGTGAGGGGAGTAACACCTCGTAATCGGGGCAGGTAGGGGGCAGGATGGGGCCCCTCAGGCGACGCAACTTTCGCGATTTTCGCGATCTCGCCTCTTGACAGCGGTGTCGCGAGTACTCTCGTTGGCACGGCAGCTCGCCCGCCTCCCCCATTCTACTTTTAGTCAATACGGGGCAAGAAGGCGGATTAATGCCTTCTATCGCATAAAAGGTATTAAAGGGGACAAATGACTACGCCTATCATTGGCATAAGTACATATCACGCGCAGGCTGATTGGCGCGGCTGGGCAGAAGAGGGTGCGCTGCTGCCCTGGACCTACGTGACGAAGGTCCACAACGCCGGCGGCATGCCGGTACTCCTCCCGCCGGTCGGCGACAGCGACGAGGCCGAGGCCACCGTCGCCCGCCTGGACGGCGTGATCATCGCCGGCGGCGGCGACATCGGCCCGGACTACTACGGGGCGACCGCCGAGCACCCGGAGACCGACGTCAACGCGCCGGACCGGGACGTGTGGGAGCTCGCGGTGGCGAAGGCGGCCCTGGGGCTGCACGTGCCGTTCCTGGGCATCTGCCGGGGAATGCAGGTCCTCAACGTGGCCTCGGGCGGAACGCTGCACCAGCACGTCCCGGACCTGGTCGGGCACAGCAACCACAGCGGCACCTCGGAGGGCTTCGGCGTCCACAAGGTGCGGGTCACCAGCGGCCGCCACGTGCTGTCGGCCCTGCCGGACGGCGGCCAGTACTTCGACGTGCCGACCCACCACCACCAGGCGGTCGACCGGGTCGGCAAGCGCCTGACCGCGGTGGCCTGGGCCGAGGACGGCATCATCGAGGCAATCGAGGGCACCAGCCCCGAGGAGTTCATCGTGGGCGTCCAGTGGCACCCCGAGCAGGGCACCGACCCGCGGCTGTTCCGCGCCCTGGTCAACGCCGCCGAGAACCACTCCTCCGAGCAGATCATCCCGACCGCCTTCCTGGCGGGCGCGTAGAACCGGCCGCTCCTCGGCCGATGGCGAAAACCGCCATCTTATCGGCCTCGGACCGGCCCCGCCCGGGGGGACGACCCCCCGCACCCCCCGATGCGAGGCCTCCGGCCTCGCGGGCGTCTCAGGGTTCCGGGGGCTTACTTGAGAATCAGGACCGCGGCCAGGATCAGTGTGAGGGCGGCGCCCGCCACGTGGAAGAGCAGGACTTTTCCGCGGAAGACCAGGGCGTCGCCCTTTTCCTGTTTGACGGCCTTCCCGTTCGCCAGGGCCCAGGCGACGCCGGCGACGATGGTGCCCGCCACGACGCCGAGGGCGATCGCCCCGAAGATCTCGTCATGGACGAACGTGAACATCAGCCAGAACCCGAAGCCGATGATCGCCAGCGCCGGGTGGGCGAATTCCCCGAGGGCCCGCAGGCCGGGAACCGGCTCGGCCTTGGCCTCCCGCAGCGACATCGGGTCGAAGCGGTCCTTCTCCCGTGACGCCGGCGCGGCCGGGACGGTCGCCGGCTCCGGCTGCTCCTCGCTGACGCCGGCCTGTACCCGGGTGCTGCCCGCCAGCAAATAGACGCCGACCGCGACGGTAAACGCCCACAGGGCTAGCCCGACGATGGCCACGCGCACGCTCCTCTCATTCCGGGTCGAATCTGCCGGCGGGTGCCGGGCGCGGCCGCTACTCGGACTCGATGGTGCGCAGGCGGATGGTGATGTCCATCGCCCGCAGCTGCTCGATGACCTCTTCGCTGTAGGTGGTCCCGATGTCGGTCACCACGTAGCCGAGGTCATCCTTCGTGCGGAGCATCTGGCGCTCGACGTTCACGCCGTGGTCGGCCAGCACCTGGTTGATCTTGGCCAGGACGCCCGGGACGTTCCGGTGCAGGTGGATCAGCCGGTGCGTGCCGGGCACCACGGGCTCGGACACGCCGGGGAAGTTCACCGACATGGAGGTCGCGCCGGCGCCCGCGTACTCGGCCAGCTTCCCGGACACGAACTCGCCGATGTCCTGCTGCGCTTCCTCGGTGGAGCCGCCGATGTGCGGGGTCAGGATGACGTTCGGCAGGCCGCGCAGCTCGGAGACGAACTCGTCGCCCCGGCCCTTCGGCTCGGTCGGGAACACGTCGATCGCCGCGCCGGCGATGTGCCCGGACTCGATGTGGGCGCGCAGCGCCTTGTGGTCCACGACGAAGCCGCGGGACAGGTTCAGGAACAGCGACCGGGGCCGCATCTTCGAGAACTCTTCCTCGCCGAAGAACCCGCTGTTGCCCGGACGGCCGTCCACGTGCAGGGTGACGGTCTCCACCGCCCCCAGCAGCTCGTCGAGGGTGGAGCAGCGGCGCGCGTTGCCGATCGCCAGCTTGTCGGCGATGTCGTAGTAGTACACGGTCATGCCCAGCGCCTCGGCGATCACCGACAGCTGGGTGCCGATGTTGCCGTAGCCGACGATGCCGATCGTGCGGCCGCGCACCTCGTGCGCGCCCTTCGCCGACTTGTCCCAGACGCCGTTGTGCATGCCGAGGTTCTTGTCCGGCAGCCGCCGGGCCATCGAGATGATCTCGGCGACGGCCAGTTCCACCACGCTGCGCGTATTGGAGAACGGCGCGTTAAACACCACGACCCCGCGGGACGCGGCCGATTCCAGGTCGATCTGGTTCGTGCCGATGCAGAACGCGCCGACCGACAGCAGGTCCGGGGCGGAGGCCAGGACCCGGTCGGTGACATGGGTTTGGGAGCGGATGCCGAGGAGACTGATCCCGGGCAGGGCCTCGATGAGCTCGTCCTCGCCGAGCGCCCGGCTCATCGTCTCTACCTCAAAGCCGGCCTTCGTCAGGCGCGCCGTCGCATCCGGATGGATGTTTTCCAGCAGCAGCGCGCGCTTGGGCGTTTCCAGCGTGAGCACCTCTCCCCGCGAAACGTAGTTGGCTACCAGGTGTAACTCTACCGGCTCAGGCGGACGCGGCCTCTCCCGCCGCGTCCAGCCGGGCGAGCCGGGACCGCAGGGCACTGGGGTCCTGGCCCGCGAGCCGGGCTTCCAGGTCGAGTGCCTCTTCCCAGCTCGTCCTGGCGTCCGCGGACCGGCCGCAGGCGACCTGGGCGTCACCCAGGTGCGTGAGCGTCGTGGCCTCTCCCCCGGGATCCCCGATGTCACGGTAGGTCGCCAGTGCCTCTTCGTAGTAGGCGATGGCGGTTTCCCGCTCCCGGCGGCTGTTGCAGGCGTAGGCGATGCTGTGCAGGGTGTCGGCGGCGCCGCTGCGGCTGCCGGACTCGCGGTGCAGGCCCAGGGCCCGCTTGCAGTGGCGCAGCGCCTCGTCGTAGTTGCCGAGGTTCGCGTAGATCCAGCCGATCGCGTTCTCGGAGTAGGCGACGGACGCCCTTCCGCCGAACGCCCGGCGCAGCCGAAGCCCCTCGATGGCCCGCGGCAGCGCCTCGGTCCATCGCTCCTGCTGCGCCAGCAGCAGGGCCATTCCGTGCTCGACCTGCGCGATCTTGAGCTTGTCGCCGACGCTGGTGAACATGTCCAGGGACTTCGTCATGTACGCCTCGGCGCGCGGCAGCTTGCCCATCCGCAGGTACAGGTGGCCGAGTTCGTACAGCACGTGGCCCAGGCTGGCGGGGTCGGCCAGCCGCCGGGCCGCCTCCAGGGCGATGCGCTGGATCGCCAGGTCCTCGTGCAGCATGCCGCGCCGTTTCAGCAGCGGCCCCCACAGCCAGGCCAGCTTCCAGCAGTAGTGGTCGGCGCCGCGCTCGGCGGCGAGGGCGACCACCGCCCTCAGCACCTGGTGCTCGGTGCCGAACCAGCCGAGCACCTCGTGGTAGGCGCCGAACGTCTCCGGCGTCACGCCCTCGGGCGCCGGCGGCAGGTCCACGGTGAGGCGGCCGGGGTAGGTCAGCCGGCACCCGGCCCGCGCGGTCCGGACGTAGTGGTCCAGCAGCCGCAGCCGCGCCCGGTCCAGCTCGGTGGCGCTGTCGTCGCTGGCGGCGGCGCGCTCGGCGGCGTAGGCCCGGAGCAGGTCGTGGAACGTGTAGCGGCCGGACTGCTCCTCGGTGAGCAGCGACGCCCGGGTGAGCTCGGACAGCATGGCCCGGGCGCGGTGCGGCGGCACCCCGGCCAGGCTGGCGGCGGCGGGCGCCGAGACGTCCGGCCCGGGGTGGACGCCCAGCAGCCGGAACATGCGGGCCGCGGGCTCGCTGAGCCGGTCATAGGACCACGAGAACACGGCCCGCAGGTCGGTGGCGGCGTCGTCGGTCTGCAGGACGTCGAGGCGGCCCCTTGCGTCCCGCAGTTCGCCGGCCAGCGAGGACAGCGCCAGGCCGGGGCGGCTGGCGGCGCGGGCGCAGGTCACGCTCAGGGCCAGCGGCAGGCCGGACGACCGGAGGATGATCTCCCCCGCGGCGGCGGGCTCGGCCGCGACCCGGTCCTCTCCGAGGCGGCCGGCCAGCAGTTCGCGGGCCTCGGTGCCCGACAGCACGTCGAGGGAGAGCAGCCGGGCTCCCTCGGCCGCCACGAGGCCGGTGAGCTGGTTGCGGCTGGTGATCACGACCATGCACCCGGGGCTGCCGGGCAGCAGCGGCCGGATCTGCTCGGTGGAGCGGGCGTTGTCCAGGACCAGCAGCATCCGCTTGCCGTCCAGGAGGCTGCGGAACAGCGCCGTCATCGCGTCCGTCTCCGGCGGGATCTGCCCCGACGGGACGCCGAGCGCCTCGAAGAACCCGCGCAGCGCCGTGTCGGGATGGACCGGGGAGCCGGACGGGTCGAATCCGCGCAGGTTGACGTAGAGCTGGCCGTCGGGGAAACGCCCGGCCGCCTGCCGGGCGAACCGGATGGCCAGCGAGGTCTTGCCGACTCCCGCGGTGCCGGTGATGACCGTGGCCGGCGGGCTGACCGGTTCCCCGGACGGGAGCATGGCGTGCAGGAGCCTCAGGGAGGCGGTACGGCCCGCGAAGCCCGCCGTGTCCGGCGGCATCTGGGCGGGCGCCTGGCGGCCCAGATGAGGCTCCTGGGCCGTCGCGCGGGCGGGCGGGGCGGTGTCGTCCGCGGTGCCGCCGCCCGTCCCGGGGGGAGCCGTGTCCGGGCCGGGCACGCGGGGGCGGCCCTTCTTGGCGGCCGGGGGCCCGTCGAGGGCCGGGTCCATCGCCAGCACCTGCTGGTGGATCTGGTTCAGCTCGGCGCCCGGGTCGATGCCGAGGTCCTCCCCCAGCCGGT
>WRBL01000185.1 GCA_009784565.1 Streptosporangiales bacterium | reverse complement strand
TCCGCGGCCGCGGCGGCGTCGCCTGGGCGCAGCCAGGCGCGCGGTACCCCGGTCTCGGCCAGGACCGATACCAGCCCCATCAGCCGCCCGCACGCCCCTGACAGGTCATGCTCCTCCACCGCCCGCAGGGACAGTTCGACCGCCTCCGCCAGCCGGTACGGGTAAGCGTCTCCTTCCGCCCGGGCCAGGTAGCCCGCTACCGGCAGCGCCCGCAGCCGCCCCAGGTACGTGCCGTAGTCCAGGCGCTCCCGCGCGATCAGCGCGGCCGCCTGTGACAGCCCCAGCGGCAGGTATCCCAGCTCAGCCGCCAGCGCCCGGGCACCCGCCTCGTCTCCCAGGCCGGTCCGCTCGGCCAGGAACGCGAGAGCCTCCTGCTCGCCGAAAACGTCCACCGGCACCGGGGACCCCAGGCCCGCCGCCGACTGGCGGCTGCTGGTCACGATCACCCGCGCCGCCCCGGCCGCCGGCAGGAACTGGCGCAGCACGTCCAGGTCGACCGCGTTGTCGAACACCACCAGTCGCCGCTCCCCGTCCGACTCCAGCAGCCGCCGCACCCCCGCCGCCAGCTGATGCGCGTCACCGTCCGGGTCGCCGATTCCCGCGGCCGCGGCCGTCTGCGCCAGCCCGGCCAGCAGCGACGCCTCGCTGCTGGCGTCCACCCATGCCACCAGCCGCCAGCCTTCGGCCATCCGCCGCCGCGCGTACGCGGCTGCCGCCTGCGTCTTGCCGACTCCGCGGATGCCCGTCACCGCGAACACCACCCGCACCCGGTTCTCGGGCTGGCGGTCCAGCGCCTCCGCCAGCCCTTCCCGCGGCTGGAACGCGGTCGGCTCCTGCGGCACGTCCCCCGCCACCGCGGGTCTGGACAGCCCCGGGCCCGCAGGCGGCGGGGCCTGGTGAACGTGAATGTCCCCGGCTGCCGTGTACGCGTCCCGGTCTGCGTGGACACGCTGCCCGGCAGCAGGGAGCGGAGCCTCAGGGAACATGGCCCAGACCTCCCGTCCGCCCGACCGGAAACGTTCCGCTGACAGCAAGTATGCCGCCGAAATGCCGCTATCCGCGCCTATTCGGGCCCGCAGTCGAGCCGTCCGGTCGGGCATCTGCAACCCTGACCGCACCCGAAATGCACAAGAAAGGGCGTTCCCGAACCACACGTTCGTGAGTATCGTTTATCTTTGTGCAGCCCCGGGTCCATGGCCTCTCCCTGTTCGCCAAGCCTGCGAGTCCGCGCCTGACGCGTCGCATGAAGGCCGCCGGGGTACTCGCCAGCATCCTCATCGTCGCGACTGCAGGCTGCTCGCATGACACGACTGCTGCGGCCAGGCACAATACGCGGACCTCAGGAAGAAAAGCCACGCCGACGGCCCAGTCCTCCGCTCATCCCTCGGTTCCGCTGACCGGCACCAAGCTCAGTTCTCTGGTACCTGCGCCGCCTGGCTTCACGCTCAACCGCGCCGCGTCCAGCGACACCGGTTCCCGGAGAATCGCCCCGGTCACGGGCCCGGACAACATGGCCAGCGTCAGCTGCGGCAACCGGGAGGCGGGCAAGGCGTATTTCTACCCGGGCCCCATCGGCAACACCGAACGGCACTACTCGGGGCACCGGTCGATCAGCCTGGACATCTTCGTGAGCGTCTACGCCTCCGGTGTCGGGGCCCGGGACTTTGACGCCGGCATAGCGGTGGAACGCCGCTGCCGGAACTTCGCGTACAAGGACAAGGACGGCCTGCCGTATGCCGTCAGCAACACGATCGGCCCGCCGCTGGGGCTCGGCGACCAGTCAGGCGTGATCAACCAGACCCTGACCGGGCCGAACGCGGATTCCTACACCACGCAGACCACGTTTATCCAGGTCGGCGACGCCGTGATCACGGTGACCGAGACCGGCCCCAAAGGGTCGCCGGTCAACCGGGCCGCCCTGCCCCTCGCCGCCATTGTGGCCGCCCTCCGCTCAGCGGGCTACTGACGCAAGCGGGCGAACTCGCTCCCACGACCAGGAAGGCCGGCCCGAGAGGACGACATACCGGCTGCTCCGGCCGTAATCAGCGGCCGGCGGCTGAGGCTCGGATCTCGGCGGCGCTGTGGCCGAATTCGGCCCGCAGGGCCCGGCTGAGATGGGCGGGGTCGTGGATGCCCCACCGAACCGCGACCGCGCCGACGGTCCAGTTCGACAGCCGGGGGTCGAGCAGGTCCTGGCGGATCCGCTTCAGCCGCTGCGACCGCACCCACGCGCTGAACCGGACATCCTGGGTACGCATCAGGGCGTGCAGATAGCGCAGCGAGATCCCGAAGCGGCGCGCGACCGCCCCGGCTGACAGCCCGGGATCGTGCAGGTTCGCCAGCGCGTAGGACAGGATCTGCTCCGCCAGGCCGGTAGGCGACTCGACCCGTTCAGGGGGCAGGCCGCTGAACGCCGTGATCAGCAGGCTCGCCGCCGCGTCCGCGAGCCGTGCCCCGCCCGGCCCGTGGACTTCCTCGTTCTCACGGGCCAGCCCGCTGAAGAAGGCCGCGATGACGGACCGGATACCGTGGTCTGCTGCTACCGGGACGGCGGCCTGGCGGCTGATGAGGTCGGCGCTCGGGCCTGCCATCGACCGGGGCATCCCGATGACGATGAGGTCGCAGGGATCGAGGCCGGCCAGCTCGTAGGGCCTGCTCGTGTCGAAGGCGAGCAGGCCGCCGGGACTGACCTGGACCCGCCGGTCGTCCTGCGCCGCGACCAGGGTCCCCCGGCGGTGCAGGATGACCTTCAGGTAGGGCTCATCGCCGGAGCTGATCATCGGAGGCGAGCGCCGCAGCCGTGTCCGGCTGCAGGAAACTCTCATGGCCATCATCGGGCCGATGACGGAGTCGACCGCCGCGGCGCGGTAGGGCGTGTCTTTCGGCGCCGTCATGCGCATCGGCGGAAACTGCCACTGGGTGGCTTCCTGGAAGTCCTCCACCTGTGCAAAGTGAGGCATTTCTTAAGGATCCGCCGCCAGCGGCCCTGACGGCGACTACCGGGAAGGGAAGAAAACCCTTACCTTCGCCGCGGTCCGTTCAGAGCAGCGGGGAGGCCATGCCGACCAGGTCGTCGACCAGCCGGGTGCGGAAGGACCGGGCCTCGATGGTGCCGGCTTCGACGGCCGTGGACTGTGAGAGATAGCCGAGCTGCCGCTGACGGACGGTCTCGGTGAAACCGGAGTCGAGGACGAGCAGGTTGTTCTCGAAGTTGAGTTCCAGGCTGCGCCGGTCCATGTTCGCCGAGCCGACGAGAGCGATCCTCCTGTCGGCCGTGAGCGACTTGGTGTGCAGCAGGCCCAGCGGGTACTCGAAGAGACGCACGCCGCAGGCGAGCAGGTCCGGGTAGGTGCTGCGGCTGGCGGCGCCGACGAGCGGGTTGTCGTTGCGGGCGGGCACGATCAGGGTGGTGGTCACGCCGCGGCGCGGTGCGGCGCACAGGGCCCGGAGCAGGGCCTCATCGGGCACGAAGTAG
Organism: Streptosporangiales bacterium; assembly: GCA_009784565.1. Classification (GTDB taxonomy): domain Bacteria; phylum Actinomycetota; class Actinomycetes; order Streptosporangiales; family Streptosporangiaceae; genus Trebonia. The sequence goes on along the minus strand of WRBL01000185.1, from coordinate 9,400 downwards.
GGCGTCGTGATGATCAGCTCGTGCTCGGCGGCGTACAGCGCGCTGACGAAGGAATCGGACATCGAGTTGCCGAGCGTGGTCGGCCCGGTGCCGAACATCTGCGCGGCGACGCCGTCGCGGTGCTGCTCGGGCTCCGGCGCCGCCGCGGGCAGCTTGTAGAGGTCCTCGCCGGTCTCGGCGATCCAGGTGGCGAGGAACAGGTGCTGCGCCTGTCGCGCGACCGGCCCTTCGCAGCGCAGCAGGATGTCGATCCAGGGCGCGTACTTCGGCTTCACGCGGAACGCCGGGTCGGCGCAGTTCTGGCTGCCGCAGAACGCGACCCGGTTGTCGATGACCACTAGCTTGCGATGGTTGCGCAGGTCGACCCGGCCCACCGCGAAGCGGCCCAGGCGGGGGACGTCCTCCAGCGCGGCGAGCAGGTGGACGCCGGCCTCGCGCAGCTGGCGCCAGCGGGGGCCGCGGATGAAGTCGCGCGACCCGAGCGCGTCGACCATGACCCGGCAGGTCACGCCCCGGCGCGCCGCCGCGCTGATCGCGTCGGCGACCCGGCCGCCGTTGTCGTCGTCGAGCCAGATGTAGAAGCTGAGGTGAATGTGCTCGGTCGCGGCGTCGAACGCCTCGACCAGCCCCTTGATCGCGGCGTCGCAGTCGCGCGTCGGCTCGCCCGGGGGAGCATCCGGGTCGCCGAGCAGCTCGATGCGGTTGCCCGGCGTCGGGCCGAAGCCGTTGATCGAGCGGCACAGGTCCGAGACGCTCGCGGCGTCCGGCTCGCCGGGCTTGGCGCCCGCCCCGCTCGGCGCCGCCAGGCGGCTGTCCGCGTCGCGGAGACGATGGGCCCGGTCGCGGCCGATGCTGGTCTCGCCGAGAAACGGATAGACGACGGCGCCGAGGACCGGCAGGCACATGATCGCCGCGATCCAGGCCACCCGCGAGGCCGGCGTCCGGTTCGGCCGGGTGATCGCGCGCAGCACGACCAGCAGGTGGATGACGAACCCGCAGACCACGACGGCTGCCTCGATCAGGTTACCGGCGGCCCCGCCCATCCTCGCTCCTCGCGCTCGCTTACGCTCCAGCTGATGCCGTCGGCGCCCACGGTACGGCATCCCCGCGGGCGAACAGTCAGAGCGGCGGCCGCGGGACGGGGATCATGCCTCCGCTGGCCAGCCGCTCCAGGATGATCTCCACCCGGCGCTGGTCGGCGCGGTCCATCGCGTCGATCGCCGAGTCGGCCACCGCGCTCGCCCCGGGCAGTTCGGGGAAGGAGGCGCGCCTGCGCCAGTCGCCGTCCGGCGTCTTGACGGACTCGACTACCAGCACGTACGGCACCCGCAGGTATTCGTCACGCGTCACGTCATCCAATATGTCACGCATTGCCGGAATCATCGATCGGCGATATGACGGAATGTGAGGGCCATCACGCGGAAGGCTAAGTGAATAATGCTGCGACCCGAAGACAACGCGTACATCACCCGGATCGGCCCCGGCACCCCGATGGGCGCGCTGATGCGCCAGTACTGGGTTCCGGCGATGCTGTCCTCCGAACTGCCGCGGCCGGACTGCCCGCCCGTGCGGGTCAAGCTTCTCGGCGAGAAGCTGATCGGCTTCCGGGACTCCTCAGGCCAGGTGGGGCTGCTGGCGAATCTCTGCCCGCACCGGGGCGCGTCGCTGTTCTTCGCCCGCAACTCCGGGTGCGGCCTGCGGTGCGTGTACCACGGGTGGAAGTTCGACGTGACGGGCCGCTGCGTGGACATGCCGAGCGAACCGCCGGACTCCACGTTCAAGGACCGGGTGCGCGCGCCGGCGTACCCGTGCGTGGAGCGCGGCGGCCTGGTGTGGACGTACATGGGTCCGCGGGCCGAGCCGCCGCCGCTGCCGGACCTGGAGGCGACGCAGCTGCCGGATTCCGAGGTCACGGCCGTGGCCTACCAGCGCGAGTGCAACTGGCTGCAGGGACTCGAGGGCGACGTCGACACCGCGCACATCGGGTTCCTTCACTACGGCCAGGACCGGCTCGAGGACGAGATCCCCGGGACGTTCCGCTACTACACCATGGCGGACCGCGCGCCGAAGTACGCCGTGCTGGACACCCCGTACGGAGCGATGTACGGGGCCTACCGCCCGGCCGGACCGGGCCAGGTGTACTGGCGGATCGCGCAGTGGATGTTCCCGTTCTGGACGATGCCGCCCACCGGGCTGCTCGGCAGTCTCAAGGGAGCCCGCGCCTGGGTGCCGATGGACGACACGCACATGCTGATGTTCATGGTGATGCCGAAGCAGCGGCAGATACCCCAGGACGTCCGGGGCGGCCCCAAGCCGATCGAGGTGCTGCCGAACGGCACCGGCTGGCTCGACCGGTTCCGCCTCGTCGCCAACGAGGACAACGACTACCTCATGGACCGGGACGCGCAGGAACGGGACGAGGAGTACTCCGGCATCTCCGGTATCCACGTTCAGGACCAGGCGATCACCGAGTCGATGGAGCCGGTCTACGACCGGTCCCTGGAGCACCTGGGCAGCAGCGACGCGATGGTGATCCGGGCTCGCCGCCGGCTGATCGCCGCCGCGAAGGCCCTGGAAGCCGAGGGCACGCCACCGCCGGGCGTGGACAACCCGGCGTCGTACGCGCAGCGTTCCGGCGGCGTCATCCTCCGCGAGGACGAGGACTGGGTGACGGCGACCGAATCGCTGCGCGCGGGCTACACCGACCACCCGGAGCTGGACCCGGCCGTGATCGGCGGCTTCGTCTGAGGGGGCGCCCTAGCGGGATTCTACCAGGCCCCCGGCCAGTTCCCCGGCGTGCGCGGCCTGGTCCAGCAGCGTGGTGATCAGGGTGAAGGGACGTTCACCGGGGCGGGGGAACAGGCCGATCGCGCCGATCAGCACGGCGCACCGGCCGGTCCGGGCGATCAGTTCGCGCCACGGCGGAGGCTGGCCGCATTCCCCGCCGAACATGGTCGACCCGTCCGGGGCGGTCAGGCGTGCCGACCGCGTGGCGGACAGCTCAAGCCGCCACCCCGCGACCGGGGCGGCCGAAAGCGCCCAGGGCTCGGGACTGGTCGTCCGGGCCCGGGCCAGCGCCACGGCCTCGCTGTCCACCGCCCGGGCGAGCTGTTCGCTGACCGTGGTCACGAGAGCCAGGCCCATGCTCAGCAGGGCGGAGACAGAAGGTTCCACCCGCTTGGCAGGGCCGCCGCGCACGGCCATTTCGGGCCGCTGGTCGAGGATCAGCAACGGCAGGGTGCCGTCCGGTCCGGGCAGATCGGCTGTCACGGCGGCCGGGCCGGGAGTGGTAGGCGGAGAGACCAGGCCCCGCCTCCCACCCGGTCGCGGGGCGGGCCGAGCGGGCCGCGGGCCTGCTCTACCGCGCGGGCGACCCGCAGCGCGAGGTCGTCACGGCCGTGCGGTGCCACGACCATCAGCCCGGCCGGAAGCCCGTCGACCAGGCCGGCCGGGACGCTGGTGGCCGGGTGGCCGCTGACGTCGAAGGGCGCGGTGTTGCCGACCATGCCCAGGGCCTTTCCGAGCAGGGCGGGCAGGTCATCGCCGGGGTGGAGCAGTTCGAGCGCGGTGGTGGGCGTGGTCGGCATGACGAGGACGTCGCATCGTTCCAGCGCGGCGTCGTAGGCGTTCCGCAGCAGCGGGGCGAGCCGGTGCGCCTTGCCGTAGGTGGCGCCGCCGAGCTTTTCCAGGCCCCACGATCCGGCCAGCCCGACCAGCTTGACCGTGGCGGCCAGATCGGCGCCGCGGGTCGCCTTGCCCTCGGCGAAATAGGACATGATCTCCGGTTCGTAGAAGCCCGGTACGTTCATGCCATAGCCGTTGCCCGCCAGCATCTGGTAGGCGCCGCCGTCGGTGGTGATGACGTTCCAGATGTCCAGGCCGCGGGAGTGCCAGGGAACGGACACGTCGATGACCGCGGCACCCGCGAGTCCCCGGGCGGCGTCGCGGACGAGGGCATCGACCCTCGGATCAGACGAGCCCGGGCCGGCGAAGCCCTCGGTGAGCAGCCCGATGGTCAGGCCGCCGGCTCCGGCCTCGACGATCTCGAGGAGATTCTCCGGCGGCAGCGCGGCGGCGGCCCCGGCCTGGCGGGGGTCGAGGCCGTCCGGCCCGGCGAGCACCGACAGGAGACGGGCCGTCTGGGCTACGTCGGCGGCCATCGGGCCGAGGTGGTCCACGGTGCGCTCGATGGGGAACGCCCCGGTATACGGCACGAGGCCGTAGGTCGGTTTGTGCCCGACGATCCCGCTGTAGGACGCGGGCAGCCGGACCGACCCGCCCTGGTCTCCGCCGACGGCCACGTCCGCCTCGCCGACAGCGAGCGCGACCGCGTTTCCCGACGAGGACCCGCCCGCGGACCGGCCGCGGTCCCACGGATTGCGCACCGGCTCGGGCGCGGAGGTGAAGCTGGACCCGGAGAAGCACAGGTCCTCGCAGACCGTCTTGCCGATGATCGTCCCGCCCGCGGCGAGGACCCGCGTCACGACCGTGGCGTCGGCCGGCGGCGTGTATCCCTCCAGGGTCCGCGAGCCGTTCATCAACGGCAGCCCGGCCACCGATATGTTGTCCTTGATCGCCACGCGCAGGCCGTCGAGAGCGCCGGAACCAGTCGGCTCGATCCGCGTCTTGACGTGCCAGGCACCGTAAGGGTTCGAGCCGGGAGCGGACGACTCGCGGGCGGACGCGGCCATCCGGGCCAGGGCCGCGACGTGCTCTTCATACAGCGCGTCCACCGCGTCGTAGGACGCCAGACCGCCCGTCACCGCGGCGGTGAACGCCGTTACCTCCTCCGGGCCCAGGTCGTAGTGCTCGCGCGCGGCGAACGCGGCGATGTCTTCTGCTGTCGGGCGGGGCACGGCCATCGATCAGTTCCTCATCCCATTCGGTCCGTCGTCCCTTCTTGGCACAGCGAAACACCGGGAGTCAACGGCCGGCCCGGGTCACCCGGCCGGAACCTCGTTCTGCTGGTAGGCGAACAGCGAGATGTAGCCGTTCGACCAGTCCGGCGGCAGGATGCAGGGGTCCGGATCGGTGTGGGACCACCGAGGCCGCTCGCCGCGCACGACCGTGCCCGAGTACCGGCTGGGGATCGGGTTCGGCGTGTAGGGCAGCGCGTCGGCGGCGCTGTAGGTGTTGAGCAGGAGCGGCCGGGCGATGGCGGACTCGTTGCGCAGTGAGCTGTGCACCATGCGGCAGTTGTGGATCGTGACCGACCCGGCCGGGGCGGGGAAGTACACCGTCTTGTCCGCGGGCAGCCCCGCGGCGTCGCCCTCGGAAAGACTGCCGGCCCACTGGCCGTTCGGCCCGTAGAGGTCGTAGAGCGGGCCCTTGTGGCTGCCCGGGATCACGCCGACCGGCCCCTGCTCCATGTCGCAGTCGTAGAGATAGGTGCCCACGGTCAGGGGACTGTAGTTCGTGTGCGGCCAGTACTGGATGTCCTGGTGCCACTTGACCTCCGCGCCGCCTCTCGACCACTTGAAGTTGAGCTTCGAGTGGTGGAACGCGACGTTCGGGCCGACCAGGTCCGCCACGATGTCCGGCATGACCGACTGGGCGGCGTACTCCCAGTAGAGGGGGTGGTGGTCCGGCGGGCTGGAGAGCCGCCGCAGCCGCGGTTCGGCGGCCGTGTGATCCGGCTCGATGTCGAACACCGAGTCCGAGACGGTCACCGTCCGGCTGCGGTCGATCATCTCGTCCGTGACCTCGCGCAGCCGTCGCAGCCACTCGTCGTCGATGACCTTCTCGAGAACCAGGTAGCCGTTCTCGAAGTAGGACTCCCGCTGCTCCTCGGTCAGCACGCGCGGAGGCCGGGACCGGATCTCGTTGATATGCATCGCCTTCAGGCCTTTCGTTGGCGACGGCGGCAGACGAACCGCGAACCTCATCGATCCAGGGCGATATACCGCCTCCATCGCAGCGTCATCCCTCCCCCTCGGCCCGTCAAGAGCACGGCTTAATACCTCGACGCCCGAACGGGTCTGCGGTGGCTCCCCCGCTCCCCGCGCCCTGCTGATCCTTGGAACACACGGTCCGCTCGGGTCGGCCGGACTTGGAAGCCCATCCAGCATCCCGCTGCTGGTTGGGATGTCAAACCGAAGACGGATCCCTCACTCAGAGAGCATCTAATTTTCCGGCATTCGGCTCTCGTATCGCATAATTACAATGAAAACGAGCACGAACAGCCCAAAAATTACTGCAATACAGGCACCGAAAAGAGTTGATTTCGTGAATGCAAGAATAACGAGGCTAACGAACAGGAGGAGAGTTCCAAACACTGCCAAGAAGTACAACAATCCCGGCTCCCGAACTGCCTTCACCCTAAGTATCGCAAGCGACTCGATCCTCGTAAAAGCATAGAATAGAGCCAGCACATACATCCCCATCGAGGCAAATGAACAGATTAGCACCGCCAGAAAAATATACCCCGGCCCCTTAGCAGTAATCGCCAGGATAAAAATTGAAGCAGCCACACCGCTGAATACAGTTCCAGGTATAAGCCAATCCCGATATTGATCAATGATCACCTGACGTTCTTTGCCGTCATTTTTATCTGTTTCGATCTGACTCATTTCCTCTCCGTGAACTCCAAGCTTTGAGGAGCGCATCAAGCGCCGCAAGGCAGTAGGCATCAAGGGTCATTGACACTCAGCAGCCTACGGTCTGCCCTATGTAGCAGTGAGTACAGCAACCGCCCCAGTGGTGCCGACGACGACTGCTATCGGACTAACCGGCGGCCACGGTCGCCGTGATGACTCCTTGACGTGATCCCGTAACGGACGGATATTCGCATTACCTAACTTCCTGTGACCCGGATGCCCGCTGCCAAGGTTCAGGACTCGCCAGAACGGAAGGGACCTGAACGTGCCACGACTTCGGAATCCTCGTCCCCTCGCCCGAGCCGGCCTCATCTCGGCGGCGGTCCTCGCCCTCGTCGGCGGCGCCGGCCTCGCGCCCGCTCTGGCCCAGACGAACGGATCATCACCGCAGGCCCCGGCGCCCGACGGCGCGGCCAAGGGCGGCGCGGTAATCGTGGTGATGAAGAGCCAGCATCCCGGGCTGAACCTGCACACCCAGGCGGGCACGCTCAAGACCGACGCCCGGAAGGCGCAGGCCCCCGTCGTCAGCAGCATCAAGGCCAGCCACGGCACGGGCATCGCGCAAGTCACCTACCCGAGCTCGGTAGCCGCCACGGTCTCGTCCTCCGAAGTCAGCGCCCTGCGCGCCAACCCGGCGGTCGCGGAGGTCATCCCGGACGAGAACGTCCAGGTCGGCCCGACGACCCCGCAGAATGTCCCCCGGGTGTCCCACGTCGCGAAGACCAGCAGCCCGAAGAACAGCACCTGCCCGTTCAACCCGGCCGGGCCCGGCAAGCCGCTGCAGGAGGGCGAAGCCGACTCCGACGTCCACGCGTCGAACGGCAACCCGGGCGCGCCCGGCGAGGCCAACTCGATCGCCACCGGCACCGGCGTCGTGGTCGCGAACGAAGGCATGAACCAGCTGGCGGGCAACCCCAACTTCACCCGGCCCGACGGTTCCCACGTCGTCATCGATGCCCCGGACTACACCGCCGATCACAGCAACGACGAGTTCTACGGCGACGCCTCGTCCATCGCCGCGCAGGGCACCGTCGACTACCAGTACTCGGGCGCGCTGCCGAACGCCACGGTCCCCATCCCGTCGGACTGCACCTTCGACATCAAGGGAGACGCGCCCGGCGCGTCCCTGCTCGACCTGTCCAGCACGCCCTACGACTCCTCGGTGCAGAAGCTGTCGCAGGTCGTCGAGGGCGTGGACAACGCGGTCGCCCAGGGCGCGGACGTCATCTCCGAGTCCTTCGGCGTCCCGTACATCCCGGGCAGCCCGACGTCGGCGTACTTCTACGACGTGGACGACGCGGCGGTCGCCGCGGGCGTCACCGTCGTCGCCTCGTCGGGCGACAACGGGCTGTCCGGCACCGTCAACGCGCCGGCGTCGGACCCGAACGTGATCGCCGCGGCGGCCGTGGACAACTTCCGCCTGGTGGCCATGGACGACGGCGACAGCACGTACGTGTCCAACAACATGGCCGCGCTGTCGTCGGGCGGCACGGCCAACACCAACCGGCTGGTCGACCTGTCGGCCCCGGGCTATTTCGGCACCGAGGCGGCCTGCGCGGACGGTTCGGGCGGCTGCCCGCCGAATTACCCGACCGAGTCGATGCGCGGGACGAGCGAGTCGGCGCCGCTGATCTCCGGAGCCGCGGCCGACGTCATCGGCGCCTACCGGGGCACCCACGGCGGCGCCAGTCCGACCCCGGCCCAGGTCAAGGACCTCCTGACCAGCACCGCGACCGACACCGGCGCACCCGCCGACGAGCAGGGGTCCGGGCTGCTGGACGTCTACGCCGCCGTCAGGGCCGCGCAGCAGCTGCCCGGTGCCACCCCGTCCCGCGGCAACAGCGACGCCGGCCTGGTCGCCACGCCGTCGCAGCTGGACCTGCAGGGCACGGGCAAGAGCACCACCAGCCAGAGCGTCAGCCTCTACAACGCGAGCAGCAAGCCGGCGAAGGTGACGGGAAGCTACCGCTCGTTCGGGCCGGAATTCGGTGTGGGCAAGGTGGCCACCGAGCAGGTCAGCGCCCCGGCCTCGGGCCAGCCGGTGCCGGAGGCGGGCGCGACCGCGGCCAGGCCGGTCAGCTTCACCGTCCCGTCGCACCTCGGCCGGCTGGACCTGGACATGATCTGGCCGGACGCGACGAACGCCAACCGGCTGTACTTCCAGGTCTTCAACCCCAGCGGCGCGCTCGTCCAGGAGTCCTACGACGACGGGGCCCTGCCCACGGCCACCAAGGCCGGGTCGATCCCGAACATCCAGCACGTCGAGGTCTCGGATCCGGCGCCGGGCAAGTGGACGGCACGCATCCTGTGGGGCGGCGTCGACCAGGACCTGGCGCTGCCGCCGACCGCCCCGGGCACCTACACCGGGACGGTGTCGTTCAAGGCGTCGGGCCAGGACTGGACCACGTCCCGGGCGGCCGGCCCGGTGACCATCCCGGCACACCAGAGCGCGCCGGTCCCGCTGCGGGTCGCCTTCCCGGCCAGCCCGGGCGACAGCCCCGAGTCGGTGCAGTTCACCTCGACCGCCAGCCCGGCGGTCACGTCGGTGCCGATCGCGCGCCGCACTGTCATCCCCTCGGCCGGCGGGCCGTTCCGGACGCTGATCACCAGCACGGTCGGCCGTACCCAGGGCGGTGAAAAGGTCGGCCAGGGCAACGCCTACAAGATCAACGTCCCGTCCGGGGCGTCCGAGCTCACGGCCAGCTTCAGTACCGCCGACACCAGCGCGGACAACGTCATCTCCTACTACCTGGTCAGCCCGGACGGCACCGTCGCCGCCACCGCCAGCACCCCGGACGCCGCCG
>WRBL01000184.1 GCA_009784565.1 Streptosporangiales bacterium | reverse complement strand
GCCTTCTAAGCCACGGGTCGCGGGTTCGAATCCTGCCTGGCGCGCCGGGTATCCGGGCCTGGCCGCGCTCTCGTGTGCCAGGCCCGTGTCGTAGCTTCTGTCCCGAGTCTCGGCTCCAGAGGTAACCGCGCGCTGGACGCAACCTTCGGATTTCCTGAAGGGGCTGCCGGTTGACCGCGGGGCGCCGATCGCGGCGGCGGGTGTCATCCTGGGACTATGAGTAACACCGAGCCCCGGCCCGAAGAGGTGCCTCTCCGGGCCAGCGTCGTCCGCGCCGTGGACGTCATCGAGGGACGGAAGGCGGCCATCGGCGACGGTACCGAGGTCCGGCGGCTCCTGCCGAAACGGGAACTGCGCACGATCGGCGCGTGGTGCTTCCTCGACCATTACGGCCCCGACGACACCTCCGCCGGCGAGGGCATGCGGGTGCCGCCGCATCCGCACATCGGGCTGCAGACCGCGAGCTGGCTGTTCGACGGGGCGGTGCTGCACCGGGACAGCCTGGGCAGCGAGCAGCTCATCCGCCCGGGCGAGCTGAACCTCATGACCTCGGGCCGCGGGATCGCCCACTCCGAGGAGTCCCCGGAAGAGCGTCCCGCCCTCCTGCACGGCGTGCAGCTGTGGATCGCGCTGCCCGACGGCAAGCAGGACATCTCGCCGGCTTTCACCAGCTACGGGAACCTGCCGGTCATCGATGACGGCCCGGCCCGGATCACCGTCGTGGCCGGCGAGCACGGCGGGGAGCGTTCCCCGGCGACCGTCTTCTCCCCCATGACGGGCCTGGAGGTCGCCCTTCTCGAAGCGGGGGAGGTCACTCTGCCCGCGGCCGCGGGGTTCGAGTACGGGGTACTCGCGGCCGACGGGCCCGCGGCCGTCGCCTGCCCGGCCTCCACCGCCCCCGTCACTATCGCTCCCGGGCAGCTGGCGCACCTCCCCGTCGGGGTTCCCGCCATCACCCTGTCCGCCCCGGGACCGTCCCGGTTCTTCGTCGTGGGCGGCGTTCCGTTCGGCGAGAAGCTCGTCATGTGGTGGAACTTCGTCGCCCGCACCGCGGAGGAGATCCGGATAGCGCGCGAGACGTGGGAGAACGGCGACTGGGACGAAGTCCACGGCTACCCGTACGGGGCCCGCCTCGCGGCACCGCCGCTCCCGCCCGGCCTGAAGCCCCGGTAGCGCCTACGTGCCCGGCGGCGCGGAGGCGGCCGACGTTCCGGTATTTTGTGTGATATGTCTGCCGACCGCGTACGCCGTGATGCCGTGCTGACCCGCCTGATGGGCGCCTTCTTCGCCCTCGGAGCGCTGTGTTTTATCGTCGGGCCGCTAACCGCGTACGCGAACGCGGTCGGGGCCAGTGCCGACGCGCTGACCTTCTTCATCGGCTCCATCCTGTTCACGCTGGGCGGGGCCTCCCAGTGCTTGCTGGCCGTGCCGGAACGGCCGGACCGCCCGACCGGGCTGGCCGGCTGGCGCACGGCCTGGATCCAGTCGGTCGGGACGGTCCTGTTCAACGTCATGACCTTCGCGTCGATCACCATCGCCGTCACCAGCCACAGCTACGACACTGTCGTGTGGGTGCCGAACGCGATCGGGTCGGTCTGCTTCCTGGTCTCCGGCGCGATCTTCTACCTCTCCTCCCCCCGCCGCGGGTTCCTTCCGCTCCGCGATCACGTGGGCTGGTGGGAGGCCGCGGTCAACCTGCTGGGCTGCGTGCTGTTCGGCATCTCGGCGGTGACCGGTTACGCGTCCGGCGGTTCGCCCGTCTCGGTCGCGATCACCAACTGGACCACGACGCTCGGCGCCGTCTGCTTCTTCGCCGTCGCCCTGACCGCCTGCGGGCTCGGCGTGACCCTGAAGGCGCCGCGGACGCGCCGGCTGCGCGCCATCGTCCGGGAGGCCGCCGAAGCGGTGGAGGACGAGGCGAAGGCGGTCACCAGCGAGATCAAGGTGATCGAGCGCGGGATCGAGCACCAGTTCGCCCGGCTGGACTCCGCCTCGAGGAAGATGGCCCCCGCGAGCCGCGAGACCTCCGCCGAGTCACCGGCCGAGTAGCTCAGCCCCGCCCCGCGCGCTCGGCGGCGTGCCGCTCCGTGGCGGCCGCGATGGCGTCGCTGTGGCGCTTGTCGAGTTCGTCCCAGCGGGACACCGCGTGGTCGCGGGACTTCTCCAGCCGGGAGGCGGAGCCGGTGAAACGCGGCATGACGTGGCGGGCGAACAGCTCGTAGCTCTTAAGCGTCGCGTCGTGCCGGGCCCACTCGTGGTGCATGAGCAGGTAGGAGCCGAACCCGCCGGACTGCCGGTCCAGCCGCTCGATCTGGGCGATCGCCTCGTCGGGGGTGCCGATGACGCCGAGGCCGGTCTCGTTGACCCAGGCCACGCGCTCGTCGAAGTTCTCTCCCGCCGCGCGGAAGTGCGGGGCGGCGATCACGTGCTGGGTGTAGTCGGCCCAGTCGTCGAGCCCGTGGCGGACGTCCTCGATGGCCTGCTCCTTCGTCTCGGCCAGGTGCATCGGCCCGACCAGGCGCCACCGGGAACGATCCGGGACATGGCCGAACTCGGGCGCGCGTTCCCTCATGACGTCCCAGTGCAGGGCCAGGGAGTCGAAGCCGCCCTGGGCGGTCGCGCCGACCGACAGCAGGCTGATGCCGTGCTTGGAAGCCATACGGGGCCCGGTGGGCGAGGCGATCGCCGCGACCCCGATGTCGAAGTCGCTGTAGGGGTCGTACTGGGTCCGGGCGTCAACCAGGCGGTACCTGCTCGTTGACGCGGTGACCGACTCGCCCCGCAGGATCGCCATGAGGACGTCCACGTCCTCCTCGAAGGCGGTCCGCTGGTCCTCTACGTCGATCCCGATCATCGCGGCGTCGGTGGGCAGAGCCCCGGGGCCGAGGCCGAGCATGAACCGGCCGCGCAGCAGGCGGTCGCTGAACAGCGCCCGGTCGGCCACCCACAGCGGGTTGTGGTACGGCAGCGAGACCACGCCCGTGCCCAGCTTGATGTGGCTCGTCTGGGGCGCGGCCCAGGCGATGAAGATGAACGGGTCCGGGATCAGCTCGTGGCCGCACGAGTGGTGCTCCCCGATCCAGGCCTCGTCGAAGCCGAGCCTGTCCATGTGGCGGATGATGTCGAGGTCGCGTTCGAAGGCCGCGGTCGGGTCCTGGCCCGCCGGGCAGTGGAACGGTGCCATGAACGTCCCGAACTTGAGCGACATGCCAGCTCCCTTGCTGATCGGCGCCTGCGCGCGCGTCGAGCGCGCTGTGCTCCCTCCACACAAAGCGGCCGGCCCGGCCGCCGTCAAGAGGCGGCCGGGCCGGCCGGGCGTTCAACCGGAGCCTGCGTTCGCGATAACTGTCGCTATAGCAACAGGAACTGCGAACTTAGGCGCCGGGGGCGGCGCCGGCGAACTTAGGCGCCGCGGCAGGCGCTCAGACGTCCGCGTAGCGGAGGTCGAAGCGGTCAAGGTCGGTGACCTTGGCCCAGGCGGCCACGAAGTCGTGGACGAACTTCTCCCCGTTACCGTCCTCGGCGTAGACCTCAGCGACGGCGCGGAGCTCGGAGTTGGCGCCGAAGACCAGGTCGGCCCGGCTGGCGGTCCACTTCTCGGCCCCGTTGACCTTGCCCGCGAACGCGATGTTCTCGTCGTCGGACGGCGTCCACTCGGTGTCGTAGTCGAGCAGGTTGACGAAGAAGTCGTTCGTCAGCACGCCCGGCCGCTCGGTGAGCACGCCGGTCGCCGAACCGTCCCAGTTGGTGCCGAGGACCCGGAGGCCGCCGACGAGCACGGTCGTCTCGGGCGCCGACAGGGTGAGCAGGTTCGCCCTGTCGATGAGCAGGTACTCGGCCGGAAGCTGAGCCTTGCCCACGTAGTTGCGGAACCCGTCCGCCTTCGGCTCGAGGTGCGCGAAGGACTCGGCGTCGGTCTGGTCCTCGGTGGCGTCGGTGCGGCCCGGGTTGAAGGGAACCGTCACGCGAACGCCCGCGTCCGAGGCGGCCTTCTCCACGCCGGCGTTGCCGGCGATGACGATCAGGTCCGCGAGCGACACCGGAACACCCGACGCGGAGCGGATCTCCTCGAGCTTGCCCAGCACCTTGGACAGCTGCGCCGGGTTGTTCACCTCCCAGCCGGCCTGCGGCTGGAGGCGGACCCGGGCGCCGTTGGCGCCGCCGCGCTTGTCGGAGCCGCGGAACGTCGAGGCCGACGCCCACGCGGTGGAGACGAGCTCGGACACCGTCAGCCCGGACTCGAGAACCTTGGCCTTGAGCGCCTCGACGTCCGAGGCGGAGACCTGCGGGCCCGAAGCGGCCGGAACCGGGTCCTGCCAGATCAGGGTCTCGGCCGGCACCTCGGAGCCCAGGTAGCGGACGCGCGGGCCCATGTCACGGTGGGTCAGCTTGTACCAGGCCCGGGCGAACGCGTCGGCGAACTCCTCCGGGTTGTCCTTGAACCGGCGCGAAATCGGCTCGTAGATCGGGTCGTAGCGCAGCGCCAGGTCGGTGGTGAGCATGCGCGGCTCGCGCTTGCCGTTGCCGTCCGCCTCCGGCACCATGTCGCTGCCCACGTCGCCCTTCGGCCGCCACTGGTTGGCGCCGGCCGGGGACTGGAAGAGCTCCCACTCGTAGGCGAAGAGGATGTGGAAGAACTCGTTGTCCCAGCGGGTCGGGTGGTAGGTCCAGGTGACCTCGAGGCCCGACGTGATCGCGTCGACGCCCTTGCCGGACTTCTGGGGGTTCTTCCAGCCGAGGCCCAGCTGCTCGATCGGCGCGCCCTCGGGGTCGGCCTGCACGAGTTCGGCGTCGCCGTTCCCGTGGGTCTTGCCGAAGGTGTGGCCGCCGGCGATGAGGGCGACGGTCTCCTCGTCGTTCATCGCCATCCGGCCGAAGGTCTCCCGGATGTCGCGGCCGGCCGCGACCGGGTCCGGGTTGCCGTTCGGGCCCTCCGGGTTGACGTAGATGAGGCCCATCTGGACGGCGCCCAGCGGGTCGTCGAGCTCGCGGTCGCCCTTGTAGCGCTTGTCGTCGAGCCACTCGGTCTCCGGGCCCCAGTAGACGTCGGCCTCGGGCTCCCACACGTCGGGGCGGCCGCCGGCGAAGCCGAAGGTCTTGAAGCCCATCTGCTCAAGGGCCACGTTCCCCGTGAGGATCATGAGGTCACCCCAGGACAGGGCCTTCCCGTACTTCTTCTTGACCGGCCACAGCAGGCGGCGGGCCTTGTCGAGGTTACCGTTGTCCGGCCAGCTGTTGAGCGGGGCGAAGCGCTGCTGGCCGTGACCGCCGCCGCCGCGGCCGTCGCTGACCCGGTAGGTGCCGGCGCTGTGCCAGGCCATCCGGATCATGAGCGGGCCGTAGTTGCCGAAGTCGGCCGGCCACCAGTCCTTGGAGTCGGTGAGGACCGCGGCGATGTCCTGCTTGACCGCGGCGAGGTCGAGGGTCTTGAACTCCTTGGCGTAGTCCAGTTCGCCGGCGTAGGGGTCCTTGACGCCGGCGTTCTTGGCCAGGATGTTCAGGTTGAGCCGGTTCGGCCACCACTGAGCGTTGGCGTCACCCTGCGTCGGGTGCGTCATCCCGCCGTGGACGACCGGGCAGCCACCGGTTTCAGTAGCTTCAGGCTTCTCAGACATGGTTGTCCTTCCCCGCTGAGCGGATAACGGTATTCAGGAACTGCGAGCTGCGGAGCAGCCGGGGCACAGGCCCCAGTAGATGACCTCGGCCTCGTCGACCGTGAAGCCCTGGTCATCGGAAGCAGTCAGGCAGGGCGCCTCGCCGACCGCGCAGTCGACGTCGACGACCAGCCCGCATGACCGGCACACCAGGTGGTGGTGATTGTCTCCGACGCGCCCCTCGAATCGTGCCGGGCTTCCAGGCGGCTCGATCCGCCGGATGAGTCCCGCGGCGGTCAGCGCGCCGACGGCTTCATACGCGGCCTGGAGCGAAATGTGCCCTACACGCGTTCGTACCCGGGAGGCGATTGCCTCTACCTCCAGGTGACCGCCCTCTCGGACGGTCTCGAGCAGCGCGACTCGGGCCGCTGTCACCCGCAGCCCGGCCCTCCGCAGGTCATCTGCGGTGGTCGGGCCCTGGGATGCGGTCACGTTCGAAAACCTAGCATCCTAAACACGAACGATTCAAGGGAACAAACCACCCAAGTTTAGATACTCGCGGGTAACCACGGACCATTGACAGGATTCCTGCCCGGCGGGAGTATCCGCCAGTGACGGCACAAAGCGGTGCGTCACAAGTGAAATGAGGGTGTCATGGGCGACGATTCCACGTTCCTGTCCCGTCGGCAAGTACTCGCGGGAACCGGCCTCACCGCCGCCGCGGCCATCATCGGGGCCGCTCCCGCCCGCGCCGCCATCCGCGGCGTCACCGCCGCCGCCCCGCAGCCCGCGCCCGGGTCCCGGGAGTACGGGTTCGGCCAGGACTGGCGGTTCGCCCTCGTCACCGACCAGCAGGTCACCGACCCGACCGGCGCCTACTCCAGCGCCTACCAGCCCGGTTTCGATGACTCGAAATGGCGGATCCTCGACGTGCCGCACGACTGGTCGGCCGAACTCGATCCGGTCGACGCCGCCTACACCTACAACGGCAACGGCTACCTGCCCGGCGGCCTCGGCTGGTACCGCAAGACGTTCACGCTCCCGGCCTGGATGACCGGCAAGCACCTCGAGATCGAGTTCGACGGCGTCTACATGAACTCCGTCGTCTACGCCAACGGCCAGAAACTCGGCACCCATCCCTACGCCTACACCGGCTTCAGCTACGACCTCACCGGCATCGTGCATACCGACGGCACCACGCCGAACGTCATCGCCGTTCAGGCCAGCAACCAGATCCCCTCCAACCGCTGGTACTCCGGCAGCGGCATCTACCGCGACGTCCGGATCACCGTCACCGACCCGGTGCGCATCGCCCGGCACGGCACCTTCATCACCACACCCGGCGCGGCGCGAACCGTCCCCGCCGGCTACGCGACGGTCAAAGTCGAAACCGCTATACAGAACGGGTCTTCGGCGCCCGTCCCGCTCACCGTCGCCCTCCGGGCGCGCGACGCTTCGGGGAAGGTCGTGGCGACGGGTTCGTCGTCGCTGACCGTGACCGCGGGACAGGCCCAGACCGCCACGACGGCCCTCCGCGTCGACCGGCCGGAACTGTGGTCGACCGAGAGCCCCCGCCTCTACACCCTGGAAACCGACGTGACCAGCGGCGGGAAGGTTATTGACAGTAATGAGAATCCGTTCGGTATCAGGTATTTCGAGTTTGACCCCGATAAGGGGTTCTCGCTCAACGGGAAGCACCTGAAACTGCACGGCGCCGACCTGCACGCCACCCAGGGCCCGCTGGGCGCGGCGATCCACGCCGACTCGATTACCCGGCAACTCGGCCTGATGAAGGACTACGGGGTCAACGCTGTGCGGACCGCGCATAACCCGCCCGCCCCCGAATTCGTCGCCGCCGCCGAACGCATGGGAATCCTGCTCATGGTCGAGGCATTCGACTGCTGGCACAACGGGAAGGTGGCCTACGACTATCACCTGTATTTCGACGAGTGGAGCGACCGGGACATCGCCGAAATGGTCCTCGCGCACCGCAACTCCCCGGCCATCGTGATGTGGTCGATCGGCAACGAGACGCCCGACACCTGGCAGCCCACCGGGCCGCCCATCGCCAAGAAGCTGGTCGCCGACGTGAAGGCCCTCGACACCACCCGCCCGGTGGTCATGGGTTCTGACCAGTACCGCTACGTGCCGTCGGACGGGTCGCCCCAGGATCAGATCATGGCGGAACTGGACGGGCTCGGCGTCAACTACAACACGGCCGGGTCCATGGACGGCCTGCACGCCAAGTACGGCGACAAGTTCTTCTTCTGCTCGGAAATGTCCTCCGAGACCTCGACCCGCGGATTCTACGATCATCCGGACCTGCTGAACACCGGCCCGAACTTCACGCCCGGGAAATGCGAGACATCGTCCTACGATAACAACCTTTCGTCGTGGTGCATGAGCGGCGAATACGAGCTGAAGAAAGACCGGGACCGGGAATTCTGGGCCGGCGGATTCCTGTGGGCCGGGCAGGATTACACCGGCGAGCCGACGCCGTACGCCCAGTTCCCGGTGAAGTCGTCGTTCTTCGGCGCCATCGACACCGCCGGATTCAGCAAAGACATGCGGTACCTGTACGAGAGCCAGTGGAGTTCCGCGCCGATGGTCCACGTCGTGCCGATGGACTGGTCATCGTGGCCGGCGGGCCAGCCCGTGTCGGTATGGGTCTACGCGAACGTGCCGTCGGTCGAACTGTTCCTCAACGGCAAGTCGCTCGGGACGAAGAAGTTCGACACCAAGACCACGACCTTCGGCGCGACGTACCTGGAGACGACCGAGCCGACGGACGACGACTACAACTACCCCTCCGGCAGCTACACCTCACCGAACGGGTCCACCGGGAAACTGCACCTGACCTGGTCAGTCCCGTTCGCTCCGGGCACCCTGAGCGCGGTCGGGTACTCGGCCTCCGGCGGACGCGTCGCGCTCGACTCGGTGACGACGGCGGGCCCGGCCCGGTCGCTGTCGCTGTCGTCGCCGGCGGCGTCCCTGACCGCCGACGGGTCCTCGCTCGCCTACGTGACCGCGTCGGTGGTGGACGCTCACGGGGTGGTGGTGACCGGCGCGCGGAACCTCATCCGGTTCGCCGTGACCGGGGCCGGGACGCTGAAGGCGACCGACAACGGGCGGCAGGAGAACGCCCGCGCCTACACCTCACCCGACCAGGAGGCGTTCTTCGGCCAGGCCCTCGCGGTCGTCGGCGCCACCCGGTCCCCGGGTGCCGTCACGCTGGAGGCCACGGCGGACGGACTGGCCCCCGCGACATGTACGTTCCGTTCGGCGCCCGCCGCCGGCGGCGGTTCGGTCCCGGGCATCGTGCGCGGTTCCGGTACCCCCGCGCCGGTACCCGCCGACCCCGCCGGGCCGTCCGGTCCCGGCCCGCGCGCGGACGCCAGTTTTTCCGGCGACCCGGGCACTCTCCCGGCCGCGATGCTCGACGGGGACGCGACGACGCACTGGTCGAACTACTACGACGCCGTGGCCACCGCCAACGTCAAGGCGGTCAGCGTCTCGGACGCCTCGGACTGGGTGTCTCTGACCTGGACTTCACCGCGGCGCCTGCAGGGCCTGAGCGCGACCTTCGTCACCGGCGGGGCGCTCGCGCTCCCGAAATCGGTCACGGTCTCGTACTGGGACGGGCACTCCTTCGTCCCGGCCTCGCATGTCACGGCGGAGTGGGCGTCCGCGTCCGGCCAGCCGTCCGCGATCACCTTCGACCCGGTGTCCACGACGGTCATCCGGCTCGGCATGACCAGTTCCGCGCCGGGCACCGGCGGCGGGTTCCTCGCGATCGCGGAGCTAAGCGGGCAGGGTTAGGCCGGCTGGCGGGCGGGTGAGCCGTTGCGGCCGCGGACCAGTTCGTAGGCCGTCACGATGGTCGGGTCGATGCTGATGATGTAGTCCAGGCCGCTTACCCAGGGCTGCAGCGCCTCGTGGTAGGCCTCGACCTGAGCGGGGTCGTCGACGACCCGGGCCAGGCCGGTCACGATCACGGTCCAGCCGACCCGGGTCTCGGTGTCGATCTGGTCGGCCTCGTAGCTGACGACGGTACCGCGCTCGGCGTCGGTGGCCGTGACGATCGACCCGCCCTCGTGACTGCGGATGATGATCCGGCCTTCGTCGTCGACCATGTGGTTCACCGGCCGGATGGCGGGCATGGCCCGCGAGGTGAAGGCGATCCTGCCCATGGGGACGGTCCCCAGCAAGCGCAGTGCCTGTTCCCGGGTCAGCGGCCGCAGCACGCGCTCGCCCTCGTTACCCGGTTGCCGCGTGTCGCTGCTCATCTCGGCCTGCCTCCCGTCGCTCGCATTCCATGATCGCCGACCCGCCCTCGCCGCCCCTAGGGCCGAAAGTCCCCGGGCATCTTCCGGCCCGGGAAGGCATGTGTTCTAGTAGAAGAAGACACCGTCGGCGGCGCGGCCGGACAGCGCGCACCCACCAGATCCGGTGCCGCTGTGCGGAAGGAGCCGCATGTCCCGCACCGGACCCGAATCCCTGCACCTCGCGGTCGCGCTGGACGGCGCCGGCTGGCATCCCGCGGCCTTCCAGGAGCCGGGATCGCGGACCGATGAGCTGTTCACCGCCGGCTACTGGGCGGACCTGGCCCGCGAAGCCGAAGCCGGCCTCCTCGACTTCCTGACCATCGAGGACTCCCTGGGCCTCCGCCCCTGGGGCGGAGTCACCCCCGGCCGGAACGGATCCAGGTCCGGCGACGTCCAGGGCCGGCTCGACGCGGTCCTGACCGCCGCCCGGATCGCCCCGCTGACCAGTCACATCGGCATCATCCCCGCCGCCGTCGTGACGCACACCGAGCCGTTTCACGTCTCGACCGCGATCGCCACGCTCGACTACGCCAGCGAGGGCCGGGCCGGCGTCCGGCTGCGCGTGAGCCGCGACGAGGCGCGGCATTTCGGCCGCCGCGCCGATCTGGGACAGCACAGCCCGGCCGTCACCCGGGGTACGCCGGAGGCCCAGCGGCTCACCGCCCGGCTGTTCGACGAGGCCGCGGACTACGCCGAGGTACTGCGCCGCCTCTGGGATTCCTGGGAGGACGACGCCGTGATCCGCGACGTCCCGGCCGGCCGGTTCATCGACCGCGGCAAGCTCCACTACATCGACTTCGAGGGCGAGTGGTTCAGCGTCCGCGGCCCGTCCATCACGCCGCGCCCGCCCCAGGGCCAGCCGGTCATCGCCGTCCTCGCGCACGCCGACGTCCCCTTCCGCCTCGCCGCCCGGTCCGCCGACATCGCGTTCGTCACGCCGCACGGCCCCGACGAGGCCGCCGGGATCATCACCAAGATCAACAGCCATTCCGCCGAACGAACGCTTGATCCAGTGCGGGTCTACGCCGATCTCACCGTTTTCATCGACGAGACGCCGGGCACCGCGGCCGCCCGCCGGGCGCGCCTGGACGAAGCGGCGGGCGCCGCCTACAGGTCCGACACCGAGATCGTCGCCGGGACGCCGACCGAGATCGCGGACCTGCTGCTGTCCTGGTCCGGTTCTCCGGACGCGGGCCTGGCCGGCTTCCGGCTCCGCCCGGGCACCCTGCCGTACGACCTTTCGGGCATCACGCGGGGGCTGGTCCCCGAACTGCAGCGGCGCGGCGTGTTCCGCACCTCCTACGCCGAGAGCGACCTCCGCTCGCGGCTCGGACTCGATCCTCATCCGGCTAACCGGTACGCGTCTTCGGAGGCCGCGTCAGCATGAGCAAGCAGGTCATCCTCGGCGCTCACTTCCCGGGCGTCAACAACACCACGGTGTGGAGCGACCCGGACTCGGGCAGCCAGATCACGTTCTCGTCGTTCGCCCACCTGGCCCGCACCGCCGAGGCTGCCAAGTTCGACTTCTTCTTCCTGGCCGAGGGGCTGCGCCTGCGCGAGCAGCGCGGCAAGATCCACGACCTGGACGTGGTCGGACGGCCGAACACCCTGACCGTCCTGGCCGCCGTCGCGGCGGTAACGGAAAAGCTCGGGCTGGTCGGCACCATCCAGGCCACCTACAACGAGCCGTACGAGATCGCCCGCCAGTTCGCGTCTCTGGACCACCTGTCCGGCGGACGGGCCGGCTGGAACGTGGTGACCTCCCCCGACGCGTTCACCGGGGAGAACTTCCGGCGCGGCGGCTACCTGGACCGCGGGGACCGCTACGTGCGGGCCGCCGAGTTCGTCCAGGTCACTCGTGAGCTGTGGGAGTCGTGGACGCGGGACGGCAGGCCCGATCCGTTCCGGATTGAGGGTCCGAATTTTGATATTTCCGGGGACTTCACCCTCCCGCGCAGTCCCCAGGTCCATCCGGTGATCCTGCAGGCCGGAGACTCCGACGGCGGGCGGGAGTTCGCCGCGCACAGCGCCGACGCGGTCTTCACCCGGCACGCGAAATATGACGACGGGCGCGCGTTCTACAAGGACGTGAAGTCGCGGCTGGCCCGGTACGGGCGGTCCCCGGACTCGCTGAAGATCCTGCCCGGGACCACGTTCACGCTCGGGGACACCGAGGCCGAGGCCCACGAGCGCGCCCGGCACGTCCGCCGCCAGCAGGTGTCGCCGCAGACCGCGATTCTGCTGTTGGAGCAGGTCTGGAACACCGACCTGTCGTCGTTCGACCCCGACGGGCCGCTGCCGCCGTTCGACCCGGACCTTGAATCAGAGTCGATCATCCAGGGCCGGGCCCGGCAGACCGGCGACGCGCTGGAGACCGCGCGGAAGTGGCGGACCATCGCCGAGGAGAAGAACCTGTCCATCCGTGACCTGATCATCGAGGTCACCGGGCGGCAGAACTTCATCGGCACCCCGGCGCAGATCGCCGAGGGAATCAACAAGAGCGTGCAGGACGACGCCTGCGACGGCTTCATCCTCGTCCCGTCCATCACCCCGGCCGGCCTTGACGAGTTCGCGTCGAAGGTGGTGCCGCTCCTCGCCGAGCGCGGGGCATTCCGGAGCGAGTACGAGGAAGGCACGACGTTGCGGGACCGGATGGGGCTGGGCCCGGCCCGCCCGGCGTCATCATGGGCTTCGGCCCGAGAGGAGAACTCGTGATCCCGCTCTCGATCCTGGACCTGTCGCCGGTCAGCGAGGGTTCCACCGCCGCGGAGGCACTGCGGAACTCGATCGACCTGGCCCAGAAGGCCGAGGCCTCCGGCTACCGGCGCTACTGGCTGGCCGAGCACCACTTCACACCCGGCGTCGCCTCCTCCTCTCCGGCCGTGCTGATCGGCGCGGTCGCCGCGAACACCTCCTCGATCCGGGTCGGTTCCGGGGCGGTGCAGCTTGGCCACCAGACGGCGCTGGCCGTGGTGGAGGCGTTCGGCACGCTGTCGGCGCTGTACCCGTCGCGCATCGACCTGGG
>WRBL01000183.1 GCA_009784565.1 Streptosporangiales bacterium | reverse complement strand
TCCGCCACCCCCGCGTCACCATGCGCCTGGGCGTCGCCGTCGGCCGCGACGTCAGCCACGCCGACGTCCTCGCCCACCACCACGCCGTGGTGTACGCCACCGGTGCCGAGACTCCTCGTGACCTGGGCATCGACGGCGAGGACCTCCCGGGGTCCCTCGCGGCCATGGCCTTCATGGAGTGGGCCAACGGGATGCCCGGTGCCGCCGCGCCCGCCGGCCTGACCGCGTCATCCGGGGAGGGCGGCCGCTCGGTCGTCGTCGGCAACGGCAACGTGGCCATCGACGTGGCCCGGCTGCTGCTGTCGGGCCCGGAGCGGCTCGCCGCCACCGGCATCGCGCCCGGCGCCCTGGAGGCCCTGCGCTCCAGCGACGTGACCGAGGTCGTCCTGCTGGCCCGGCGCGGGCCCGCGGACGCCGCGTTCGCGCCCAAGGAGTTCCTCGGCCTGTTCCAGCTCCCCGGCCTGGAGATCGTCGTCGACGGCGACCCGGGCATCAGCGGGGAGATCGCCGGGGGCGGGCCGATGTCCGCCGCCGCCCTGCTGCGCGAGATCCCCGTCCGGGACGTGGACTGGACCCGGCCGCCGGCCGGACCGCGCCTGGTGCTGCGGTTCCACTCGACGGCGCTGGAGGCCAGCGGCGACGGGAGCGTCCAGTCGGTGCGGGTCAGCGACCGCAACGGCGGGACCCGCGATATCCCGGCCGGGATGCTGATCCGGTCCATCGGATCGCGCGGCGCCGCGATCGACGGCCTCCCCTACGACGAGGGCACCGGCGTCATCCCCAGCGACGGCGGCCGCGTGGCCCCGGGCAGCTACGTGACCGGCTGGGCCAAGCGCGGACCGACCGGCGGCATCGGCGCCAACCGGACCTGCGCGGCCGAGACCGTCGGCGCGCTCATCGACGACGCCGAGGCCGGTAAGCTCACCGCCCCGGCCCGGAACGCCCGGGCCTTCGGCCGCCTCGCCCGTTCTCGTTCCCGTTCCACAAGGAGCTCATCATGGCCAGCACCGGCCCTTTCCGCCAGCTGATCGCCACCGTCCGTTCCGACACGAACGCGCTGTTCCAGCGCTCGCAGGACGAGACGGCGGAGCAGATCGCGCAGTTCTCCGGCCGCGCCGCCAGCTGGGCCGACCAGGCCGGCGCGGCAGCCGGCCAGGCCAGCCAGGACACCGCGAAGGCCCTCGCGTCGGCCGGCCGCGACGCCGCCGAGTCCGCCGCCCAGACCGCCGAGCGGTACGCGCAGACGGCCGGAGACCGGCTCGCCGGGGCCGCGGGCCAGGCGGCCTACCGCCTCAGCGAGTTCGCGCTGCGCTTCGGCGACGCTCTCACCGGCCAGCGGCGGCCCGGCGACTGACCGGCCCTGCGACCGCTTGATCCCTGCGGTACGCTCCCGTACCATCGATAGTGGTACGGGAGCGTACCGGCAGGCTGCGAAAGGAACTATCAATGGCATCAGGTACGACGATCACCGGGCGGCCGGTCGTGATCACGGGCGCGGCCTCCGGGATCGGCCGCAGCCTCGCGCGGCGGCTGGCCCGCACCGGGTCACCCGTGGCCATCGCCGACGTGGACGAGACCGGGCTGAAGGAGACGACCGCCTCCCTGGGCGACGTCAAGGTGCTCACCCGCAAGCTGGACGTCCGCGACGCCGAGGACCAGAAGAAGTTCGCCGACGAGGTCCGCGAGTGGCTGCCCGCCCCGCTGGCCGCGGTCTTCAACAACGCCGGCGTCGCCGTCGGCTCCAGCGTCCTGGACACCGTTCCCGAGGACGACCAGTGGCTGTGGGACATCAACTTCCACGGCGTCGTGAACGGGACCCGCTCGTTCCTGCCGATCCTGGCCGAGCAGAAGAGCGGCGCGATCGTGAACACCTCCAGCGTGTTCGGCCTGATGGGGATTCCGTTCCAGAGCGCCTACTGCGCCTCGAAGTTCGCGGTCCGCGGCTTCACCGACTCGCTGCGCCAGGAACTGCGCGGCACCGGCGTCCGCGCGGTCACCGTCCACCCGGGCGGCATCAAGACCAACATCGCCAAGAACGCGCGCATCCGCAAGGACCCGTTCGGCCAGGGCCGCTCCGGCGAGGAGGTCTCCGAGGCCTTCAACTCCATCCTG
Source organism: Streptosporangiales bacterium (assembly GCA_009784565.1). GTDB lineage: Bacteria > Actinomycetota > Actinomycetes > Streptosporangiales > Streptosporangiaceae > Trebonia. The sequence continues at coordinate 10,863 of WRBL01000183.1, read as the reverse complement.
CGGACCACCCCGGAGAAGGCCGCCCAGGTCATCCACCAGGGCGTCGAGCGCGGCAAGGCCCGGATCCTCATCGGCCCGGACGCCTACGGCATCGATTTCATGGCGCGGGTCGCGCCGACCCACTACTTCGACCTGGTCGCCCCGCTGGTGGAGCGCCAGATGACCCGGAACGCCCGGAAGTAGCGGCCCCCCGCAGACGGTTCCGTTCCCCTCCGGGGCGGCTTACTCCCTTGCCGTCCCGGAGCAGGACGGCCCTCAGGCCAGGGCGAGCAGGGCCAGGAGGCGCTCGGTCTCGGCGGCGACCGCGGAGCGGGCCGGGCCCATCCACTTGCGCGGGTCGACGACCGTCTCGTCCTCAGCGAGCGCCGCGCGGACAGCCCCGGTCAGGACCTTGTTCAGCTGCGTGGCGATGTTGATCTTGACCATGCCGTGGCGCACCGCCTCGACCAGTCCGGCGTCCGGGACGCCGGAGGAGCCGTGCAGGACCAGCGGCACGCTCACCGCGCCCGCGATGGCGGCGATCAGCTTGTCGTCGAGCCGCGCGTCGCGGGTCAGCATCGCGTGGGAGGACCCCACCGCGACAGCGAGCGCGTCCACCCCGGTGGCGGCCACATACGACGCCGCCTCGCCGGGATCGGTCCGGACGCCCGGCGCGTGGACCCCGTCCTTGCCGCCGACCTCCCCCAGTTCGGCCTCCACCCAGACACCGCGGTCGTGGCACCACCGGGTCACGTCCGCGGTCGCGGCCACGTTGTCGTCGTAGTCCAGGGCCGAGGCGTCGAACATCACCGAGCCGACGCCGAGTTCCACCGCCTCGGCGACCAGATCCCGGCGGACGGCGTGGTCCAGGTGCACCACGACGGGGACGGCGGCAGCGCCGGCGAGGCGCAGGCAGGCGAGCGCCAGCGGCGGCAGCGCCCCGTGGAACGCGACGGTGTTCTCCGAGATCTGCAGGACGACGGGACGGCCCGCGGCCTCGGCTCCGGCCACGATCGCCTCGGCGTGCTCGAGGTGGATCACGTTGAGCGCGGCGAGGCCGCCGGGGACGGCGGCCTCGACCGCCTGGGACATGGGGGCGAGGGGCATGTCAGGCGACCTTCCTGATCGTGACGTCGGCACGGAGCCGGGCGAAGTCGGCGGGATCCGCCTCCCCGGCGACCGGTGACAGCACGGCGGCGGCCGACAGGGCCGCGGCGTCCCGGACGATGCCGGGCCAGGTGCGTGCTCCGGCCAGACCGGCGATGAGGGCCGCCGCGGCGGCGTCCCCGGCCCCGGTCGGGTTGCCGGCCAGCGGGCGGGCAAGGCGCCCGTGCCAGCTGCCGTCGCCCGTGACGGCCACCAGGCCGTCCTCGCCGAGCGTCGCGACGACGGCCCTGGGGCCCGCGGGCAGCAGCGCCCGCGCGGCGGCGACGGCGTCGCGGAGGCCATCGCAGGACGCGCCGGACAGCTGCGCGAGTTCGCTGGCGTTGGGGGCGAGGACCACCCCGGGCACCGTGGCGGCGCGGGCCAGCGCTTCCCCGCTCGTGTCCACGACGGCGGGCACGCCCGCGTCCAGCGCCAGCGCCGCGAGCCGGGCATGGGTGCGGGGGCCGAGCAGGGGCGGCAGGCTGCCGGAGATCACCGCCCCGCGGGCCTCGCCCAGCCGGGCCCGCACCCGGCCGGTCAGGGCGGCCTCGGTGCCGGGGCCCGGCTCCGCTCCGGGTTCCCACAGTGACGTGGTGGTACCGTCCCCGTCGTGAACGACGAGCGTCTGCCGGATCGCGGGCAGCCCGGGGACGACGTCGAGCGCGAGCGTCCCGGTGCCCGCGGGGCCGGGGCCCGCTTCGGCGGCCAGCCCGCCGGGGCCGGGCAGGATCGCGACGGCGTCCTGCCCGAGCGCCGCCAGGACGCGGGCGACGTTGACGCCCTTGCCGCCAAGCCGACGGTGCGCCCGGGTGACGCGGTGGACTTCCCCGGGAACGAGCGCGGGCACCTCATAAGTGACGTCCCACGCCGGATTGGGAGTAACGGTGATGATCAACTTCTCGCCGCGATCCGTTCGGGATGATGCCGGGTCCGGGCCTAGGACAGGATGACGGCGCGGGTGAGGTTCCGCGGGGTCGCCGGGTCGAGGCCGAGGTCGGCGGCGCGCAGCAGGCACAGCAGGTGGACCCGGACCAGCTCGGCCATCGGGTCGGTGTCGTGGTGCTCGAGATGCGCGCCCGTGGCCGCGATGTCGCGCTCGAATCCGGGCACGAGGGGACCGAGGGCCCAGACTGCCCGGCCGGGCTGCGCGATGCTGATCGGGCCGTGACGGTACTCGGTCGCGTGGTAGGCCTCGGCCCAGGACTGGGTGGCCTCGCGCAGCTTGAGCGCCGCCTCCTCGGCCAGCGCGGCGCCCAGGCCCATCCCGGTGAACGCGACCTGCCCGGCGGCCCGGACACCGTCGAGGGACCGTTCGGTCTCCGCGGGCGACGCGGCGAGGATGTCCCGGGCCTGGGCGATCGGGGCCGTCAGGTCCTCGCCCAGGTGGGCGCGGAGCAGCGCGAGGGCGGAGGTGGCGAACCGGGTCTGCACGACCGCGGTCTCGTCGAACTCCGCGAGCGTGATCGCGTCTCCCCGGTCGTGGACCGGGGTGCCGGGTGTCGCCGTGATGACGGTGACGGGCGCGCGGCCGTCGGCCCGCCGGTCGGAGGCGAACGCGGCGAGGACTTCCGTGGTGGTGCCCGAACGGCTGATGGCGACGAGGCGGTCGTAGTCCCGCTTCAGCCTCGCCTCGCTGGCCGGCCACGCGTCGGTGACCCCCTGGCCCGCGTCCTCCCGCAGGAAGGCGTAGGCCCGCGCGATGTAGAGGGACGTTCCGCAGCCGATAACGCCGACGCGTTCACCGGGCGCGGGAAGCCTGCCCGCGACGCCCCCGGGCCCGTCGGCCGCCAGGCGGGCGGCCTCGGACCAGCAGTCGGGCTGGGAGTAGATCTCGTCGCGCAGTGATGTTCCGGGCACGTCATTGATGATCGCCCAACATGATCATTTCTGTCAAACTAACGGTCATCACGCGCAAACTTGATCATCCGAGTGATCGGTGACCGCCCGCGCTACACGAGGGTGACCCGCACTCCGCGGTCCGACAGCGCCTTCACCGCGGTCTCCTCCGCCGCGTCGTCGCTGATCAGCTCGTCGACGCCGCCGGCCTCGCAGATCCGCGCGAACGCCACCTTGCCGATCTTCGAGCTGTCCGCCACCACCACGACGCGCCTGGCGTGCTGGATCATCACGCCGTTGGTGTGCGCCTCGACCTCCTGGTGCGTGGTGCAGCCGGCCCTGGCGTCGATGCCGTCGACGCCGATGAACGCGACGTCGAGGTTGATGCCGTTCAGGGCGGCCTCCGCGATCGGGCCGGACAGCTCATAGGACTGGCTCCGCGCGAGCCCGCCCGTGACGATCAGCTTGATGTTGGGCCGGGCGCCCAGCTCGGAGGCGATGTTGAGCGCGTTGGTCACGATGGTCAGCTGCTGCCGGGCCGCGAGGGCCCGGGCGACCTCCGTCGCCGTCGTGCCGCCGGTCAGCCCGACCGCCATGCCCTCGGACACCGTCCCGGCGGCGGCGTCGGCGATACGCCGTTTCTCCTCCGCGTAGCGGACGCCCTTGTACCGGAGCGGAAGCTCGTAGCTGACCGCGTGGGCGACCGCTCCCCCGTGCGTGCGCGCCAGCAGGCGCTGCTGCTCGAGCGCGGCGAGGTCGCGGCGGATCGTGGCCGGGGACGCCGACAGTTCCTCGGCGAGTTCGCCCACGTCGACGGTGCCCCCGTCGGCCAGCCGTTCAAGGATGGCGCTAAGCCGTGCTGACTTGTGCATAGTGTGACAATCCTAGAGCCGGGAGCGGGCCCGCGGCACTGTCAGGGAAGCGGCGTGACACGGAGCAGGGCCACGCCCTCGGCCGGGACGCTCGCGCGAATCGCCCCGCGGCGGGTACCCGGGCGATGTCCGCGTGACTGGCCACCACCGACTGGCCTCCCCAGAGGTCTCGCACCAGGTAGCCGTGAGGATCGGCGGGCAGCCCCAGCGCCCTGGCGGTCACCGAGATCGTCACGGGTTTCGAGCCCGCGCTGGTGGTGGTGTTGAACAGGCCCGCGACGGCGTCCCCGCCCGCCTCCTTCTTGGCGAAGACCTGCTGGCCGGGGCGCGGGCCCGGCGTGCCGGAGCCCGCGATGCGGGAGGCGTCCACCGAATCCTGGTCCACCGCGACAACCTGCCGGTTCTCCAGCAACGCCAGGTCACGGCGGGTGAGGGAGGCCTTCGTCCCGTAGGCGTTGGTGACGGCGCTGGTCAGGTCGCCTCCGAGGATGAGCGGCGCCGAGCCGAGCGACCACAGGCTGAGCTGGCTTTCGGACGCGGCCAGGGACATCCCGCTGTCGGCGCTGCCGTTCCCGGATTCGATCGAGTCGTAGTCGTTGAAGCCGCCGGGGCCGCCGTACGGCTGCCACTGGGCCGCCGCGTCGAACCGGTCGCTCCAGTGCGCGTAGCTGGTCAGCGGGAAGACGCTTCTGCAGCCCGTGAACGGCGGAGCGTTGCAAGCGTCCGCGGCGCCCTCGTCGGGTCCGCTGGTCTCGATGTCGGGCGCGAATTCCCACTGGTTGGCGTACCGCTTCAGCACCGGCGCGAGCTTGATGCCGTAGCTGCCCTGCGTGATGTTCAGGAGCATCGGGCGGCCCGACTGCCTGATCGCCCGCGACCAGGCCCGGACGTCGGCGCCGTTGCTGTCGGCGATGCCGTCGAGCTTGATGTAGTCCACGCCCCAGGACGCGAGCTCGTCGACCACGGAGTCGGTATAGGCCTGCGCGCCGGGCTTGGAATAATCGATCGTATCCATGCCCCCGCAGTTGTAGTTGCTGGCCGGCGCGGTGGCGGCGATCTGGTCGGCGGTGTAGGAGGTGCCCTTGATCCGGGTGTTCTCCTTCACGGCCTGCGCGGAGATGCCCGGCGTCTCGTAGATGCCGAACTTGAGCCCCAGGCCATGCACGGAGCGGGCGACCGCCGCTATGCCGTTCTCGCCGTCAGGTCCGGGCGGGAAGTAGGCCGGATTGGTGACCCACCGGCCGTAGGAGTCGACGTCAGGCCCCTGGGGCCCGGGGCACTTGTACCAGTTGTCGTCCTGGTTGATGTACCTGTAACCCGCCGCGGTGAGACCGCTGCCGACCATGGCCCGGGCCTCTTCCTCGAGATCGGCGGCGGTGGACCCCATCCGGAGGAAGCTCCAGCTGCTCCAGCCCATCACCGGGGTCTGCCCGGCACCGGACCCGGCCTGCGCTCGGGGTTCTGCCTGCGCGGCGGGCGCGGCCGCGGCCGCGCTGACCACCGCGGGTGCCACGCCCAGCGGGAGCGCCAGGAACGTCGCCGTTACGGTCTTGAGCCATCTTCCCATGAGACCTCCACTCGCTCGCGAGTGTCCCATGAGACGAATATCCGAGCAAGTACGCTCTTGCCACGACGACTGTTTTTGATCTAGTTTTGCCCGACACGCACGCTATCGATCAAATTCCGGGAGGCCCCGTGGCCAGAAGGAAGCAAGCGGCCGGGCCGGAATCGGCGGTCAGCGACAGAGGATTCATCCAGGCCCTGGGCCTGTTTCCCGCGACCGCCCTGAACATGGCGCAGATGGTCGGGATCGGGCCCTTCATCACCATCCCGCTGATCATCGCGGCCATAGGCGGCCCCCAGGCGATCATCGGCTGGATCGTCGGCGCGATCATCGCCTTGTTCGACGGCCTGGTCTGGGCCGAACTCGGTGCCTCGATGCCCCGCTCCGGGGGCACCTACACGTTCCTGCGCGAGGCGTTCCAGTACCGGACGGGCCGGCTCATGCCGTTCATGTTCGTCTGGTCCACGCTCCTCGCCACCCCGCTCATCATGTCCACCGGCATGATCGGGATGACCGACTACCTCGGCTACTTCTTCAGCATGAGCAGCCTGGAGAGCCACCTGATCGCCGTGGCCATCACCGTCGTCACGGTCGCCCTGCTGTACCGGCGCATCGACTCGGTGTCGAAGCTGACGAACCTGCTGTGGGGCGCCATGATCGTCACGGTGCTCGTGGTCCTCGTCGCCGCCTACACGCACTTCAGCCCTCACCTGGCGTTCAGCTACCCGGCCGGAGCGTGGACTCTGAACGGCAAGTTCTTCGCCGGGCTCGGCGCCGGGCTGGTGCTGGCGGTCTACGATTACTTCGGCTATTACACCGTGACCTATGTCGGGGACGAGGTCCGCAATCCCGGCCGCACGATCCCGTGGTCCATCATCATCGCGATCGGGGGCGTGCTGATCATCGACCTGTCGATGAATGTCGGCATCATCGGCGTCCTCCCCTGGCAGGTCGCGGAGAAGTCCACCTCGATCGGCACGGACTTCATGCTGCGGGCCTGGGGCAAGCCGGGGGCCGCCGTCATGGCGATCCTGATCATCGTCGCCGCCTTCGCGTCCGTCTTCACCGGCATGCTGGGCGCGTCCCGGCTGCCGTACAACGCGGCGCGCGAGGGCCTGTTCTTCAAGCCGTTCGGAAGGCTGCACCCGCGGCTGCGGTTCCCGCACATCTCGCTGCTGGCCATGGGCGTGGTGTGCGCGATCGCCTGCTTCCTGCCGCTGACCACGATCATCAACGCGCTCACCGCCCTGACCCTGTGGACGCAGTTCATCGCGCAGATCGCCGCGCTGACCGTGCTGCGGCGCAGGCAGCCCGGCCTGAAGCGGCCGTACAGGCAGTGGCTGTACCCGGTGCCCAGCGTCCTGGCGCTGGCGGGCTGGATCTACGTCTTCCAGGCGTCGGGGGGACAGGCTATCGGCTTCGCGATCGGCTGGACGGTCCTCGGCGTCATCGCGTTCGCCATCTGGGCCCGGGCCGAGCACGTGTGGCCGTTCGGCCCGAAGGAGATCAGGGAGGAGTTCCTGGAGCCCGGGACGGCCGGCCCGGAGGCCGCCAGCCCGGAGACCGTCACCTGAACCCTCACCGTTCGGGGAGCGCCTCGCCCAGCAGGCTCGCCGCCGCCGCGACGGCTTCGTCGCGGCCGGGCTGGGCGGCGGTTCCCCCGGCCGCGCGGGTGGACAGCGCGCCGCAGGCCGAGCCGAGCGCCAGGGACTGCCGGGGGTCCCAGCCCCACAGGGTCGCGGCGAGGAAGCCCGCGTCGAAGGAGTCCCCGGCGCCGACGGCATCGACGGGACTGGTGCCCGGGACCGCCGGGACACGGTAGAGCTGCCCGCCGGGAAGGGGATACGCAGCGATAGCGCCCTCGGCGCCGCGCTTGACGACAGCGGCCGGTCCCGCTGACGCCAGGACGAGAGCGGCTTCCACCGGGGTACGCCGGACACCAGGACCCGAGACAGGAGGACCGGCCGCGGCCCGGGCCAGCCCGGCCGCCTCGGCCTCGTTGGGCAGCACCACGTCCAGCAGGCCGTAGAGGCCCGTCAGTCCCTGGTCCCAGGTCTCGGCCGGGTCCCAGTTGGGGTCGAGGGACACCGTGGCGCCGGCGTCCCGGGCCCCGCGCAGCAGCGCCGGCAGGCCCTTCCACAGGCCGGACTGCAGGAAATAGGAGCTCACGTGGACATGGCGGGCGGAGGCGAGCAGGTCCGGGTCGATGTCCGCCGAGCGCAGTTCCGGGATGGTCCCGGGGTTCGTGATGATGGCGCGGTCGTCCTCGCGGATCAGGTTGACGCTGAGCCCGGTCGGCAGCCGCGGGTCCGTCCGGACGGCCGACATGTCAACCCCGCGCGCGGTGAGCGACTCGCGCATGAACCGGCCGAACACGTCATCGCCCAGGACCCCGATCATCGCCACGCGGAGCCCGAGCCGGGCCGCCCCGGCCGCGAAGATGCCTCCGGACCCCCCGATGGTCAGGTCCGCCGCCTCGACCAGCTGCTCGGCCTGGCCGAACGCCGGCACCACGTCGCCGCCGCTGACCAGCAGGTCGGCGTTGCAGTCGCCCACCACCACGATATCGAACTGGGCCACCCGGCCCCCCTTCCGCGTCGCGTCATCCCGAACCGTTCGGGCGAACCGCGATTCAGAGACAAAATCAATCAGCATTTTTAGCACGATTCTGCTCGTATGGGCCAGCTTCTGCCCGAGACGCCCCTCCCGGCCGACATCACCGGTTGCCTGCCGTCTCTCCAGCCATCGGCAATGACATGGATTCCCGCCAATTTCTTGATCCCTCAAGTCTCCTGTGGTCTGCTCAGTAAGGACAAAGGCGGTCAAAATGCCTGTTCACCGGCTCACTACCCTGACACTGGGCGTTCCGGACGTGGAGGCGGCGCAGGCGTACTACGAGGAGTTCGGGCTGTCGCCGCTGGGCGGCGGACGGTTCGCCACGGAAACCGAGGTGCGATTCCCCTGAGCACGTACATCGATGAGGACATCCGGCTGCGGGTCGCCAAGGTCGCCGACGTCCTGGCGGCCGACGCCGACAACTGCGACCGTCTCGGCCGCCTCTCGGACGTGTCCGAGCAGGCCCTCCGGTCCACCGAGGTCTGCAAGATGCTGCAGCCGCGCGACTTCGGCGGCCTGGAGACCCACCCCCGGAGATTCTGCGAAGCGGTGCTGGAACTGGCCGCCTGCGCGCCGTCGGCGGGCTGGGTCGCCGGCGTCATCGGCGTCCATCCGCACGAACTCGCGCTGGGCTCGCGGCTGCTGCAGGAGGAGGTGTGGGGCGAGGACCCGGAGACCTGGATCGCGTCGCCCTACGCCCCTCACGGCCGGGCGCGTCCGGCCGAGGGCGGATACGTCTTCAGCGGACGCTGGCCGTTCTCCTCGGGTACCGACCTGTGCCAGTGGGTCACCATCGGCGGGCTCGTCACCGACGCCGACGGGAACGTCGCCGACCCCGTCGTGAAGCACTTCGCGCTGCCCCGCGCCGATTACGAGATCGACGAGGACTCCTGGCGGGTGATGGGCCTGCGCGGGACCGGCAGCAAGGACGTAGTCGTCCGGGACGCGTTCGTGCCCGAGCACCGGGTTATCGACACCACCGACATCGTCGCGGGCACCGCCCATCACGCCGCCGGGCGCCAGGACACCCCGCTGTACGCGATGCCGCGCAACGGGCTGTTCGCCGCCGCCGTGACCGCCGCCACGCTGGGCGCGGCCCGGGCCGTGCTCGGGGCCTACGCCGCCGTGACGCGCGAACGCGAGAGCCTGACCGGCAAGTCGTCCCTGGACCCGTTCCAGCTGGCGGCGTTCGGCGAGTGTTCCGCCGACATCGACACGGGCGTCCTGCACGTGCTCACCGACGTCGACCGCGTCTACGACCTGTGCGCCGCGGGAAGGACCGTGCCGGTCTCTCTCCGGGCCGAGGTCCGGCGCAACCAGGTTCGCGCGACGAACCGCGCCGCCGCGGCCGCTGACAAGCTCTTCCGGATCGCGGGCGGCGTGTCGCTGCGCACCGACGGCCCGCTGGAACGGAACTGGCGCGACTGCCAGGCCGCGCTCCACCACATCCTCAACGTCCAGGACCCGGTCCTGCACGGGTACGGGCTCGATTACTTCGGGCACCCGCTGCCCCCGAAGCTGAAGTTCTAGGTCCCGGGACATCCGGGCGTGGACAGGGGACCGAAACCGTTCTTGACTGGGAACATGGACGTTCCGGCGGTGACGACCGAGATCCACTACCTGGCCCCCGAGGCGACCGTGCCGCGGCGGTTCACCGCACCGGGCCACAGCGTCAACACCGGCACCTACACCGCGCACCGGATGCCGGTCCGGGACGGGCGCCCGGTCCGGGACCGGTTCACGCTCGACCGCAACGGGTTCACCCTCATCGACCATGTCTCGGCGGTGCGGGACTTCACCGACACCGACGAGGTTGACCGGGTCTACCCTGGCGAGGCGGCCGAACTGATCAAGGCGCGCACCGGCGCCGACCGGGTCGTGCTCCTGGGGTGGCTGCGGCGGCGGGCGGCCGACCCGGCCGCTCACGCCTCGCAGCCGCAGGCCGCCAACGTCCACTGCGACTTCTCGGTCACCGGCGCGGTCCCCCGGGCCCGGGACGCCTACGCCGCTCATTTCCCGGAGGGTCCCGGGTACCGGCGGGCGCTCATCACGAGCCTGTGGCGCGTGTTCACCCCGCCGCCGCAGGACTGGCCGCTGGGCCTGTGCGACTTCGCGACCGTGGGAGCCGCCGACGGCGTCGACAACCGCCTGTATTTCGTCAACGAGATCCCCGGCGACCTCCTCGCCGAGATGCCCCCGGACACCCCGGGCACCAGCGGCTTCGAGTTCCGCCACAACCCGGCGCACCAGTGGTGGTACTTCTCCGGCATGACCCGCGACGAGGTGCTGCTGCTTAAGCTCAACGACAGCGACCAGTCCCGGGCCTGGCGGGTCCCGCACAGCGCGTTCTTCGACCCCGCCGCGCGGGCGGCGCGGCCCCGGCACAGCATCGAGTACCGGACCATCGCCTACTTCGAGTAGCCGCCCGGCGGGACCAAAGACCCGGTCACGGGCGTCCAACGGCACTGTCACCGCGAAGGACGGGCGGCCGACCCTGAACGGGGAGGTGGTCACGATGGCAACATTCGCCACGGCGGCCCTGGCCAGGCACCCGTTCCTGCGCGGCCTGCGGCCCGAGCAGATCGAGACGCTGGGCACGGCCGCGTCCGAGGTCACGTTCGCGCCGGGACAGCGGATCTTCGAGGCCGGCGGTCACTCCAGCCGGTTCTGGCTCATCGAGGCGGGGCACGTCGTCCTGGACGTCCGGACGCCGGGCGGGCGCACGGTCATCATCGAGACAGCGGGGATCGGGGACCTGCTCGGCTGGTCCTGGCTGTTCCCGCCGTTCAACTGGACGTCCGGCGCGATCGCGGTCAGTCCCGCGCTGGCGCTGCAATTCGACGCCGCGGC
>WRBL01000182.1 GCA_009784565.1 Streptosporangiales bacterium | reverse complement strand
GATCATCGGCTACCTGCTGGTGCAGTCCATCGTGGTCGTGACCCTCGGCCGGCTGGGCGACATCTTCGGCCGGGTGAAGATCTACAACCTCGGGTTCGTGGTGTTCACCCTGGCCAGCATCGGCCTGTCCCTCGACCCGTTCACCGGGCAGCACGGCGCCCTGTGGCTGATCCTGTGGCGGGTCGTCCAGGCCTTCGGCGGCTCGATGCTCATGGCCAACGCCGCGGCGATCCTCACCGACGCGTTCCCTCCCGGCCAGCGCGGCCTCGCCCTCGGCACCAACCAGATCGCCGGGATCTCCGGCCAGTTCATCGGCCTGCTCCTCGGCGGCCTGCTCGCCGCCGTCGACTGGCGCCTGGTCTTCTGGGTGAACGTCCCGATCGGCCTGTTCGGAACCATCTGGGCCTACGTCTCCCTCAAGGAGATCGCCCACACCCGCCGGGCTCGCATTGACTGGGTGGGCAACATCCTGTTCGCCGCCGGCGCCGGCATCCTGCTAACCGCGATCACCTTCGGCATCCGCCCCTACGGCAGCAGCCCCACCGGCTGGACGAACCCCATGGTCCTGGCCGGGCTGATCGGCGGCGCGGTACTGCTCGTCATCTTCGGCATCGTGGAAACCAAGGTCGCCGAGCCGATGTTCCGCATGCGGCTGTTCAAGATCCGCGCGTTCGCCGCGGGCAACGCGGCCTCCCTGCTCGGCGCCATCGCCCGCGGCGGGCTGCAGTTCATGCTGGTCATCTGGCTGGCCGGCATCTGGCTGCCGCTGCACGGCTACGACTTCGCCGACACGCCCCTGTGGGCGGGCATCTACATGCTGCCGCTGACCGCCGGGTTCCTCCTCGCCGGCCCCATCTCCGGCATCCTGTCCGACCGGTACGGCGCCCGCCCGTTCGCCACCGGCGGCCTGCTGCTGGCCGCCTGCTGCTTCCTCGGCCTGATGTCCCTGCCGATCGACTTCCCCTACCCGGTCTTCGCCCTGCTGATCTTCGGCAACGGCGTGGGCTCGGGCCTGTTCGCCTCGCCGAACTCCGCCGCCATCATGTCCAGCGTCCCCGCCTACCACCGCGGCGCGGCCTCGGGCATGCGGTCCACCTTCCAGAACTCCGGCATGTCCCTGTCCATCGGCATCTTCTTCTCCCTGCTGATCGCCGGGCTGGCCAGCACGCTGCCGAAGACGCTCACCGCGGGCCTGGTCAAGGCCGGGGTGCCGACGGCGACCGCGTCGGCGATCGGGCACCTGCCCCCGGTGTCCACCGTGTTCTCCGCGATGCTCGGCTACAACCCGGTGCAGAACATGCTGTCCCAGGCGGGGCTGATGAATAAGCTTCCCGCCTCCGATATCAGCCACCTGACCAGCAAGACCTTCTTCCCCACGCTGATCTCCGGGCCGTTCCACCACGGGCTGACGATCGTGTTCATCGCGGCGGCCACCATGTCGGTGCTGGGCGCGATCGTCTCCCTGCTGCGCGGCAAGAAGTTCGTGTTCGAGGACGAGCCGGAGCCCTCCCCGGCCGCGACGACCGCGGCGTCCGAGGTTTCCGGCAACGGCACCGCGGCCGCGGCCGCGGCCGCGGCCGCCAGCGGATCCGCCCCGGTGAAGGCCGGCGAACAGGCAGGTGCCGCCGACGCCGCCAGCGACTAACATAGGCCCATGCCGCGTTACGAATACCGCTGCCGCGCCTGCGGGGACACGTTCGAGCTCAACCGCCCCATGAGCGAGTCCTCCGACCCGGCCGCGTGCCCGGCCGGGCACGACGACACCGTCAAGCTGCTTTCCACGGTGGCCGTCGGCGGCCGCGCCGGTTCCGGCCCCGCCAGCGCCCCGGCCGGCGGCGGCGGGTGCTGCGGCGGCGGCTGCTGCGGCTAGCCCGCGTCAGGCTTCCGCGCCCGCCTTGGCGATGGTGGCGCGGGCCCAGCCGGTGGTGGAGACCACGCCCAGCAGGAGCACCGTGTAGCCGCAGCCGGCCATGACCCACCAGCCCGCGTGCGCCGCGGCCAGGAACCCTCCGGCCATGCCGCCGTGCAGGGACGCGGCCAGCACCGACCCGACGATCGCCACGCCCAGGGACTGGCCCAGCTGACGGGCGCTGGAGTTCATCCCGGACGCGACCCCCGCCTGCGACTTCGGGACGCCGGACATGATCCCGTTGGAAATGGGCGGGTTCACGATGCCCGCCCCGACGCCGAACAGCGCGTAGGCGATCGTCAGGAACAGGGGCCCGCTGTCGGCACTGAGCTGCGACAGCGCCGCCGTGGACAGGGTCAGCGCCGCCCCGGCGATGATGAACGGCAGCCTCGGCCCCCGCTTGCCCAGCATGCGACCGGCGACCGGCGCGGTCAGCGCCATCATGATCGGCATCGGCAGCAGGGTCAGGCCTGCCTTCAGCGGAGTGAAGCCGCGCACGTCCTGCAGGTACAGCGTGGTCAGGAAGAGGAACCCGGCGCTGGCCGCGATCGCGCACACCGCCGTGGCGGTCGAGGCGCTGAACGGGACGCTGCGGAAGAACCGGAAGTCGATCAGCGGCTGGTCGCGCCGCGGCTCGTACCAGAGCAGGAGGGCCAGCGCCCCCAGGGACGCGGCGAAGAAGCCTGCGATGCCCGGCGACGTCCAGCCCGACGACGGGCCCTGGATGATCGCGTAGGCCAGCGTCCCGAGCATCGTGATGACCAGGAACTGGCCGACCGGGTCGGCCTTGCGCCCCTTCTCGGCCTTGGATTCCGGTACGAGCAGCGCGGTCAGCGCGATCGCCGCCAGGCCGACCGGGACGTTGGCCCAGAAGATCCCCCGCCAGCCGGTCGAGCCGACCAGGATGCCCCCGGCGACTGGCCCGAGGGCCATCGACAGCCCGGACACCCCGTCCCACACCCCGATGGCCCGGGCCCGCTCCTCCGGCCGGCTGAAGGTGTTGGTGATGATGCCCAGCGCGGACGGGGCCAGCATGGACCCGCCGATCCCCTGCAGCACGCGGAACGCGATGAGCGTGTCCAGGTTGGGAGCCAGGCTGCACAGCCACGATCCCAGCGTGAACAGGGCCAGCCCGACCTGGAAGATGGCGCGGCGGCCGACCCGGTCGGCGGCGGCGCCGGAGAACATCAGCAGGGAGGCCAGCACGATCGTGTAGCCGGCCACGGTCCACTGCAGGCCCGAGACGGTCGTGTGCAGGGACTTCCCGATCGCCGGGAGGCCGACATTGACGATCGTGTTGTCCAGCCCGACCATGAACAGCGCGCTGCAGCAGACCAGAAGGATAATGGTGCGGCGGCGGCCCTTTCCCGGCGGATCATCAGCGTGCGCATCACTATGCATTTGACCAGGCACGTTCTGTAGCTGATTGTAGGCAGCAGAGACCGACTGCATTGCGCACCGCCCGGGGGCTCAGGGGGTAACCGACCAGTTCTTACCATTTCATGACCGCTCTGCGTAGTCAATAAACTACAGATTATTGACTGTGAGTTACATCCCGCCCGATTTCGCCTCGCGACCAGGCAGAACGGTTTAGATTTGCCCTGGGGGAATCCGGGGGGCGTTATCACCCGGCCCCATTTGGGGCGTGTCCCGCTGGGTGGCGGGCACGGCGAAGACCATGTCTTTACGAGGTGAACCACCGTGCCGGAAGAGGAGCACGTCAGCCGCCGGCTCTCGCAGCTCGTGCTGCCCGTTTATCCCGAGCACCGGATGTTCCGCATCCACGACCCGGAAGTCAGCCCGGAGGACCCGGGGGCGCCGCTGCCCCCGGTCGGCGTGCTGGTGTCGGCGAACCGGGAACAGCTCTGGGTCGGCAGCCTGCAGCAGGAAGTCAGCGTGCGGGTCGTCATCGAGGAGTGGGACGGACAGCCGCTGCTGCCGGAATCCTGGGACGAGGAGGCCAAGGCCCGCCTGCACTTGCGCGGCTACCTGTCCCTCGACATGGGATCGGTCGGCAAAGCGGTCTCGGGCCTGCGGCTGTCGGGAGGCGTCGGCGGCTACGAGGTCCGTGTCTACGCCCGCTACCGCGAGCGCGTGCAGAAGCTGTACTCCGAACTTCATCAGCACAGCGATCCGCTCAGCGACGAGTTCCAGCGCGAGAAGCGCAAGCTGGAAGGGGTCGAGCGCTACCTCATCCAGCTCTGGCGCGACTCCTGATCAGCCGCCCGCGGTTACGGGGTCCCCCCGGACTTCGCCGGCTTGACGGCGGCCGGGCTGGTCCCGGTTACCTTGCTCGTGCTGCTCGCGCCGGGCTTCTGGCCCGGCTTCGCGGGTGCCGACGCCGACACTCCCCCGGTGGCCTGGGGGTCCGTCGTGCTTCCGGTCGTATTTCCCGGCGCATGCGCGCGGAACGGGATCATCGCGTAGACCATCACCGACAGCACCAGCGCGGCCGCGACAGCGAACACAGACCCGATAATCCTGCTCCGGGGCGACCGGAGCTTGGCCGGCCCTGGCCGCTTGAAGGACGAAAGCCTAGTGGCCAGGCCAGGGTCCTCCGCGGTCAGCCGCCGCTCGATCTCGGCGAGCATGCGCTGCTCGTCCATAGACAGCGCCATAGCGCTATACCTCCGGGTTCCGCAGGCCTTGAGGAAACTTCTCCTAACTATCCCCCACGCAGGGATATTTATCCAATCGTTCCCGGTTCGTTCTCGACTCTTTTCTGAATCACAAAAACCTGACTGCTCAACGTGTATCCCCCGGTAGCACGTCGTAGTAACAGGCCCGCCGGAACTACTGCTCCCGAACACGTGTTTGTGATCATCGAATAATCGTTCTACGCTGGTCAGCATGCGATGGGACAATCTGCGGATCGACGACCAGCCGGGCGGCGGCGGGCAGGCGCCGCTGTTCGCGCGCGGCGCGGTCACCCGGACGTTCGACACCCCGGGCTTCCGCGGCATGACCTTCTACGAGATCCAGGCCAAGTCCATCGTCAGCCGCGTCCCCGACTCCTCAGGCGTACCGTTCACGTATACGGTCAACCCTTATCGAGGATGCCAGCATGCGTGTGCCTACTGCTTCGCGCGGAACTCCCACACCTACCTCGACCTGGACTCCGGGCATGACTTCGACTCGAAGGTGATCGTGAAGGTCAACGCGCCGGAGCTGCTGCGGGCGAAGCTGGCCTCGCCGGGATGGAAGGGCGAGCACATCGCGATGGGCACCAACGTGGACTGCTACCAGCGGGCCGAGGGACGCTACCGGCTGATGCGGCCGATCATCGAGGCGCTGCGGGACGCGGCCAACCCGTTCTCGATCCTGACCAAGGGCACGCTCATCCTGCGCGACCTCGACCTCCTGGAGCAGGCGGCCGAGGTGACCGCCGTCGGGCTGAACGTGTCGTGCGGCTTCACCGACCGGGACTTGTGGCGGTCGGTGGAGCCGGGGACCCCGGCTCCGGAGCGGCGGCTGGAGGCCTGCGCCACGCTGAACGATCACGGCCTGGGCTGCGGGGTGCTGATGGGACCGGTGATCCCGTTCCTGTCCGACTCCCCGGCGCAGCTCGAGGCGGCTGTCTCCTCGATCGCCAAGGCGGGCGCCACGCACGTCACCCCGATCGTGCTGCACCTGCGGCCCGGTACCCGGGAGTGGTTCATGGGCTGGCTGCGCGAGGCCCATCCGGAGCTGGGCGGCCGGTACGCGGCCCTGTACCGGGGCGGGGCGTACGCGAACCGCGACTACCAGAAGCGGATCGCGGGCCAGGTCGCGGACCTGGCCGAGCGGTACGGCGTGGGCCGGCGGCGAGGGCAGGTGCGAAGCGCTGGGACGGGCCCCCGGGGCGACCGCGGCCGGCCGGGCAGCGGGCGGGCCGGGAAGGGCGCCGGGGCGCCGGAGGGCGCCGCGGGTGAACCGGAGCAGCTCACGCTCCTGTAAGCGATAAGGCGAACGAATGTGAACGGCAATCCGTTATGCCGATTTCGTTCGCTCCGCGAACCGTCGTCCGGATCCGCCATTCCGCGGGCGGGACTCGGCGTCCTTCGGCGTGGCTTCCGCCCGATTAAGCTACTCACTGGTAAGGACGTTCCCGTCCCGTCCGGCGCCGTCGGCAATGGCACCCGGTGCATATAAACCGGCCCCGGAAACCCGGTGGAAACCTCCGCGCGCCCGGAGGGCCTGTCCAACGGAACACCTGTGCCACAGGAAGATCTTCTTCACCCAGGGAACCGAGACGGAGAACTTCCCTGGCGGCAGCCGCTTGCGACCTGAATCATTCATGATCGATGTTTGAAACCGCGATAATTGTCGTCGAATAGTCGCACGCCAGGATCAAGCTTTTGTATAGGTGATGTCACGTTATCGCCGGATCGGTGGCAAGAGGCCACTGTGGCAGGCGAGTATTGCTCCATGACGAATACGACGGAACTCATCGCGGAGCTCCCGGTTGAGATTCCCTGCCCGCCGCTGGGCGCGGCGGAGCTTTCAGCCACCGACGCGGAGCGCATGGCCACCATGTTCAAGGCGCTCGCCGATCCGGTCCGGCTCCGTCTGTTCTCCCGCGTCGCGGCGAACCGCAGCGGTGAGGCATCCGTGTGCGACATCCAGAACGTGGGCGTCTCGCAGCCGACGGTCAGCCACCATTTGAAGAAGCTAAGGGAAGCCGGCTTGATCGTGTCCGAGCGCCGCGGAACGTGGGTCTACTGCCGGGTCGCGCCCGGGGTGCTGCCGGCGATGGCGGCGATGCTGTCCCCCCGCGAGAGCCCGGACAGCTAGGGCCCGGCGGACCGCCCCCGCCCTCAGGCCCCCGCCGGACCCGTCATTACCTATCTGAGCATTACAATTGCCTCTCATGGCGAAGCCGTACGGGAACCAGCGCGACACCCACGCAAGGGCGGCCGGGGACTACGGCGGCCCGCTGACCGTTCGCAGCACGCCGGTCCCCGATCCGGGGAGCATCCTGGACCGCGTTCCGGTGCCCGGGGAGACGTTCTCCTGGGTCCGGCACGGAGCCGGGCTGGCGGGCTGGGGAGAGGCGGCCCGCGTCACGATCCCGGCCGGGGAGGACCGGTTCACCGCGGGCGAGAAATGGCTACGCGAGATCGCCGACAGCGCGGACGTCGCCGACGAGGCGGGATGCCGGGGCAGTGGCCTGGTTGCCTTCGGAAGTTTCACCTTCGACAGCACCTGTGACGGCTCGGTTCTCGTGGTGCCCCGGGTGCTGATCGGCCGGGACGGCCGCGGCGGGGCCTGGGTGACGACGGTGACCCGTCCCGGCGAGGACGAGGCCGCGCGTGCCGGGGAGCCGGTCCAGGAACTGGACGAGCCTTCGGGGATCAGCTGGCACGACGGGTCCCTGTCGGCGATGCAGCATGAGCAGGCGGTGGCGGCCGCGGTGCGCCGTATCTCTGGCGGGGAGCTGCGCAAGGTCGTGCTGGCCCGGGACCTGTTCGCGTCGGCTGACCGGCCGCTGGACCAGCGGGTGCTGCTGCGCCGGCTCGCGGACCGGTATCCGGACTGCTACACGTTCGCCTGCGCGGGCCTGCTCGGCGCGACGCCGGAGCTGCTGATCAGCCGGGACGGCTGTGAGGTGAGCTCGCTGGTGCTGGCCGGGACGATGCCGCGCGGCGCCGGGGCGGAGGAGGACGCGCGGATCGCGCGGGAACTGCTGGGGTCGGCCAAGGACAACGAGGAGCACGCGTACGCGGTCTCCTCGCTGCGGGAGGTCCTGGAGCCGCTGTGCGAGGAGCTGGTCATCGCGCCGCACCCGCAGGTGCTGCGGCTGCCTAACCTGCAGCATCTCGGTACCCCGGTGCGGGGCCGGCTTCGGGCCGGCGGCGGGGAGCGCGGCTCGCTGGCGCTGGCGGCGGCGCTGCATCCGACCGCGGCCGTGGGCGGTACGCCGACCCCCGCGGCGGTCGAGGTGATCCGGGAGCTGGAGAGCATGGACCGGGACCGTTACGCGGGCCCGGTGGGCTGGACTGACGCCGAGGGCAACGGCGAGTGGGGTATCGCGCTGCGGTGCGCGCAGGTCGAGGGGGCCCAGGCCCGGCTGTTCGCCGGGGGCGGCATCGTGAAGGATTCCGATCCGGCCACCGAGCTGGCGGAGACGCAGATCAAGTTCCGGCCGATGCGGACCGCCCTGGAGCAGGCCGACTGACCGGAATGTTGCCGGATTCTGTTGAAATCGAATCCGTTACTCACGGCAACCCAAGATCACTTTGCGCTGGAAGATTCTTGATCAGGCATACGTGACCTGCCTATAGTGCGGAATATGACCGGGAGCGCCTCGGGGGCTACGGCGATCCCGTAAGTGTTGATAAAAGTCGGACAGGCAGCGCATTGCGCCCTCGTTCGACTACTGAGAGTAAGGAGCTGCCCACGAATGGGAGCTTTGAAGCGAGCGGGGGCAGGCGAGCGGCGGCCGGGTCGCCGGGGGCGCCTGCGCCGTACGGTGACGGCCGCCTGCGCCGGGGCCGTCCTGGCCGCGTCCGCGGCCGCCTGCGGCATCGGCAGCGGCCGGAGCACCAGCACCGTCCCGCGCGGCGGCACCCCGATCACGGGCGGCACGGTCCGGTACGCGCTGCAGCCGTCGACGGTGCCGAACTACATCTTCCCGTTCTCCAGCAGCACCTACTTCTCCGTGGCCAACGCCGAGGACTTCCAGTACCTGATGTACCGGCCGCTGTACTGGTTCGGCAACGGGGCCAGCCCGACCCTCAACCCGCGCCTGTCCCTGGCGGACCCCCCGCAGTACCACGGCGACCAGGTCACGATCCGCATGAAGGGCTGGAAATGGTCCAACGGGGAGACCGTCAGCGCCCGGGACGCGGTGTTCTGGATCCACATGCTGCAGGCGGTCGGCAGCGCCGACTGGGGCGCCTACGTGCCCGGCGGCTTCCCCTCCAACGTCCATGACGTCCGCGCGGCCAGCCCGACCGAGCTGACCATGACCATGAACCGGCACTACAACCACACCTGGTTCACCTCCAACGAGCTGAGCCAGATCACCCCGATGCCGCAGGCCTGGGACATGAGCGGCCCGGGGCAGAAGGCGCACTGCACGACGACGGTCTCGGACTGCTCCAAGGTGTACTCCTACCTCGACAGCCAGTCCAAGGCGCTGTCGGGCTGGGCCTCCTCCAAGATCTGGTCGGTGGTGGACGGCCCGTGGAAGCTGGAGTCCTTCAACCCGGACGGCAACTCCACCTTCGTCCCCAACCGCGACTACTCCGGCAGTCCCCGGCCCCGGATCTCGAAGTTCGAAGAGGTCCCGTTCACCACCGAGAGCGCCGAGTACAACGTCCTGCGGGCCGGCCACGACCTGGACATCGGCTACCTGCCGACGTCGGACGCCCCGCGCAAGCCGGAGAGCGCCAACGCCGGACGGAACCCGGTGCAGGGCTTCTACCTCGACCCGCTGTACGCCTGGGCGATCAACTACTTCCCGCTCAACTACCAGTCGACGACGGGGAACGGCCCCGTCATCAAGCAGCTGTACTTCCGGCAGGCGCTGCAGTACCTGATGAACCAGAAGTCGGTCATCGACGGGCCCCTGCGCGGGTACGGGAAGTACACGGTCGGCCCGGTCGGCAACTACCCGCTCACCCCGTACCTGTCAGCCAGGGGACGACAGGGCGACCCGTTCCCCTACGACCCGAAGAAGGCCAAGGAACTGCTGGCCTCCCACGGCTGGACCGTCACGCCGAACGGCGTCACCAGCTGCGGGCAGCCGGCCAAGTGCGGTGCCGGGATCAAGCACGGGCAGCACCTGGAGTTCACGCTGCCGTACGCGACCGGCACCGACTGGGTCCAGCAGGAAATGACGCAGCTGCAGTCCAACGCGAGCCTGGCCGGCATCAAGCTCAACCTGGACCCGAAGCCGTTCGACCAGGTCACCGCCCAGGCCGGCGGCAACTGCGTGGTCGCCCACACCTCCTGCGCCTGGGACATGGGCAACTGGGGCGCGGGCTGGACGTTCGTCCCGGACTACTACCCCAGCGGCGAGACCCTGTTCCAGTCGGGCTCGGGCGCCAACTCCGGCGGCTTCAGCGACCCGGTCAACGACAAGATGATCGGCCAGACCCTGACCAGCCAGTCGCCCGGCACGCTGCACTCCTGGCAGGACTACCTGTCACCGCGGGTGCCGGTCATCTACCAGCCGAACGGCGTGTACCAGCTGTCGGAGATCGCCAACAACCTGCGCGGGGTCGTCCCGCAGTCCACCACGCTCAACCTCAACCCGGAAAGCTGGTTCTACGTCAAGTGACCGGTTTCCTGATCCGCCGCGTCGGCCAGGCGATCATCGTGCTCCTGCTGGTCACGATGATCACGTTCATCCTGCTGCGGTCGATCCCCGGCAACGTGGCCATCGCGATCCTCGGCCCGGCCGCCTACCGGAACCCGGCCGTGCTCGCCCAGTTCAACCACGCCTACGGCTTCGACCGGCCGTGGTTCAGCCAGTACCTGCTCTGGCTGGGCCACCTGCTGCAGGGGAACCTGGGCTTCTCCTGGACCCTGGACCAGTCGGTGGCGAGCCTGCTGGGACAGCGCCTGCCCAAGACCATCGCCCTGGTCGGCATCTCCACGATCATCGCCCTGATCGTGGCGGTGCCGGTCGGGCTGTGGCAGGCCGTGCGGCGGAACAAGCCGGTGGACTACGCCTGCACGGCCCTGTCGTTCCTGTTCTACGCGGCGCCGCCGTTCTTCATCGGGACCGTGCTGATCCTGCTGTTCTCGGTCCAGATCCCGCTGTTCGGCCCGGAAGGACCCCAGGGCGGCCTCGGCAGCGACTTCACCGACTGGCACGACCTGACGCTGCCGGTGGTCACCCTCGCCCTGGTGACGATCGCGCTGTTCAGCCGGTACATGCGCAGCGCCGTCCTGGACACCATCACCGAGGACTACGTGCGTACCGCCCGGGCCAAGGGCGCGTCACGCCGGCGGGTGCTGTGGCGACACGTCATGCGCAACAGCCTCATCCCGATCGCCACGCTGCTGGGCCTGTCCATCCCCGGCATCATGTCCGGCGCGCTGATCACCGAGTCGGTCTTCAACTACCCGGGCATGGGCTACCTGTTCTTCCAGTCCGCGCAGAAGCAGGACTACCCGACGATGCTCGGTTTCGTCATCGTGGTCGCGATCGCCACCGTCGTCGGGTCGCTGCTCGCCGACGTCGCCTACGCGGTCCTGGACCCGCGCGTGAGGTACACCCGGTGACGGCCGCGGCCGAGCCCGCGACGCTGCCGTCGGCGAAGCCGCGCAGCCTGTTCGCCCGGGGCCTGGAGGTGTTCGCAGAGAACAAGCTCGCCATGGCCGGCGCCGTGATCCTCGTGGTCATCGCCGCGTTCTGCTTCATCGGCCCGCTGGTGTACCGCACCGACCAGGTCCACGTGAACCTCGCCAGCGAGGACCTGCCGCCGGGGCCGGGCGGACCGCTCGGCACCGACGCCAGCGGCTACGACATCCTCGGCCGGCTCATGATGGCCGGGCAGACGTCCCTGGAGGTCGGGCTGGCCGCCGCGGTCCTGGCCACGGTCGTCGGCACGCTGTGGGGTGCCGTCTCTGGGTACTTCGGCGGGATCACCGACTCGGTCATGATGCGGCTGGTCGACGCGATGCTGTCCATCCCCACCCTGTTCCTGGCCCTGGTCGTGGTCTCCATGTTCGCGCCGACCAAGGGCGAGCTGATCCTCGTCATCGCGCTCACCAGCTGGCTGACCACGTCCCGGCTAATCCGGGGCGAGGCCCTGTCACTGCGCGTGCGCGACTACGTGCAGGCGATGCGGGTCATGGGCGGCGGCAGCGTCCGCGCCGTGTTCCGGCACATCGCGCCGAACGCCATCGGCACCATCATCGTGAACGCCACCTTCCAGGTGGCCGACGCCATCATGCTGGTCGTCGCCCTTTCCTACCTCGGCCTCGGCATCCGGCCGCCGCAGACCGACTGGGGCGGCATGCTCAACCAGGGCCTGAGCTCGGTCTACGACGGCTACTGGTGGCAGATCTTCCCGGCCGGCATCGCGATCATCCTCGTCATCATCTCGATCAATTTCATCGGCGACGCACTGCGCGACGCCTTCGAAGTGCGCCTCCAGCGCCACTGAAAGGCCCGGTGAGAAGACCCAGCATGGCCCCGCTCCTCGACATCCGCGACCTGCGCACCGAGATCCGGCTGCGCCGGTCCACCGTGCATGCCCTCGACGGCGTCTCCCTCAGCGTCGACCCCGGCGAGTGCCTGGGGATCGTCGGCGAGTCCGGCAGCGGCAAGACGATGACCGCGCTGTCGGTGATGCGGCTGCTGCCCGGCGGCGGGCACGTGACCGGCGGGACGATCAGCCTCGACGGCACCGACATCGCGGCGCTGCCGGAAAAGCGGATGGAGGACGTGCGGGGCAACCTCGTCGGCATGATCTTCCAGGACCCGCTGACGTCGCTGAACCCGACCATGACGATCGGCGACCAGATCGCCGAGTCCGTCCGGATCCACCGCGGCGCGTCGAAGGCCGAGGCGCTGCGGAGGGCGACCGAGGTCCTGGGCCTGGTCGGCATGCCCCGCCCGGCCGAACGGGCCGGCAGCTTCCCCCACGAACTGTCGGGCGGCATGCGGCAGCGGGTCATGATCGCGATGGCCCTGGCCTGCGAGCCGAAGCTGCTGATCGCCGACGAACCGACGACCGCCCTCGACGTGACGATCTCCAAGCAGATCCTGGAGCTCATCGACGACCTGCGCCAGCGGCTGAGAATGGCGGTCATCCTGGTCACCCACGACCTCGGCGTCATCGCCGGCCGCGCCGACCGGGTCGCGGTCATGTACGCGGGACGGATCGTGGAGACCGCCGCCACGGAAACCCTGTTCACCCGGCCGCGCCACCCGTACACCGAGGCACTGTTCGAGGCGCTGCCGGAGAAAGCGGCCGACGGCGTCACCCGCCTGTATAACATCCCCGGCCAGCCCCCGGACCTCACCGACCCCCCGCGGGCCTGCACGTTCGCGCCCCGCTGCCGTTACGCCCGGGACAAGTGCCGGGCGTCTGAGCCGCCGCTGGACGGGGACGGGCACCGGTTCCGCTGCTACTTCCCGGTCG
>WRBL01000181.1 GCA_009784565.1 Streptosporangiales bacterium | reverse complement strand
CTTCTGGGACGGCCGGGCCCACCCGATGCGCTCGCTTGGCGGCACCGGGGTCTGGGAACTGTTCGTGCCCGGCGTCGGGTCCGGGACCCGGTACAAGTACTCGGTCTGCGGACCGGACGGCGTATGGCGGGAGAAGGCCGACCCGATGGCCGCGCTGGCCGAGACCCCGCCGGCCACCGCGTCGGTCGTGTACTCCTCCTCCTATGAGTGGAGCGACGCGGACTGGATGATGGCCCGCGCCTCACGCGACCCGGTCGCCTCGGCCATGAGCGTGTACGAGGTACACCCCGGCTCGTGGAAGCCCGGCCTGTCCTACCGGGAGCTGGCGGTCGAACTGGCCGAGTACGTCACGGAGATGGGCTTCACCCACGTGGAGTTCCTGCCGGTGGCCGAGCACCCGTTCGGCGGCTCGTGGGGGTACCAGGTCACGTCGTACTACGCCCCGACGTCCCGCTACGGTTCCCCGGACGACTTCCGGTTCCTGGTCGACACGCTCCACCAGGCCGGCGTCGGCGTCCTCCTCGACTGGGTCCCCGCCCACTTCCCGCGCGATTCCTGGGCCCTGGCCGAATTCGACGGCACCGCCCTGTACGAGCACTCCGACCCGAGGATCGGCGCCCACCCGGACTGGGGCACGCTGGTGTTCAACTACGGCCGGGCCGAGGTGCGCAACTTCCTGGTCGCCAACGCCGTCTACTGGCTGGAAGAGTTCCACATCGACGGGCTGCGGGTGGACGCGGTCGCGTCCATGCTGTACCTGGACTACTCGCGACGCGAGGGCGAGTGGGTGCCGAACCGGCATGGCGGCCGGGAGAACCTGGACGCTATCTCGTTCCTCCAGGAAACCAACGCGACCTGCTACAAGCGCGTGCCCGGCATCATGATGATCGCCGAGGAGTCCACCGCCTGGCCCGGGGTGTCGCGGCCGGTGCACCTGGGCGGGCTCGGCTTCGGGTTCAAGTGGAACATGGGCTGGATGAACGACACGCTCGAGTACTTCAAGCGTGACCCGGTCTACCGGCAATACCACCACAGCGAGCTGACGTTCTCCCTGGTGTACGCGTTCTCCGAGCACTTCATCCTCCCCCTGTCCCACGACGAGGTCGTGCACGGCAAGGGGTCCCTGCTGGGCAAGATGCCGGGCGACGAGTGGCGCCGCTTCGCCGGGCTGCGCGCCCTGTACGCCTACATGTGGGCGCACCCTGGCAAGCAGCTGCTGTTCATGGGCTCGGAGTTCGGCCAGGGCAGCGAGTGGTCGGAGAAGAACGGCCTGGACTGGTGGATGCTGGACTACGACTACCACTCCGGGACCCGGCGGCTGGTCAGCGATCTCAACGCCGTATACCGCGACTCGCCGGCGCTGTGGTCCCAGGACTCGGCGCCCGTCGGGTTCTCCTGGATCGACGCCAACGACGCGCAGGGGAACGTGCTGTCCTTCCTGCGGTTCGGATCGCAGGAGCACGGCGTTCCCGTCCTGGCCTGCGTCGCGAACTTCTCCGCCGAGCCGCACTACGACTACCGCGTCGGCCTGCCCCTGGCCGGCCGGTGGCGGGAGGTCCTCAACACCGACGCCGACGCGTACGGAGGCAGCGGCTCCGGCAACCTCGGCGCCGTCACCGCGACCCCGAAGCCCTGGCACGGCCGTCCCGCCTCGGCGACCCTCACCCTGCCCCCGCTCGGCGTCGTCTGGCTGGTGCACGACTAGGTGACGGGAACGATCTCCGCGGATTTCAGGGCGCCGTCGGCGATGTCCAGGAGGCCGATGGTGCCCTGGGGCTGACGGCGGCGGTCGGTCGGGGACCCCGGGTTGAAGATGCGGAACCCGTCGTCCGGGTCCGTCTCGTCGAGCGGTATGTGGGAATGGCCGAACACGACCAGGTCCGCGTCGCCGAACCGCCGCCGCATCCGGCGCAGCCGGCCGGCGGCCGCGCCGCTGTCGTGAATCATCGCGATCCGCAGGCCCTCGATCTCCAGGGACGCCGTCTCCGGGGCGCCCCAGTCCGCGACGTCGGGCCCGTCATTGTTGCCGAGCACCGCCGTCACCGGCGCGTACTGCGCGAGTTCGTCGAGCACCCCGGCGGTGCAGACGTCGCCCGCGTGCAGGATCAGGTCCACCGCACGCAAATGCGCCGCGACGGCGGGAGGGCATTTCTTCCACCGACGCGGCGCATGCGTGTCAGACAGGACGGCTACCTTCACGGCAGCGGGGCGGCTCAGGCGACCTTACGGGGCTCTTCCCTCGGCTTGATGATGGCCGGGAGCACCGTGGTCAGCTGATCGCACGCCTCTTTCTTAGCCTGTTTCACTTGTTCGCGGCTCTGTGCGGCCTGAGCCGCGGCGTACAGCCGCATGCTGGCCTCACGACGGCGTCGACCCGTCTCAAGAGCCTTCAGCGCCCGGTCGGTCACAACGAGCGCCACGACGATCAGAACTACTGCTACAACGGCGAGAATCACGTACATGAGCATCCGGTTCCGGTCGGTTTCGGACAGAAACTCCACATCACGCGATGCAGGGGCGAGGGTTACTTATATGTTACCCGCCTCAATAAACCCCAACAGCCAGGTTGGACCGACTATTGTGGCGCCTTCTGCCTCGCAGCGGCGTCTAAGCTCCCGGTCCGCGGTCACGACCAGGCAAGACGCGCCAGATGTGACGAGAGAGCTTGCTTCGGTCACAATCGCATCATCCCCGGATCCGGGCGCCCTAATCACCCGGACACTGTGATAGAGGACATTCAGAAGGCTCGCAGCTCCGCGGGAGCGTCCTTCCAGTACCAGAACGAACTCCGCGTCCGGGAGGTCCGGGACGCCCCGGGCGGCGAGCTCCGACACCTCCTGGCACAGCCGCGCGGCGGCCCCCGCCCGGTCACGCCACCACCCGTCCGCCCGGGCGCCCATCACGTTGGCCACATCGACCACGACTACTGTTTTCATCACATTTCTCCCGAGGGGACGACCCCCCTTGCCCCCCGATAGGCTGTGCCGCATGGCAGACGCCCTCGCCGGGCAGTTCGCCCGGCTGCAGAAGCTCCGTACCGGACCGCTGATCCTGGAACTCGACCTTACCGACGGGCTGGCCGACGCCCCGCCGGCCGATCCGGTCTCCGCGGTGCTGTCCATGCGCCGCACGCGCCTGGCCGACATTCTCGAGGGGCTGCGCCGGGCCAGGACCGACGACCGGGTCCGGGCCCTCGTCGTCAAGGTCGGGAGCGGCCAGATTGGGCTGGCCAAGATCCAGGAACTGCGGGACGCGGTCGCCGGCTTCCGCGAGTCGGGGAAGCTGACGGTCGCCTGGACCGAGAGCTTCGGCGAGTTCGTGCGCGGCAACCTGCCATACTACCTGGCCACCGCGTTCGACCAGATCTGGCTGCAGCGCACCGGCACGCTCGGGCTGACCGGCGTCGCGGTGGAGCAGATCTTCGTCCGCGGCGCGCTGGAGAAGGCCGGCGTGGACTTCCAGAGCGGCAAGCGGCACGAGTACAAGTCCGCCGCCGACCAGCTCACCGAGACCGGGTTCACCGGCCCGGCCCGGGAGGCGGCCGAGCGGCTGGCCGAGTCGATCACCGAGCAGCTGGCCGGCGCCATCGCCACCAGCCGGGGCAAGACGGTCTCCGAGGCTCGCGAGCTGCTCGGACGCGGGCCCTTCCTGGCCCAGCAGGCGCTGGACCTCGGGCTCGTCGACGCGCTCGGCTACCGTGACGAGGTCTACGACCAGGTCCGGAAGGAAGCCGGCGCCGACTCGTCCCTGCTGTACCTGCAGCGATACCAGCGAACCCAGTCCCTGGCCGGGCTCGGGCGCCGGCTCCGCGGCCAGGCCCAGGGCGAGGAGTACGTGGGGGTCATCCACGTCCACGGCCCCATCCGGCAGGGGCGCAGCGGCCGGTCCGGAGTGGGCTCGGACACCGTAGCCGCCGCGCTGCGGGCCGCCGAGGCCGATCGCAAGGTCCGCGCGGTCGTGCTCCGGGTCGACAGCCCCGGAGGATCCGCGACCGCCTCGGACGTGATCTGGCGGGAAGTCCTGCTGCTCCGCGGGCGCAGCACCCCGGTGATCGTGTCGATGGGTGATGTGGCCGCTTCCGGCGGGTACTTCGTCGCCGCCCCGGCGGACGTGATCGTGACCCAGCCCGGGACCCTGACCGGCTCGATCGGCGTCATCATGGGCAAGCCGGTGCTGCGGGACCTGTTCGAGCGCTCGGGGGTGAGCGTGGACTCGGTCGCCGAGAACTCGAACGCGCTCATGTTCTCGCCGTCGCACCCCTTCTCCGACGACGAGTGGGCGCGGATCAACGAGTGGCTGGACGCCATCTACGACGATTTCACCGAGAAGGTGGCGACCGGGCGGCAGATGTCCCTGTCCCGGGTGCGGGAACTGGCCCGGGGCCGGGTCTGGTCCGGTGCCGACGCCGTCGCCCACGGGCTGGCCGACGAAACCGGCGGCCTGAGCGACGCCATCGCCATCGCGCGCAAGCGGGGCGGCCTGCCCGAGGACTCCCCGGTGCGCGTCTACCCGCGGCTCGGCCCGCTGGACCAGCTCCGCCCGGCCGAGTCCAGCGAGTCCCGTCCCGCCGCCGCGGCGGCGATCGACCCCGCGGGCGCGCTGCTGTCCGCGTTCACCGAGGGCTGGGGTCCCGCGTGGCAGTTCGCGGCCCGGGCCGGGCTCCCGCCGTACGGTCCCCTGATGCTCCCCGGCGTCTGGCGGATCAGTTGAGCGAGCAACCCCGCCCCCCAGAGCCTAAGTTCGCGGTTTCTGCTGCTCCCGCGACAGAAACCGCGAACGCAAGCGAGGATCTGAGGGACGCGCTGGACGGATGGGCGTCGGGGGTCACCCTGGTCACGCTGGCGGACGAGCGGGACGACGTCGGGACGACCGTCTCGGCGTTCTGCCCGGTGTCGCTGGATCCGCCGATCGTCATGATCTCGCTGATCGGGGACTCCTACCCGGCTGAGGTGCTGAGCAGGCCGTCCCTGCCCGCGGCCCGGTTCGCGGTGACGATCCTTTCCTCGTCGCAGAAGCTGCTGGCGGGCAAGTTCTCCGTGGCCGGGCGCCCGAGCGCCCGGCTGATCCTGGAGGACGAGCCGCACACCCGGGGCGCGTCATCCGGGGCGCTGATCCCCTCCGGCGGGCTGGCGGCGCTGGAATGCTCGGTCGCCCGGCGGATCCCGGCCGGCGATCACATGCTGGTGATCTCCAACGTGGAGAGCATCGCCTATATCGCGGAGTCCGGAGACCCCTTGATCAGGGCTCGCGGCCGTTACTCCGCCCGGCCATTAGGCTGAGCGCGATGTCCCTACAATGATCGCGGGGGCTCATCCGCGAGGGGCGAATTTCTTATGACTACTTCTGAACGTGACACGCATGGCCAGGAGATCGGCCATGAGCACCGGGACGTGTCCGGGGGCTGGCTGCGTCCGGCCGTGTTCGGCGCCATGGACGGCCTGGTCACCAACGTATCGCTGATCGCCGGCGTGGGCGGCGGCGGCGGATCTCAGCAGGCGATCGTGCTGACCGGTCTCGCGGGCCTGGCCGCCGGCGCGTTCTCGATGGCCGCGGGCGAGTGGGTCTCGGTGACCTCCCAGAACGAGCTGGTGGGTTCCGAGGTGGACAAGGAGCGCCACGAGCTCAACACCAACGCCACCGAGGAAGAAGACGAGCTGGTCGAGATGCTCCGGCAGCGCGGCCTGAGCGCCGAGACCGCGAAGCAGGCCGCCGCGGAGATCTCGGCCCAGCCGGATAAGGCGCTCATGGTGCACGGGTCCCTGGAACTGGGCGTCGACCCGGACGAGCTGCCCTCGCCGTACGTCGCCGCCGGGGCATCGCTGGTGTCCTTCTCCGTCGGCGCGGTCATCCCGCTGCTG
This sequence comes from Streptosporangiales bacterium, assembly GCA_009784565.1. Classification (GTDB taxonomy): domain Bacteria; phylum Actinomycetota; class Actinomycetes; order Streptosporangiales; family Streptosporangiaceae; genus Trebonia. The sequence goes on along the minus strand of WRBL01000181.1, from coordinate 7,150 downwards.
CCGTTCCTGCTGGGCTTCAACGTCCTGGGCGTGGCACTGGGCCTGTCCGGGCTCGCCGCCCTCGTGGGCGGCGGCCTGGTCGCGCGCCTGACCAACCGGCCGTTCTGGGTGGGCGCGCTGCGCCAGCTGCTGATGGGCGGCGTCGCCGCCGGCCTGACCTACCTGATCGGGCTGGCCGTCGGGGGCATGGCCGCCACCTGACGGGCGCCGGACGGGCAGGATAACTCGGGTGTGACGTATGGGGTGTGAGAGGGCTTTACCAGCGGGTACCTGGCCAGGGCGGAACTTACTCAGTGGTAAGGTGCCCCGTGGCCTCTGTAACCCGACCACTGCGAATCGCCCTGCTGTCCTATCGCAGCAAGCCGCACTCTGGCGGCCAGGGCGTCTACGTACGTCATCTGAGCCGGGAGCTCGCGGCACTCGGGCATCACGTCGAGGTTTTCTCGGGTCAGCCGTACCCGGAACTCGACGAGGGCCCGCTGCTGCGGAAGGTTCCGAGCCTGGACCTGTACTGCGATGAGAACCCGTTTCACACTCCGCGCCTTGAGGAGATCAGGGACGCCACGGACGTGATGGAGACGGCGATGATGTGGGGCGGCGCCTTCCCGGAGCCGCTCACGTTCAGCATCCGGGCCTTGCGCGCTCTGCGCGCCCGGGCGGGCGACTTCGACATCGTGCACGACAATCAGGGACTCGGCTACGGAATGCTGGGCGTCTCCCGGCTGGGACTGCCCCTGGTGACCGCCGTCCACCATCCGATCACGGTGGACAAGCGGCTCGACCTGGAGGGCCGGCCCCTGCTGGAGCGGCTGAACCGGGGCCGCTGGTACGGATTCCTGCGGATGCAGGGGCGGGTGGCGCGGAACTGCGGGCCGCTGGTGACGGTCTCCGAGTCCTCCAAGCGCGACATCTGCAACGACTTCCGGGTGCCGTCGGAGAACGTCCACATCATCCCGCTGGGCGTGGACACCCGCCGCTTCCGGCCCCGCGATGAGCAGACGCCTCGGGTACCCGGCCGGATCGTGGCCGTCGCCAGTTCCGACCATCCCCTCAAGGGCGTTCCCGCCCTGCTGCGGGCGGTCGCCAAGCTTGTCACCGACCGCGACGCCCATCTCGTCGTGGTGGGCTCTCCCTCCGACTCGACGAAGGAACTCGTCGGCCAGCTGTCGCTGACGGACCGGGTGACGTTCAGAAGCGGCCTGCCCGACGACGAGTTCGCCGCCCTGCTGGCCTCGGCCCAGATCGCGGTGGTGGCCTCGATGTACGAGGGATTCTCGCTGCCCGCCGTGGAGCACATGGCGTCGGGCACGCCGCTGATCGCGTCCCGGGCCGGGGCGCTGCCCGAGGTCACCGGCGACGCGGCCCTCATGGTCACGGCGGGCGACGTCGAGGAACTGACCTCCGCGCTGCGCCGTCTCTACGACTCCCCCGACGAGCGCGAGCGGTTCTCGCGCAAGGGCCTGAGCCGCGTTCGCGAGCGGTTCGCCTGGCCGGCGGTGGCCTCCGCCACCGCCGACTTGTACCGCAACGTCATCAACGGAGAAACCACGTGCTGACCGTCGATTTCCGCAAATTCCCGATCTATCCGGGTGAACGCGTACTCGACATCGGGTGCGGTGCCGGACGGCACGCGTACGAGCTCTACCGGCGGGGCGCCCAGGTGGTCGCCGCCGACCTGAACGGCGATGAACTGGGCCCGGTCAACGGGATGTTCGCGGCCATGAAGGCCGAGGAGGACATTCCCTCCCAGGCGGGCGCGCAGGCCGTCAGCGCGGACATGACGAACATGCCATTTCCCGACAATTCCTTCGATAAGGTCATCGCGTCGGAGATCCTGGAGCACGTGCCGAACGATCGTCAGGCCATGGCCGAGATCGCCCGCGTCCTCCGTCCCGGCGGAGTCGCCTCGATCACCGTGCCCTCCTGGTTCCCCGAGCGAATCTGCTGGGCGCTGTCGGATGACTACCACAACAATCCCGGCGGCCACATCCGGATCTTCACCAAAGACGAACTGGCCGGCAAGCTCACCGCTTCCGGTCTCACCGTGACCGGCAGCCATCACGCTCACGCCCTGCACTCGCCGTACTGGTGGCTGAAGTGCGCGGCCGGCGTCGCCAACGACAAGAACCTCGCCGTGCGCGGGTGGCATCAGCTCCTCGTCTGGGACATCATGCGGGCCCCGGCCGCCACCCGGCTGACCGAGAAGGCCCTCAACCCGGTCATCGGCAAGAGCCTCGTCATGTATGTGGTCAAGCATGCCGACTGAGCCCACACCGCCAGCCGACCTACTCCAGACAGCGAATTCCATAGCAGCCGCGCAAATTCCTTCCGGGGCGATCCCGTGGCCCGACGGCCACACGGACCCGTGGGATCACGTGGAGTCCGCGATGGCGCTGTCGGCCTGCGGCCTGACCGGGCCGGCCCGGCGGGCCTACCGCTGGCTGCACGACACGCAGCGGCCGGACGGCTCCTGGCCCCGCACCATCGGCGGGCCCGGGACCGGCCACCCGGACGAGGTCGCCGACCAGGCGGCCGAGAGTCACCACGCCGCCTACGTCGCCGTCGGCGTCTGGCATGAGTTCCTGGTCACCGCGGACCGCGGTTTCGCCGCGTCGATGTGGCCGGTCGTGCGGCGCGCCACCGACTGGGTCCTCGGCCTGCAGACGCCCCGCGGCGAGATCGCCTGGGAACGGGACGCCGCGGGCCGTCCCGGCGAGTTCGCGCTGCTGTCGGGATGCTCCAGCATCCTGCAGGGCCTGCGCTGCGCGATCGCGCTCGCCGAACTCGCGGACGAGCCGCAGCCCGACTGGGAACTGGCCACGGTGCAGCTCGGCCACGTGCTGGCCTGCCATCCGGAGGCGTTCGAGGAAAAGAACCGGTTCGCGATGGACTGGTACTACCCGGTGCTGGCCGGCGCCCTGCGCGGGCCGGCGGCCGAACTGCGGATCAATGGCGGCTGGGAGGCGTTCGTGGTTCCGGGACTGGGCTCCCGGTGCGTCACCGACGAGCCGTGGGTGACGGTCGCGGAGACCTGCGAGCTGGCGCTGGCGCTGGACGCGTGCGGCCGGGTCGCCGAGGCGCGCAAGCTCTACGACGGCGTGCAGCCGCAGCGGCACGATGACGGCTCGTACTGGACCGGCTGGCAGTACAAAAACCAAGAGCACTTCCCCGACGAGCGCAGCAGCTGGACCTCGGCGTCGGTCATCCTCGCCGCGGACGCGCTCACCGGCTTCAGCGGCGGCGCGGCGATCTTCCGGGACGCCCCGGCGCCCCGGCTCTCGGGGGCCGACCCGCGTCTGGGCGGCTGGTCCGCCCCGGACCCCTATCCTCCGGCCGATCCCCAGGCCTGCGGCTGCGCCCCGGTCCGGGTCTAAGCGGACGTCCCGCCTGCGTTCGCGATTTCCGCTGCTATCGCAGCGGAAATCGCGAACATAAGGAGTAAGGATCAGCCGACGGCGTCGCCGGTGCGTTCCAAGATGCGAAGCGAGCCCTCGTGGCGGACCTCGGTGAACGCTCCGGAGGACAGCGCCCGCTGGTAGATGCGGAACGGCGCCTGCCCGCCCTCCTCGGGGGTCTCGAACACGTCGTGAATCGCGAGGACTCCCCCGACGGCGACCTTCGGCGCCCAGCTCTCGTAGTCCCACTGCGCCGCCGCGTCGGTGTGCCCGCCGTCGATGAACAGCATGCCGAGCTGGATCCGCCACAGCCGGGCCACGTCAACGGACCGGCCGACGATCACGATGACATCGTCATCCAGGCCCGCCTGGACCAGGGTGGAGCGCAGGCGCGGCAGCGTGTCAATGCGCCCGGCCTCCGGGTCCACCAGAGAGGTGTCGTGGTACTCCCAGCCGGGCTGGTGCTCTTCCGAGCCGCGGTGGTGGTCAATGGTCACCACCTGCTGGCGCACGCCCCGGGCCCGCGCGTCGCGCACCCCGGCGGCCAGGTAGATCGCGGACTTCCCGCAGTAGCTGCCGACCTCCAGCACCGGTCCGGCGTCCGCGTAGGACTCCGCCGTCTCGTACAGGGCCAGGCCCTCAGCCTCGGGCATGAACCCCGTCGCGGCCTCGGCCGCCTTCATAAGCTCCGCGTCCATAATCCCGGCACCTTAGCCCATCCGCCGGACCTGCCCCAATCCGCCCCGATCCCAGAGGTCAGGGGCGGGTGAACTGGCCCTGGAAGAGGGGGAGGCCGGTTTCCGTGTCCGCGACGGCGAACAGGAAGGGGCGGTCGACGATGAGGGTGACATCGGGCTCGGGGCGGCGGACGATGCCCGCGGCCCGGAACACCACCGCGGTCGCGGCCGCGGCTTCGGTTCCCTCTTCGCCCACGTCGATGAAGGCCTTGTGGACCACGTCCCCGACGGCCACCGGTTCGGTGCAGATGCCGCCGAAATCCGCGTCAGCGGCGAAGGCCCGCCGCACCCCGAGGCTGCGAAGGACGTCCTTGAGCCGGAACGACGACTCGGCCCGGAACCGGGGCAGCGACAGGCGTACCAGCCGCTCGCTGCCGGGACCGGTCAGGTTCTCCAGCTCGGCCGCGAGGTCGAAGCCCGGGGCGAACTCGCTCAGCGGACCGTCCGGGGCCGTGATCACCATGGCCAGGTTCCCGCCCCGGTAGGGCAGCAGGACCGACTGGCAGCCGCCTCCCTGGTGGTAGGACATCCGCGTTTCCAGATGCATGGTGGGCGTCGGGGAAGGGGACATCCGTTCGGGATAGAAGGGCTGGTCGCGGGTGCTGTCCGCCGGGAACGGGTGCCGCCAGAGCGCGTTGAGGTAGATCGCGTTGACCAGGATGAGGCGAGTCGCCGGGGAGACGAGATCGGGCGACAGCAGGTTGGTGATCTTGCCTTCGGTGTGCCGCTCCACCGCCGCGTTGATCCGTTCCCTCGACGGGCCGGGCTCCCCGGCGAAATCGCACCGCTCCACGCGAGTGCTCCCGGACAGGGCCTCCAGGTAGGTCTCGCGGACAGTCAGCGTCTCGTCCAGCCACATCGTGTTCGGGCCGCGCAGCGTGAGTCCGTCCGAGCCGTCGGCGTCGAGGGTCCCCAGCTCGCGCAGGCTCGCCGCCGCGTCGCCGGGAGAGTCCAGGCCGACGGCGGCGGCCAGCTCCGCCGCGGTCTCTCCCCGGGCGCCGGCCAGGGCCATTTTCAGGGCCGCGGCCACGCTGGCCGGGGAGAACACGACGTTTCCGGTGAACTTCAGGGTCCGGTGCAGGCCGGTGCCGAACCGCGCGTCGGCCCGGGCCGCTTCCCGTTTCGTGACAGTCATGATCGTTTCAGTACCGAAAGCCGGTTCAGGGCCTCTTCCAGGGTTTCCGGGCGCTTGCAGAACGCGAACCTGACCTTGGAGGCGCCCTCGCCCTGGTCGTCGTAGAAGACGCCGCTCGGGATGGCGACGACCCCCGCCCGTTCCGGGAGGCTCAGGCAGAACTCGGTGCCGTCCTTCTCCCCCAGCGGCGTGATGTCGGTGGTGACGAAGTACGTGCCGTCGGGAGCGTAGACGTCGAAGCCGATGTCCTTCAGGCCCGCCGAGAGCAGGTCCCGCTTCTTCTTCAGGTCTTCCCGCAGGCCCGCGTAGTAATCGTCGGGAAGGCCGAGCGCCTCGGCGACCGCGTACTGGAACGGCCCGGCCGATACGTAGGTCATGAACTGCTTGGTCGTCTTCACCGCGTTCACCAGTTCCGGCGTCGCGGTGACCCAGCCGACCTTCCAGCCGGTGAACGAGAACGCCTTGCCCGCGGAGCTGATCGTGACGGTGCGCTCCCGCATCCCGGGAAAGCTGACCAGCGGGATGTGCGGGACGTCGTAGGTGAGGTGCTCGTAGACCTCGTCGGTAACCACCAGCAGGTCGTGCCTGACCGCGATGCCGGCGATGGCCTGGAGCTCGCCGGAGGTCAGGACGGTGCCGGTGGGGTTATGCGGGGTGTTGAGAAGGATCAGCCGGGTCTTCGGGGTGATCTTCGACTCCAGCTCGGCCAGGTCCGGGCGGAAGTCCGGCGCGCGCAGCGTCACGGGGACGCGGGTGGCCCCGGCCATGGCGATGTTCGCCACGTAGGAGTCGTAGTACGGCTCGAACGCGATCACCTCGTCCCCCGGTTCCAGCAGGGCGAGCAGGGCCGAGGCGATGGCCTCGGTCGCGCCGGCGGTCACGAGGACCTCGGTCGCCGGGTCGTATTCGAGCCCGTAGAACCGGCGCTGATGCTCGGCGATGGCGGTGCGCAGTTCGGGGATGCCGGGGCCGGGCGGGTACTGGTTTCCCTTCCCGGTCAGCACCGCGTCCGCCGCCGCCCGCGCGATCTCGCGGGGGCCGTCGACGTCGGGAAAGCCCTGGCCGAGATTGACCGATTCGGTCGCGAGGGCGCGGGCCGACATCTCGGCGAAGATCGTCGTGCCGAGTCCGGCCAGGTTCCGGTTAAGCAAAGGTCGCGTCACAGATCCATGCAATCACAGGACTGGACAGGCGCGGCTATGGTGGCAAGCATGCGGATCGCTTTGTGCCAGATACCCGTAAGCTCCGACGTATCGGTCAACCTGTCGCGCGTGCGCGCCGCCCTGAAGGAAGCGGCGGCCGGGAACGCGGAGCTCGCGCTGTTTCCCGAGGCGACGATGGTCCGCTTCGGGTCCGACCTGAGAGCCGCGGCCGAACCGCTGAACGGGCCGTTCTGCACGGCCGTCGCGGAGGCGAGCGCGGCGGAGGGCGTGGCCTCCGTCACCGGGGTGTTCGAGCCGTCCGAGGACGGCCGGGTTTTCAACACCGTGGTCGCCTACTCGGCCTCCGGGACGCAGATCGCCGCCTACCGGAAGCTCCACCTGTTCGACGCGCTCGGGCAGCGTGAATCCGACCTGGTCGCGCCGGGCCGGGCACCGGTGCTCACCGAGCTGGCGGGCGCGCCGGTCGGCCTGGAGATCTGCTACGACATCCGCTTCCCCGAGCTGACGCGGGTCCTGGCGGCCGGCGGCGCCCAGCTGGTCACGGTCAGCGCGGCCTGGCAGGCCGGCCTGTTCAAGGAAGAGCACTGGGTCACGCTGCTGCGGGCCCGGGCTATCGAGAACACCGTGTGGATCGCCGCCGCCGGGCAGGTGCCCGACAACGACGAGACACCCACCCGGGCGCCGACCGGCATCGGCCGCTCGCTGCTCATCGACCCCCTG
>WRBL01000180.1 GCA_009784565.1 Streptosporangiales bacterium | reverse complement strand
GGGCGCGCCCGCCCCGGCGAACTCCGTGGCCGAGTGCCTGCTCCTGGCCCACGCGTACGCGGCACTGGGCATCGAGGCGCAGATCCGGGTGGCGGAACTGACCGTCACCGACAACAAGACCGGTGCCCAGTCCGTCCACGGCATCCCCCGGCCGCACTGGGAGGACGGCCGGTTCTTCGGTCACACCATCCTGTGGCTGCCCCGGTACCGGCACCTGATCGACCCGGACGCGGAGCGGTACCACGAGATCGCCGCGTGGAAGGCCGGCCCCGTCGTCGCGGCCGCCGGGCCCGCCGACCCGGAGCGTTCCGACGACGGCCAGATCCCCATCACCGTCACCCGCGGGCACCTGAACCTGTCGTACTCGGTCGGCCCTCGTGAGGCGACCGCCGAGGTCCTGGCGAACCCGGTCGTGCATACCGCCCGGGACACCGCCTGGGACGAGGGCGCGAACCTCGCCTCCGAGGTGATCTGGCTGCTGGCCAGCGAGCGTTCGGACGGCGACACCGGGATGATCCCCTACCCGCGGGCCGCCGCCCTGATCGACGCCGCGCGCGGCCTGGACCGGCGCGGCGCCGTGGGCGAGAACGTGTACTTCGCCCGGCGCGGGGCCCTGCCGGGCACCGGGCCGTTCCGGATCCACCAGATCCCGCTGCCCGACGGGACTCCCGAGGCCGCCACGCCCGTGGGATGATTCCGGCATGGTTACGCCGAATATCCCCGAAGGGTTCGATTTCACCGATCCGGATCTCAACCAGCGGCGGCTTCCCGCGGCCGAACTGGCGGAACTGAGGCGCACGGCGCCGGTCTGGTGGAGCCGGCAGCCCCGCGGGACCGGCGGTTTCGACGACGACGGCTACTGGGTGGTGACCCGGCACGCCGACGTCCAGTACGTGTCGCGCAACAGCGGCCTGTTCTCCAGCGCGGCCAAGACGGCGATCATCCGGTACAACCGCCCCATGACGCCCGAGGAACTCCCGTTCCAGCGGCTCATCCTGCTCAACGCCGACCCGCCCGACCACACCCGGCTGCGGTCCATCGTCTCGCGCGGCTTCACGCCCCGGGCGATCGGGAACCTGCGCCAGGCCCTGGCCGACCGGGCCGGGAAAATCATGGCCGACACGCTGGAGGGCGGCACCGGCGACTTCGTGATCGACGTGGCCCGCGAGCTTCCGCTGCAGGCGATCGCGGACCTGCTCGGCATCCCGCAGGCCGACCGGCACCAGATCTTCGAGTGGTCCAACCAGATGATCGGGGCCGAGGACCCCGAGTACAAGACCGACGAGATGAACGCGAGCGCCCAGCTCATCGGCTACAGCATGCAGATGGCGGAAGAGCGCCGCAAGTGCCCGGCCGACGACATCGTCACGAAGCTGACCGACGCCTCGGCCGAGGGCGGCAGCCTGTCGGCCGACGAGTTCGGCTGGTTCGTGCTCATGCTCTCGGTCGCGGGCAACGAGACCACCCGCAACGCGATTACGCACGGCATGCTCGCCTTCCTGGAGCATCCGGACCAGTGGGAGCTGTACCGCTCCGAGCGGCCCCAGACGGCCGCCGACGAGATCGTCCGGTGGGCGACGCCGGTGACCTCGTTCCAGCGGACCGCGACCGCCGACACCGAACTCGGCGGCCAGGAGATCAAGGAGGGGCAGCGGGTCGGCATCTTCTACCGGTCGGCCAACTTCGACGAGGAGGTCTTCGACCATCCCGGGCGGTTCGACATCACGCGCGACCCCAATCCGCATCTCGGCTTCGGCGGCACCGGCACCCACTTTTGCCTGGGCGCCAGCCTGGCCCGGCTGGAGATCGAGCTGATGTTCGGCGCGATCGCCGACGCCCTGCCCGGCATCGCGAAGGCCGGCGAGCCGGAGCGGCTGCGGTCCGGCTGGCTCAACGGCATCAAGCACCTGCCGGTCCGCTACCGGTGACACGGGGCATCACCGCCTCCGCGAACAGTTCCAGGGTGGACGTGCTGGCCCGGTCGTGGGTGAAGAACACGAACGAGGAGATTCCGGCGCCGGCGAGAACGGAGATCCGTTCGGCTATCTGATCGGGGTTTCCGGCCAGGCCGCCCGCGTCCAGGCCGAACCCCGGGTGCCCGTAGTGCCGGCGGGCCCGGGTCAGGGCGGCATCCAGGTCGGCGGGCTCGGCGATGACAAGAACGGCTTCGACCGAACGGCGTATGGTCGCCGGGTCGCGCCCGATCTTCTCGCACTCTTCGTCCAGGCGGCGGCTGAGCTCCCCGACGCGGTCGAGCGCGTAGGTCGGGACGTTCCACACGTCGGCGTACCGGGCGACCAGCGGCAGGGTGAACTTCGGCCCGGCGCCGCCGACATGAACCGGCGGCCGGGGCCGCTGGACCGGGGCGGGCAGGCAGGGCAGGTCGCGGATCTCGTAATGCTCGCCCTTGAAGGTGGCGCCGCCGGGCTCGGCGAACATGCGGGTGATGATCTCCAGGGACTCCTCCAGCCGAGCCGAGCGTTCCCGGGCCGGCCCCCAGGGCAGGCCCGCCTGCTCATGCTCGAGCTCGACCGAGCCGCTCCCGATCCCGAATTCGAGCCGCCCGCCGGAGATGACGTCCAGCGTGGCCGCCATCTTGGCCAGCACCGCCGGGTGACGGAAGTTGTTGCAGGTGACCATGTGTCCCGCGCGCAGCCGCGAGGTCCGGGCGAGCAGCGCGGTGGCCAGGGTCCAGGCCTCCAGCGAGGGGGCCTGGGGCGCGCCGGGCGCGTAGAGGTGGTCATACATCCAGAGCGCGTCGTAGCCGAGACGCTCCATGGTGCGGGCCCGGTCGAGGATGTCCTCGAAGCCGAGGCCGACCTGCGGCAGGTAGATCCCGAACTCGATCATGCGTGTCATGCTGCCGGAGAATCTAGACAGAGTCCAGTTTTTGTTTCTAGTCTGACCTCATGGCCCGTCAGCTGAATTATCCGGTGTTCGACGCCGACAACCACATGTACGAGACGACCGACGCGTTCACGAAGTACCTGGATCCCGAGTACGCGGGCCTGGTCAAGTACGTGCAGGTCAACGGCCGGACGAAGATCGCTCTTCGCAACGTCATCAGCGAGTACATCCCCAACCCCACGTTCAACAAGGTCGCGCCGCCCGGGGCCCAGGAGCTGGAGTTCCAGCTCAAGAACCCGCACGCGCGCGCCCCGCGGGCCCCGAAGCCGGGCGACAAGGAACGGACCGCGCCGCCCCGGTACATCGAGTCGCCGCCCGCGTACTTCAACCCGGCCGACCGCCTCGAGCTCATGAACGAGCTCGGCCTGGACCGGGCCATGATGTGGCCCACCCTGGCCAGCCTCCTGGAGGAGCGGCTGGCCGACGACCCGAAGGCCACCCACGCCGTCGTCCACGCGCTCAACGAGTGGATGTACGAGCACTGGACGTTCAACTTCGAGAACCGGATCTTCCCCACGCCCGTCATCACGCTGCCCATCGTGGACGAGGCGATCGCCGAGTTCGAGCGGGTCATCTCCCGCGGGGCGCGGGCGATCCTGGTCCGGCCCGCCCCGGTGCCCGGCGTCGGCGGCGCGCGGCGCTCGTTCGCGGTGCCGGAGTTCGACCCGTTCTGGAAAAAGGTCGAGGAATCCGGCGTGCTGGTCGGCATGCACGCCTCCGACGACGGCTTCCAGCGCTACATCAACGAGTGGGACGGCACCGCACAGGAGCACCTGCCGTTCAAGCGGTCGCGCAGCGGCTTCTGGCACATCGTGCACGGCGAGGCCCGGATGATCAAGGACACGGTCTCCTCGATCATCGGCCACGGGCTGGCCACCCGGTTCCCGAAGCTGCGGTTCATGCCGGTCGAGAACGGAAGCTCCTGGGTCCACCCGCTGCTGGAGACCCTCCGCCAGGTCTACGCCGTCGCCCCGGACGCGTTCGACGAAGATCCGCTGGTCACGTTCAAGCGGTCCATCTACGTCCACCCGTTCCACGAGGAGAACGTCCTGGACCTGGTCGCCGCGGTCGGGGCCGACCGCGTCGTCTTCGGCTCCGACTACCCGCACCCCGAGGGCATGTTCGACCCGGTCACCTGGGTCGACGAGCTGGAGACACTGCCGGAGACCGACCAGGCCGCGATCATGGGCGGGAACCTGGCCGGGCTGATGGGAGTCTCATAAGGTCAGTCCCGTGACCGAATCATTACGCCTCGCCCCGGCGGCGTTGGCGGACAGGACGCTGAGCAGGACCCCGAGGCGGTCCACGTCCTCGGCGGACAGCCCCTGGCGGAGCCTCGCGTCGAAGGCCATCGCGGCCTCCCGCAGCCGCAGGAACGCGGCTTCGCCGTCCTCGGTCAGCTCGACCACGTGGACCCGCCGGTTCGAGGCGTCCCGCCGGCGGGTGATCAGTCCGCGCTTGTCCATGGCGTTCAGGTGGTGGGTCAGGGTGGCCTCGCGGACACCCACGGCCTCGGCCAGTTCCCGCTGGTTGCCGGGCTTGCCGATCTTCAGGTTGAGCAGGATCAGCCACACCGGCAGCGTGCCTCCGGCCTCCGCGAGCGCCTCGTCGAAGGCGCGCTCGACGGTACGGGCGGCCTGGTTCAGCGACAGGCCGATCGGGACGGGAAACGATGGCGCCACGCGGTCTACTCTATCAAATCTTCGATATCTAATCGTTTGACTTCTAACTCTTAGATATCTAACTTAAATGTCATGAACGCGCTCGACGGCCAGGTCGCCCTGGTCACCGGAAGCTCACGCGGGATCGGCGCGGCCGTCGCCGCCGAACTCGCCCGCCGCGGCGCCGCGGTCGCCGTCCACGGCCGCGACCGGGACGCGGCCGACACGGTCGCTGCCGCGATCGCCCGTGACGGCGGCACGTCCCTCGTGGTCACCGGCGACGTCACCCGCTCGCCGGACCTCGACGGGATCCGCCACCAGGTCGAGGAAGCCTGGGGCCCGGTGAGCATCCTCGTCGCCAACGCCGGAGGCAACCTCACGCCGCCCGCGCCGCTGGAAGACATCCCGGAAGAGGGATTCCGGGCCACGGTGGACGCCAACCTGCTGGCCACGTTCCTCACCCTGAAGTGCTTCCTTCCGGGCATGAAGGAACGCGGACACGGCAGCGTCGTCACCATCGGCTCCACCTCCGGCCGGCGAGCCGGCGACCGCTCCCCGGTCGCCTACGCGGCGGCCAAGGCGGGTCTCGCGCTGCTCACGCAGGACGCCGCCACCCAGTCCGGGCCCCGCGGGGTCAGGATCAACTGCATCGCCCCCGAGACGATCCTGACCTCCCGGAACCGGGAGCGAATTCCCGCCGGAGTCCAGGATTCACTGGCCGACGCCCACCCGCTCAGGCGCCTCGGCACCCCCGAGGACGTGGCCCGCGCCGCCGCGTTCCTCGTCTCCGACGAGGCCGGCTGGATCACCGGCACGGTCCTCGACGTCGCCGGCGGCGCGGTTATGGTCTGAACGAAAGGAACATCATCATGGCTCCCGATCCCGCCGCGATGCGGCGACGCGCCCGGATCATGCGGGCGGTCAACGTCCCGATCCGTTCGGTCCTCGGACTGCCGTTCCCGACCCCGCTCGGCGGCGGGCGGTGGACGCTGAACCTCCGCGACGGCCGGCCGGTCCGGCTACGGCTGCGCGGCCGCGACGTCACCGCCACCCCGGAACTCGTCACCGAGCCCGCCGAGCTGGAGCGGCTGCTGAATGTCATCGCCCGCGAGAACCCTCGGGCCGCGAAGTTCGTGCCGATTCCCCGGCTGCCCGACGGCCACCTGGAGCCGCAGACCCTGACGGCGGCGCTCGACCACGGCTTCTGCATCGTCCGCTGGAAACTGCCCGCGCAGTGACTCAACGGCATCAAGCGCCTGCCGGTCAGGCACCGGTGAGATAAGGCCGTTTCGAGGATTCCGGTGTCCAGGAGCCCGAACTCGGTGGCGACCTGGGCGATGTCGGCCTTGAGGAATTCGACGGCGTCGCCCGCGGTGTCACCGGCCCCGGTCCGACTGGCCCAGTTCATGACCTGCGTCATCGCGAAAGCGTACGCGATGGCCCGCCCGGCCAGGACACGGTGCTCCTGATCAAGCTTCCGGTCGAGGAAAGTCAGGTCAACGCCGTGCCCGGCGAGGGCCGGCGCGGTGAGTGGCCAGGCGGAGAGGAAATCGCTCAGGGTCTTCCCGCCAAGCCGGGCGAGGCAGTGCTCGGTGAGCTGCTGGCTGAGCAGGTCATTGGTACCGTCGAAGATGGTGTAGACGCGGGCGTCGAGGAACGCCTGCGCGGCGATGTTGGTGGACGATCCGCAGCGGTAGCCCTCGCCTCCGGTGAGCTGCTGGTAGTGGTGGGCCGCGCTGAACATCCGCTCGGTGGCGACAGTCTTGATGGCGTGGACCGCGGGTAGCGAGCCGAGCATCGAGGACTTCATGTCGAGGCTGATTTCCAGGTAATGGTTGAGCGCGGCCGCGATTGCCGCTGATGTCTCGATCGCCTTTAGCCGGTAGCGGGCGAACCGTATGGCCGACAGGGGCGCGGGCCCGACCGGGCGGTTATCGGCGTAGGCCTGGGCTTCGCGTGCGAGACGGCGCAGAAAGCCGCTGGCCATGGCGGCCATCATCGAGCGGGACGCCATGAGCATCTCGGCCGCCGCTTGGAGGCCGTCGTCGGGAGCCTGGATCCGCCGGTGCCGGGGCACGCTGGCGTCGATCTCGTTGAGCCCGTAGTCGATGACCTTGAGGCCAAGCGGCTCGTACGGCTCGATCGTGCGGAATCCCTCGCTGCGCTTGACGATGAAATAGCCGTACCGCCGACGGCCGCCGACGGTGCTCTTCGCGGCGACCAGCCACCAGTGCGCGGAGGAACTGAACGCCTGCCAGTGCTTGCGGCCCTGGATGCGATAGCCGTGCCCGGTCTCGGTGAAACCGGTAGTCATACTGGACAGCGCCGACCCGCAGCCCGGCTCGGTGGCGGCGAACCCGCAAATCATCGGGTCGTCTCCTGCGAATTCGGAAAGGACTTCCCGCTTGGCCTCCTCGGTGGCGTACAGCGCAATGGGACGCAGCGCCACGCTGGTGATAACCGTCAGGTACATGCCGAGCGGCAGGTTCAGTTCCGACACGGATTCGATGATCCGGCACATCTCGACGTGACTGTCCCGGCCTCCGTACTCACGCGGCAGGGTAGGCAATAGCACCCCCGCCTTGACCAGCAGGCTCCAGTCGTCAGCGGGGAGATTTTGCTGGGGATACGTGGCCGAGTCGAATTTCGCGGCGGCAGCTTCGACGCTCTTGATGAATTCGTCCGTGGACAGGGAAGAAAGGCCGTCGGTCATGTCCCGCTCCTACAGATTGGCGACCGGTAACGACCTCGATGACACCAGCCTCAGGTCCGGGCATCCAGGGCGCGAATCAGGCACTGATCGTGCATGCACGCCGTTAGCCTGCCGGAACCTCAGGGCAATAAAATTGCATAGCCATATATATGCCGACTAGCACGGTAGACCGATCGTTTCGGACAGCGGAGACGGCAATGTCGGGGAGCGGGGACAAGCACGTGGCGCGTCGGCGGAGGCTGGCGCAGCGACGCAAGGCGGTGGGGCTGACCCAGGAACAGCTCGCCGGACTGCTGGACGTGGACCCGACCACAGTGGCGCGCTGGGAGCGCGGTGAGACCCAGCCGCTGCCCTGGCTGCGGCCGAAGCTGGCCAGGGCTCTGCGGGTTTCCCCCGAACGGGTCGAGGAACTGCTGGACGGGCCGGATCCCAGACGGACGGGCGTCCGGCCGGGTGCCGCGCCGCCGGTGCCGCGGCAACTGCCCGCCGAAGCGGCCGGTTTCACCGGGCGGGCCGCGGAGCTGACCGCGCTGGCCCGGCTGCTGGACGATGCGGCGGGCACACCAGGGGCGGTGGCGATCTCGACGATCGGCGGCACCGCCGGCATCGGGAAGACAGCCCTCGCCCTGCACTGGGCGCACCTGGCGGCGGGCCGGTTTGGCGACGGCCAGCTCCACGTGAACCTGCGCGGCTTCGGCCCCTCCGGGGTCCCGGTCGCTCCGGAGGAGGTTATTCGGGGGTTCCTGGACGCTCTGGGCGTGCCCGCCGAGCGCGTTCCCGCCCGGCCGGACGCGCAGGCCGGCCTGTACCGGAGCCTGCTGGCGGACCGGAAGATGCTGATCGTGCTGGACAACGCCCGCGATGAACAGCAGGTCCGGCCGCTGCTGCCCCCCAGCCCGGGCAGCCTCGTGCTGGTCACCAGCCGCAGCCAGCTGTCCGGACTGTCCGCGGCCGACGGAGCGCGCCTCCTTACCCTGGATGTCCTCGATCGCCAGGAAGCCATTCAGCTGCTGACCAGCCGGATCGGCAACAGCCAGGCGGAGGACGAGCCGGAGGCCGTCGACGAGATCGCCCGTCTGTGCGGGCACCTTCCGCTTGCCCTGGCCGTCGCGGCGGCGCGCGCCGCCGCCCGGCCCGGCTTTCCGCTCAGCGCTCTCGCCGCGGAACTGCGGGACATGGCCGGCCTTCTCGACGCCCTGGAATCCGGTGACCCGACCACGAGCGTCCGGGCCGTGTTCTCCTGGTCTTACAGCCAGCTCGGCACGGATGCCGCGCGCTTCTTCCGGCTACTGGGCCTGCACTCCGGCCCCGACGTCTCGCTTCCGGCCGCCGCCAGCATGACGGGGACAACCCGCGCCGGCGCCCGGCGCCTGCTGCGCGAACTGGCCCGCGCCCACCTGATCACCGAGCACGCTCCCGGCCGGTACGTCTTCCACGACCTGCTGCGCGCCTACGCCGCCGACCAGTCCCGCCAGGCCGACAGCGAAGCTGACCGTCGTGAGGCCGTCGGCCGCGTCCTCGACCACTACCTGCACACTGCCAGCACCGCCGCCGGGCTGCTCGACCCGGCCCGGGAGACCATCGCTCTCGTCCCGCCCCGGCCAGGGACGGCGCCCGAGCCCCTTCCCGACCATCGGCAGGCCCTGGCCTGGTTCGATGCTGAGCTCCGCGTGCTGCTCTCCGCTACCGCCCTCGCGGACAGTGACGGATTCGACGCCTACGCTTGGCAGATCCCCATCACCATGATGCGGTTCCTGGACACCCGCGGCTACTACTCCGAATCGACGGCCGTCCAGCGCACGGCCCTGGCGGCCGCGACCCGGCTGGGCGATACCGCGGCGCAGGCCTTCTGCAGCCGCCTGCTCGGCGGCGCGTTCGTGCTGCTCGGCGACTACGGGCAGGCTCTCAGCCACTTCGACAGCAGCCGGGAGCTCTACCGGCGGCTCGGCAATCACCTCGGTGAGGCGAAGGTCTGCCAGAATCTCGGAGTCCTGGCTGACCGCCAGAGTCGCCACGCTGATGCCCTCGCCCACGGAGAGGAAGCGCTCCACCTCTACCGGGCCGTCGGCGACAGGCACGCCGAGGCGGACATGCTCAACAACCTGGGCTGGTTCCACACGCTTCTCGGCGACTACGAGAAGGCCCGCGATCATTGCCGACAGGCAATCTCCCTCGCCCGGGACTTCGGCAACCGCATGGTTGAGGGACAGTCCTGGGACACCTTGGGCTTTGCCGAGCACCACCTGGGAAATCTCGCAGAAGCCTCTGCGTGCTACCAGCGCGCGCTCGGCGTCTTCCGGGAATTCGGTGACCGCTGGTCCGAGGCGGAAACCCGCGTGCACATCGGCGATACCTGCCAGGCCGCCGGAGATTCATCCAGGGCCAGGGATGCCTGGCGGCGGGCACTGGAGATCTACGAAGACCTTCAAGTCCCCCAGGCCGCCGCAGTCCGGGTCAAGCTGGACGCGCTCCGCGCTACCGGTGGGCTGGCGTTACCCGTCTTTCCCCGCCCGGGACAACCGCAGACCCCCTGCGCTGGCTCGACTGACGTGCCTTGCGCACTGGCCTGCCGCATGCGACGAAGGAAGGATGCAGACAAGCGTTACCGTGATAGGGCTGGGCGTGATGGGCGGATCCGTCGCGCGGCGGCTGGCGGAATCCGGCATCGACACCGGCGTCTACGACATCTCAGCCGACGCGGTCGCCCGGCTGGCCGCCGACGGCGCCCGGGCCGTGGACCCGTCGTCGGACGACCTCGGGGACTTCGTCCTCACCAGCCTGCCCGACGATCAGGCGGTCACGGCCGCGGTGCTGGACAGCGGTCTGCTCGGCCGTCTTTCCGGCAAGGTCCTCATTGAGCTGAGCACGATCCTCCCGGCGACCATGTCCCTGGTCGCCGAGGAGGCCCGGAGCCACGACGTGACGGTGATCGACGCGCCGGTGAGCGGCGGGCCCGCGGAGGCGCTGAAGGGATCGCTGGTCCTGCTGGCCGGCGCGCCCGAGACGGCGCTGCGCCGGGCCTCAGCCGTGCTGGACGTCCTCGGGACCGTCGAGCATGTCGGCGAGGTCGGCCAGGGCAAGGCCGTGAAACTGGTCAACAACGTCATGTCGATGGGAAACGTCGTCGTCGCGGCGGAGGCGTTCGCGCTCGGCACCACCCTCGGGCTCGACGCCGAGCGCCTGTATGACGTGCTCAGCCGGTCCGGCGGCCGGTCGCATCACTTCACCAAACGCATCCCGTACGTGCTGGCCGACGATTACTCGCCCCGGTTCTCCCTCGACCTGGGCGAGAAGGACCTGCGGCTCGCGCTGCGCCTGGCGCACGACGAGGGCTACGTGATGCCGACGGCCAGCATCGTGCACCAGGTCTTCGAGATGGGCCGGGCCCAGGGCCTGGGCGGGCAGGACGCCATCGCGGTCCTGAAGATCTTCGAACGCTGGGCGAACGGCGGACGGTGACCGGGACTAATCCAAGGACGCGTTCCCCGGGCGCGCCGAGATTAGTTTCGCACAGGTAGCCGGCATAGGAAATCCCTTTCGCCCTCACGGTCGCGCGGCGGAAGTCACCGGGGTCGAGGCCGTGCAGCCTGCTTTCGATAACCTCGTCGTAGAGGGCGGCGGAGACAATCAGCGCGACATCAAGATCGTTTCTCTGGCGAAGCTGCTGCCGCACGGCCGCGGCGTCCACCAGCCTCGAGACCGCGACCAAGGCTTTTCCTACCGGACCGAAACGACCTGGCGCTATGGCTCCATGGTGAATGGCCAGGCGGACCCGTACCCGGGGCTGCCGGTTTTCCCGGTTCACCTCAGCGAGACTGCAGGCCAGTTCGCGCGGGTAGTCAGCCACCAGTGACAGACCGTCGGTCCCGTCCGGGAGAACGGAGAGTTCCCCGTCTCCGCTGGGCAGCCGGTACCAGCGGTCGCGGTTCAGGCCGGCGGCCTCGGCGGCCCGGCCCAGCGCCGTCTCCAGAGCATCCTGGGTCCTGGCCTGCTGGGCCGTGTGGCGCTGACTGTAGCCCGCGACATCTACCGCGACGAGATACCGGAACGTCAGGCTCTCATCCCCCAGCGCTTGCACACCGCCACTGAAACTGGCGCCAGACCCCAACCGTTCCATGATGCCACTCTGTCCCTCATGAGGCATTTTTTATATCCACCGGAAATGAACAGACCATCTCCATGGCGGACCGCCCCCCGGACCGCTGCGCGAGCCCAATTACAGGATTCATCACGTTCCAGGAAAACGCAAGCAAAAACGGCCTCTGACCAGGAATGATGTATTCCATCTTGATTCATTACGGTCCGGTGGAAGGCGGATAGCCGTGACGCACGAAGGCAGGTACGAGTTTGGAATCTGGCAATACAAAACCTGCCAGCATCCCCAACCAGAAATTGCACCTTTCCACTATTAGAGCTGGTCACGGCGCCCGGAGCAAGATCGTTGATAATGTCATTGCAAATCTACGCGCGCCCGGGTGACCGGGATGGCCTTCGATCAAAGGCCTGCCGCGAATCCGGCGGTCCTCGGCGCCCAAGACCGGGGCGCCTCCGGTCCGGCGGATCCTTGCCACCGGTTGAAAACCTTGGAACGTGGTCCGGGGCTCGGCTACATGGCTGAGCGGGATGCGCCGGTGCAGGCGGCCTCGGCACCCTTTCTCTGGTACCGCTGATCAGAGGGCGGGAAATCGCGACGGCCGGAGGAAATAGTTTCCGTTCCCGCCGGTCCGGCCGATAGCGTGCCGGTCCATGACCACGCCGCAGTTGCCGCCCTGGCCGGAGCAGCTTCCCGCCTGCGGTCCGGTCGTCCTGCGGAGGTTCCGCGACGAGGACCGGGACATGGTTCGGGAGATGTCGGCCGACCCGTACATCCCACTAATCGGCACCCTGCCGCGGGACGCCAGCGACGGGGAGGCGCAGGCCTACATCGACCGTCAGCGCGGGCGGCTGGCCGAAGGGACCGGGTTCTCGTTCGCCATCGCCGACGCGGCCGCCGGGCGCGCCGTCGGCGGCATCGGGCTGTGGCTGACCCAGCTGAGGCACGGCCGGGCCGACGCCGGGTACTCCGTCGCGCCGGGCGCGCGCGGGCACGGCTTCGCGACGGCCGCGCTCCGGGCGCTGACCGCCTTCGCCTGGACCATCCCGGAACTGCACCGCGTCGAGCTCTACATCAAACCGTGGAACACCGGCTCGGTCCGGACCGCCGAACGCGCCGGGTACGCCTTCGAGGGCCTGCTCCGCAGCCATCAGGAGATCGGCGGTCAGCGGCGGGACATGCGCCTCTACTCGGCCGTCAGGGACGATTCGTGGACCGGTTCCAGGCCCGACGGCGACGAACGGTCGAAACGGATCCGGGCGGAGCGGCCCTCGTAGCTCAGGGTGGCGAGCATGTTGGCGAACCACGGGCCCGCCGTGACCTTCCACTTGATCCGGGGGCGCCGGGCGCCGGCCAGCCGGGCGACCATCGTTCCCGCGAGGCCGCCGGGAGCCGAACTGGCCAGGGCGTAGGCGCGGCGCATGTTGCCGGGCATCAGGTTCCGTACCGGCGAGGAGACCGCGTGCCAGACGGCGGTCCCGGACGGCCCGGCCCCGGGTACAGAGACCGGGGCCAGGTAGCTGTGATGCACGTCCCCGGAAACCACCGTAACCGTGGCGGGCGGAGCGCCGTAGGCGCCGGCGGCCAGTCCGGACAGCAGGTCCTCAAGCTCGGCGAAGGACGCGCCGAACGAGGGCCAGTGTTCCAGGTCCACTTCCTGCCGCAG